>PMCP01000020.1 GCA_003155415.1 Gammaproteobacteria bacterium | reverse complement strand
AGGCAATCGCCCTCGACTCGCGCGCGAGTCGAGGGCGATTGCCTTGGTTTGCCGGCCACTGCTCACTCGCCGCTGCGCGCAGCCGATGGCGCGCTGCTCGATAACGTGGCGCAGTTTCCGCGCGCTCTGTTCGAGGTCCACTGCGACGGCGGGGCCGAGCGGGAATCGGCCGCGGTCGGCGAACGTGATGCCCGGTACCAGGAGCTCGCTCTGTCGATCCTCTTGGCTGCGCGTCAAACGAGCCGTCAGAGTCCGTACCAGGCGCAATTGCTGCTCGGCCTGGGTGTCGCGCAGGTCGAGTTGCTGCGGGCGCTCACGCTGCCCGACCTCGCGCGGCTCGCTGCGGTGTCGGACGTCGTGCAGTGCGCGTTCTCGGGCCAGGATTGGATCTGGCTCGGCATCCTGACCGACACGCGGCCCGAGTCGCGGCGACAGCTCGCGCTCATTGCGCTGCAACCGGGGCTCGCTCGGGATTGGCCGCAGCGGCGACCTGCGCATCCCGTTACCTGACACCTACCCACGCGTTCATTGCGGCACTGCGGTGCTGTCGCATTTACAATAGCCGCCCGCGGAGCACGGGCTCCGGCTTTGGACACCAATGGACGCGCTAGTCATCAAGGATCTACGTAAGGTCTACCGCAACGGCGTGGAAGCGCTGAAGGGCATAGACCTCACGGTACGCGAGGGCGATTTTTTCGCGCTGCTCGGCCCAAACGGCGCGGGCAAAACCACGACTATCGGCATCATCACGTCACTAACCCGAAAGACGAGCGGCTCGGTGCAGGTGTTCGGCCACGACCTCGAGACCGAGCGCGACGTCGCGAAGTCGTGCATCGGCGTCGTGCCGCAAGAAATCAACCTGAACATGTTCGAGCGCAACGACCTCACGTTGATCAATCAGGCGGGGTACTACGGCGTGCCGGCGAACGTGGCGCGCGAGCGCACGGAGAAGTACCTGAAGGCGCTGCACCTGTGGGAAAAGCGTCTCGGCATCGCGCGTACGCTGTCGGGTGGTATGAAGCGCCGGCTCATGATCGCGCGGGCACTCGTTCACGAGCCGCGTCTTTTGATTCTCGACGAGCCAACAGCCGGCGTCGACATCGAAATCCGCCGCTCGATGTGGGAGTTCATGCGTGAGATCAATGCGGCCGGCGTCACGATCATCCTGACCACACACTACCTCGACGAAGCCGAGAGCTTGTGCAGGAACATCGCGATCATCGATGAAGGTAGGATCATCGAGAACGATACGATGAAGAATGTCATCGGCAAACTACAAGTCGAGGCGTTTGTATTGAGCTTGCGGGAACCTGTCAGCGCCGCACCTGCGCTCGCAGGCTACCCCACCCGACTGCGGAGCGAGCACGAGATCGAGGTCGAAGTCACCAAGGGGCAGGGGTTGAACGACGTATTCGCGCAGCTTTCCACGCAGTCGCTGCACGTGGTCAGTATGCGCACGAAGACGAATCGCCTCGAGGAGCTGTTCATTCGGCTCGTCCAGGATAAGGACAAAGAGGAGCGCCCCTCCGCATGAACGACGCAACCTTAAGCCACCGCACCGCCGCGCCGAACCTGTGGCGCATCAATCTCGTGGGGCTCAGCACGATCGTGCGCAAAGAATCCCGCCGCGTCGTGCGGATCTGGATCCAGACGATCGTGCCGCCGGCCATCACGATGACGCTGTACTTCATCATCTTCGGCAGCCTCGTGGGCGGGCGGATCGGGACCATGGACGGGGTGCCGTACATGACGTTCATCGCGCCCGGACTCATCATGATGTCCGTCATCACGAACTCATTCGCGAACGTGGTGTCGTCGTTTTTCTCGAGCAAATTGATGCTGCATCTCGAGGAGATGCTGGTGGCGCCGTTGGCGCACACCACGATCGTGGTGGGCTATGTGGTCGGCGGCGTTGTCCGCGGCCTGCTTGTCGCCGCGCTCGTCGTCGTGGTTGCGATGTTTTTCGCTGACCTGCACGTCGTGCATCCGCTGATCACCTTCACCACGATCTTGCTCACCGCCATCGTGTTTTCGATTGCGGGTTTGTTCAACGCGATCTTCGCGAAGTCGTTCGACGACATTTCGATCATCCCGACGTTCGTGCTGACGCCATTGACCTACCTCGGCGGCGTGTTCTTCTCCATCAAGCTGCTGCCGCCGTTCTGGCAGAAAGTCGCCCTGGCGAATCCGATTCTGTACATGGTCAACGCGTTCCGCTACGGCATGCTTGGCTCGTCGGACATACCGTTAGGTTTGGCCTACGCCATCATGCTCGGTTCGGCTGCGGTGTTGTTCGCAGCGGTGCTGCTGCTGCTGCACTACGGCCGCGGCGTCCGAGAGTAAGGTGTGCGGCCGGTTCGCGCTGTTCGCCACTTCCGCGCAGCTCGCCGAGCACTTCGGTCTCACCGAGGCTGTGGCCGAAGCGCTGCCGCAGCACTACAACGTCACGCCGGGGCAAGCCGTGGCCGTGGTGCGCCAGCACGACGACGTGCGGCGGCTGGATCTCCTGAAGTGGGGGCTCGTGCCGTTCTGGGCGAAGGAAGCATCGATCGGTCAGCGACTCATCAACGCGCGTCTCGATAGCCTGCCCGAGAAGCCTGCATTTCGCGAAGCGTTCACGCGACGCCGCTGCCTCATCGCGGCCAGCGGGTTTTACGAATGGGCCGCCGCGGTGCAAGGCCGACGTCGGCCGTTCTTCATTCGTGGCCGTGACGAGCCGTTGCTCGCGTTCGCGGGCCTGTGGGAGCGCTGGCGCGCACCTGACGGACGCACGCTGGAAACGTGCGTGATCGTGACAACCGATGCCAACGCTACGCTCGCGCCGATCCACGACCGCATGCCGGTGCTCGTGGCGCGTGCCGACCAGGCGCATTGGCTCGATCCGCGGACGAGCGCATCCGAAGCGGCAGAGCTCGCGGCGCGTGCGCCGCAGGTGGAAGCGTGGCCGGTATCGCTGGCGGTCAACGATCCGCGTAACGACGACGCGGCGCTGATCGGGCCTCTTCCCGCCGCAACTTGATTACTCAGGCGCCAGCTGGAATCGCTGGCCGTGCTGGCTGAGCACGACACCCTGCCGTTCGATCTGCACGACCTCGGGTCCTTCGCTGAGCCGCTCACCCTCTTTGTACTTACGACCGTTGATGAACACGAATCGCTCCACCGGCTTGTCGCTGTAGCCGAGCAGTTCGAGCTTGAGCGGAGGAACGTCAATGCCTTGCGCCAGCAACGCGGTGACGCTGGGTAACGTCGGCCCCATTGGTATGGGTTCCTTCGGTACAAATGCGGCGTCCGAGAGCGATTGCAGGTCGGCGGGCGCGGCGGCGGATTTGGAGTCCGGCAACAACGACGTCGAAGCGACCGCAGTCTCTTGCGGCGGCGGTAGGGCAGGGGCGACGGTTGCTGCTGCCACGGCCGGGGGGGCAACCGCAGGCGCGATAGGGGCAGGGGCCGCCACCAGCGGCGGAGTCGACGCAACGGGTGGAGCTGTGGCGGCCGAAGAGGTCGCAACCGGCGTGCTGAGCGAGCGTTGGTTTTGCCACCAGGCGCCACCTAGCACGAGGACAGCGGCAGCCAGCGCGCCGATCACGAGCATTGCCCAGCCCGGCAGCTCCCGCCGCATCGTCGCGAGCGGCACGTGCGACAAACCTGGCACCGCGGAACGTTGGCGCTCGTGCTCGGATTTGCGGAGTGCATCGAGGATGAACGACATGTCAGCGTCCCGCGAGCAGGAGTGGTGTGTCTGGAAGCTTGAGGTCGGCAAGCATGGCAACCACTGTCCGATCGCCGACGATGCCGTCCACCGTGAGCTGCCGCGCGCGCTGGTACTCCCTGACCCTACGCGCGAGCCCCGTGTCATACACCGTCGAAGCGTCG
The DNA here is from genome assembly GCA_003155415.1 of Gammaproteobacteria bacterium. GTDB lineage: Bacteria > Pseudomonadota > Gammaproteobacteria > Steroidobacterales > Rariloculaceae > FEN-1219. The sequence continues at coordinate 83,988 of PMCP01000020.1, read as the reverse complement.
GCTGGCGGATCCGTGCCGTCGATGCGCGCGAGCATGCCGCGCAGCCATAGCACGCCGACGTCGTCCATGCCTGGCGCCAGGTCCTTGGTCGGCGCGCTTCCCGGCCGCCATAGCAGAAGATGATCGCCGTACCAATTGAGCCCCAAGTCCACCAGCGAAAGCTCGAACGTCTTGCCGTGGGCAACGAGCTCCGCAGTGTCGTGGCGCAGCGCGGTGATCACGACCGGGTGCTCTGCGCCGTCATCGGCGACGAGCGAAACAATCGTCGGCCAGTTCACGCGCTTGAGCTCCCCGAGCGAGCCGCGGCTCTGAAGCAGGCAGCGCAGTCCTTGCTCGGCTGCCTGTTTGCATGGCTCGCGGCGCGCGGCGTCGTACTCGGCGCCCCAAAGCGTGAGCAACGTTCCGATTGCTTCATCCGGCGTCAGTGCGAAGTCGGGCTCAGCGAGCAGCTCGCGCAGGGTGGCCGGCGCGCGCGGCGCAAGGTTCTCGACGGCAGCTGTCGGCGGCGCCGCGGCGCTGATCGCTGCTGCGACGACGATGTCGGATGCCGGCGCGTCTACCGTGGGCGTGCTGGTGGTGGGCGCCAAGTTTTCGCTGGTCGAGTGCGTCGGCTCCGCCGGCGTGTGCCACAGGTTCGTGGTCGCGAACGCAAACAGGGCGACGCCGGTTGCAGCCGTGATCGCCCACCACCACGCATGCCCGATGCGCCGCGCACCGAACACCTCGGCGGCCGCACGTGCGACCAGCCTGCGGTCAACGGCGTGGCGATCCTGCGTGTACGCCGCGAGCAGTGCGCGATCGGCGATCACATTGATGAGCCGCGGGATGCCGCGTGCGTGGTGGTAAAGGCCGCGCGTCGCCGATTTCGAGAACACGTCACGTAGCGAACCGGCGACGCGCATGCGATGCCCCACGTACGTGGCCGTGTCCTCGGCGTCGAGCGGCTCGAGGTGGTATCGACCCGTGATGCGTTGCGCGACCTGCCGCATGTCCGATCGGTCGAGCAAGTCTCGCAACTCGGGCTGGCCGATCAGGATGATCTGCAGCAGCTTCTGCTTGGCCGTTTCGAGGTTCGTCAGCAGTCGCACCTGCTCCAGTAACTCAGGCGAGAGCGTTTGTGCCTCGTCTACGATCAGCACGACGCGGCGGCCCTCGCTGTGCACCTTCAGAAGGTGTCCGTTCAAGGCGTCGATCAACGCCTTTACAGAGCGTTCCTGTGGCAGCAGGCAGCCGAGTTCCTCGGCGATTGTTTGCAGGAATTCGAGCGTCGTGAGCTGTGGGCTCAGGATCAACGCGATGTCCGCCTTCTCCGGTAGCTGATCGAGAAGACTGCGGATCAGCGTCGTTTTGCCCGTGCCGACTTCGCCCGTCAGCTGGATGAATCCGCCGCTCTCGGAAATGCCGTATACGAGATGCGCGAGCGCGTCGGTGTGCCGCGCGCTCATGTAGAGGTAGCGCGGATCCGGTGTGATCGCGAAAGGCTTCTCGTTGAGGCCGAAGAACTCCGTATACACGTGCTGCCTGCCGCTGCAGCGAACCGCCGCTGCTACTGCACTTCGATGGTCACGACGCTCGACGCGATCGGCGGCTCGAACGGCACGTGCAGATGATCTCCAAGCAGCAGCTGCAGCGTGTGTTTGCCGGGCGCGAGCGTGAGCGCCGTCTCTGTTTGACCGCCGCCGAAGTGTTTGTGCGTATCGTCGCTCGGAATCGGCAGGCTTAAGTCCGCCGGCAGCCCTGCGTCGATCAGCAGGTGGTGGTGGCCGGCGTCGGGACGATCGGTGCCCGCGGGCGCCACCCCGATGCCTTTGAGCCCGAACACCACGTGGACGGGACTCGTGACCGTCGCGCCGTCGACGGGCTCGATGATGTACGCCATAGCGCCGTCGGGAGCCGCTTTGCGGGTGAAGGTAGCTGCGGCCGCGGGCGGCGCAACCGCGGGCGGCGCGACAGCCGGTGCGGCGGGCGCTGCTGGGGGCGACTGCTGCCCGCACGCTGCCAGCGTGGCACAGGCCAGGAACAAAGCGCTGCGCGTCAGCATGGGCGACGACTCCTCGCGAACTATTCTCGCTTCACTCTAGCACGCGTGGTTCGGCGCCTCACGCGACGCCCCGTGCGCACGCGACTATGCGCGACGGAGATCGCGGGGGTCGAAATCGTCGACGCCCGTCAGCTCCAGCACCTTGAGGTCGAAGGCGCGCACGGCCTGCGCCTCGGCCTTGGTCAGCACGCCCTTGGCCTCGGCTTCGTCGATCTGCCCCGGCGTGTCTTCCGCCTTGATCTGGCCCGCCCGACGCGCGTCGAAGATGCGCCGCTCGAGCGGCTTGACCTGCTCCGCGAGCTCCATGGCCTGCTGTAACAAGCCGAGCGGATTGCCTGGCTCGACCGTTTTGTAGATACCGTCCGTCAGGTGTTCGCGCGTGGGTGTGGGATTGATCACGAGCTCCACGATTCGCTGCCCGAGCTCGTCGGACGGTGACGAGTACGTGCGGCCGCGCGGGAAGATCAAGACGCGCAGCAGCCCGGCGAGCACGCGGTTCGGGAAGTTGCGGAGCAACCCGTGGAATTGCTCTTGCGCCTTATAAAGCAGCGTTCGGCACGACCACTCGACCAGGGGTAACTCGTCCGCCGGCTCACCACGGTCGCGATAGTGCTTCAGCACCATCGAAGCGAGGTACATGTAGCTCAGGATGTCGCCGAATCGCGCGGACAGCAGCTCGCGGCGTTTCAACTCGCCGCCGAGCGTGAGCATGGCGGCGTCTGTCAGCAGCGCGAACGATGCGCTGTACCGGTTGATCTTCTGGTAGAAGCGCCGGGTCGGCCCCGAGACCGGAACCGCCGTGAATCGCGCCATCGTGAGTGCCATCACGAACGAGCGGACCGCGTTCGACATGGCGTAGCCCAAGTGACCGAACAGCAGCCGGTCGAACACCGCGAGCCCCGCCTTGCGATCGGTGTTGCGCACCGCGTCCATCTCGCCGCGTACGAACGGATGGCAACGGATGGCGCCCTGGCCAAAAATGATCAGGTTGCGCGTGAGGATGTTCGCGCCCTCGACCGTGATCGCGATCGGCACCGACTCGTAGCTTCGCGCGAGGTAGTTCTTCGGCCCCAGCATGATCCCTTTGCCGCCGTGGATGTCCATGGCGTCATTCGCGACCTGCCGGCCGAGCTCGGTGTTGTGGTACTTCAAAATCGCAGACGGCACGGCGGGCTTCTCGCCGTGCAGCAGCGCCGTGCACGTAACCCGTGACGCGGCGGTCATTGTGTAGACATTGCCTGCCATGCGCGCCAGCGCTTCGCCAACACCGTGGAATTTGCCGATCGGCAAGCCAAACTGTCTGCGCAACTTCGCGTAGGCGCCGGACGCGTACAGCGCTGCCGCGGCCCCGCCGAGCGCGTTGCTCGGCAACACGATGCTGCGGCCCACCGCCAGGAGTTGGACGAGCATGCGCCACCCCTGACCGGCCATCTTCGGACCGCCGATGATCGCGTCGATCGGCACGAACACGTCGTGGCCGCGCGTCGGGCCGTTTTGGAATGGAATGTTCAGCGGGAAGTGCCGGCGGCCGATCTCGATGCCAGGCAGGTTCGTGGGTATCAACGCCGCGGTAATGCCGTAGTCCTCGACTTCGCCAAGCAGGTGGTCGGGGTCGTACAACTTGAACGCGAGGCCTAGCACCGTCGCAATGGGCGCCAGCGTAATGTAGCGCTTGTCCCAGTTCAGGCGAACGCCGAGCACTTCGCGGCCTTGGAACGTGCCCTTGCAGACGACGCCTTTGTCGACGAGCGCGGTCGCGTCGGAGCCCACGCGAGGCGACGTCAGCGCGAAGCTCGGAATTTCGGTGCCGTTCGCGAGGCCCGGCAACCAGCGTTGCTTTTGCTCGTCGGTGCCGTAGTGCAGCAACAACTCGGCGGGTCCAAGCGAGTTCGGCACTCCGATCGTGGAGGCGGCCGTCGCGTTCCGCGACGCGATCTTTCCGAGCACCATCGAGCTCGCGAGCGGCGAGAAGCCGAGGCCGCCATAGTCCTTCGGAATGATCATGGCGAAGAACTTCTGCGCCTTGATGTACTGCCAGACGTTCGGCGGCATGTCAGCCAGCTCGTGCGTAATCTGCCAGTCGTTGAGCATGCGGCAAAGGCTCTCGGTCGGGCCGTCGAGAAACGCCTGCTCCTCGGGTGTGAGATGGGGGGCCGGCAGGCGAAGCAACTTGCGCCAATCCGGTTTGCCGGCGAACAGCTCGCCTTCCCACCAGACGTTGCCGGCCTCGAGCGCATCCTGTTCCGTCTTCGACATGCTCGGCAGCATGCGGCGATACAGGCCGAGCAGCTGCGCGCTGACGAGTGCACGGCGCACGGGAACGAGGTTCAGGAGTAGCAGTAGAGCGAACGGAACGCCCCACAGGGCGTTCGCCGTAGCACTGCCATGGCCCAGGAAAACATAGGCAACGAGTAACGCGCCGAGCGTAAACGTTGCGACCAGCAAGCTCGCGCGCCAATACGCGAGAGTGAGCGGCAGCACCACTAGGAGCAGCAGCCAAACCAACGTTGCCATCGCTACTCCTTATCCGACGTGGTTCGCGGTCGCACCACTCGCGGCGCGGGTCTACAGCAAGTCTTTGACCCCGGCGCGCTCCTCGCGGAGCTCGGTTTCGGTCGCCGCCATCTTGCTACGCCCGAAGTCGTCGACGGCGAGGCCTTGCACGATCTGGTACTCGCCGCGCACGCAACGAACCGGGTAGGAATACACCAAGCCTTCTGCGATGCCGTAGCTGCCGTCGGACGCGACGGCCATGCTCACCCAGTCATCGTCCGGGGTGCCGAGCGCCCAGTCGTGGACGTGATCAATGGCGGCCGAAGCGGCCGAAGCGGCCGACGAAGCGCCACGCGCTTTGATGATCGCTGCGCCACGCTGTTGCACGGTGGGGATGAACTCGTCGCGGTACCAGGCCTGAGACACGTGCGAGAGCGCAGGCGTTCCATTGACCGTGGCGTGTGCCAGATCCGGAAACTGTGTCGCCGAGTGGTTGCCCCAGACGATCACGCGGCGCACGTCGCTAACGTGTGCGCCGGCCTTGCCGGCAAGCTGTGCTTTGGCGCGGTTGTGATCGAGTCGCATCATCGCCGTGAAGTTGCGGGGGTCGAGGCCCTTCGCGTTCTCGCGAGCGATGAGTGCATTCGTATTCGCAGGGTTGCCGACGACGAGCACTTTCACGCGGCGGTCGGCGACCTTGTCGAGCGCTTTGCCCTGCGCCGAGAAGATCTGCGCGTTCGCGATCAAGAGATCTTTACGCTCCATGCCGGGGCCGCGCGGCCGCGCACCTACGAGCAGCGCGTAGTTTGTGTCGCGGAACGCTTCCTCCGCTTTGTCGGTGACCACGACGCTGTGAAGCGTGTCGAAGGCGCAATCGTCGAGCTCCATCGCGACGCCGTTCAGGGCGCCGAGCGCCGGCGTGATTTCGAGCAGCTGCAGGATGATCGGCTGGTCCGGCCCGAACAGCTGGCCCGATGCGATTCGAAAGGCTAATTGATATCCGATCTGGCCCGCGGCTCCGGTGATGGCGACCCGCACGGGCGGCTTGCTCTTCTGCTTCATGATTGACGTGTGCCTCGACGAAAAAGTGCTGAAAATGAGCCCAGCATCTTAGCATCACGTTCCGCGATCGGCAGGCCGCGACCTGGATGCGCGCGCCCGCGGCGGTCCTCGGTGGGTCACTCGCCGTTGTCGGCCCCGGCTTTCGCGAGGCCGTATTTGCGCAGCAGGCTGCGCAACTGGTGGTAGCTCAGACCGAGCAATTTGGCGGCCAACGTTTGCTTGAACTGCGCGCGCTGGAGTGCCCGCTGCAGTAGCTGCTGCTCGAACGCTGCGACTGCGGAGCGGAAGTCGCGTGGCATTCCATCGTCGGCCGTGGCGGGTGGCGGTGTGGCAGCCGTTTCGGCGGTCGTTCGCGGCGCGGCGGGTAGGCTCAAGCTGTAGGGCGAGGCGAACGGATCGAACAGAATCGTGTCGATCGGTTGATCGGGTTCTTTAGCCCGGTAGACACTACGCTCGATCGCATTTTTCAACTCCCGGACATTGCCAGGCCATGCATACCCGAGCAGGGCGGCTTTCGCCTCCGAAGTAAAACCCGGGAAGAACGACCGTCGTAGCTCCTTCGTGACGTTGACCGCGAAGTGATACGCGAGCGAGCCGATGTCCTCGGGCCGCGCCCGTAGTGGCGGCACGTGGACGACGTCGAAGGCCAACCGGTCGAGCAAGTCGGGCCGAAAACGCCCGAGCTCCACTAGTCGCGGCAGGTGCTCGTTCGTGGCGCCGACGATCCGGACGTCCGTCCGCAACGTGTCGGAGCCGCCGACGCGCTGAAACTCGCCGTACTCGATGACGCGCAGGATTTTCTCCTGCATGCGCAGCGGAATGGTGCCCAGTTCGTCGAGTACCAGGGTGCCGCCGTCGGCCTGCTCGAATCGGCCGATGTGAGTTCGAGTGGCGCCCGTGAACGCGCCGGCCTGGTGGCCGAACAGCTCGGTCTCGAGCAACGATTCGGTCAGGGCGGCACAGTTGATCTTCACGAGCGGCTGCTCCCACCGCTCCGAAAGATAGTGCAGGCGGGAGGCGATCAATTCCTTGCCGGTGCCCCGCTCACCGATCACGAGCACGGGCTTGGCGAGCTTCGCGGCGCGCGACACGTGCTCGAGCATGGCCATGAACGAAGGTGCTTCGCCAAAGAGGCCGGTGCTGTCCGCGGTCGGGGCTGTAGTGGTCAAGAGCCACCAAGAATTGGTTGTTTCGGCGAAATCTTAGCCGAACGCCTCCGCGGTGCCCATGGCCGTATTGTCCGGCCAACTCGGTAGATGACAGACTATTCAGCGGCTTAGGCAGGCGCGGGCCGGCTGGCATGGATCCTGCTAAACGAAGACCATCTACAGACAGAGGACCCGGCCATGGGCATCTTCTCCCGCTTTACCGATATCGTGAATGCCAACATCAACTCCATCCTCGACAAGGCCGAGGACCCCGAGAAGCTCGTACGTCTGATGATCCAGGAGATGGAAGACACCCTGGTGGAAGTGCGTTCGACGGCGGCGCGCGCCATTGCCGACCGAAAAGAAATCACACGCACGCTGACCGGGCTCGAGGCGGAATCCCGTGATTGGCAGTCCAAGGCGGAGCTCGCGCTCGACAAGGAACGCGAGGATCTGGCCAAAGCCGCATTGGCCGAGAAGGCCCGCGTCGTGAACGCGGCAGATGCCTTGCGCAGTCAACACCAGTCGCTCGGCGACGGGCTCGAGCGGTTGAACGAGGACATCGTGCGGCTGGAGGAGAAGCTCCTGGACGCGAAGACCCGCCAGCAGGCCATTTTGGCCCGCCAGCAGACGGCCAGCCGCCGTCTCGAAGTCCGCAAGCGCCTTCACAGTGCTCGCATCGACGATGCATTCATTAAATTCGATCAGTTCGAGCGACGTGTCGACGATATGGAGGCATATGTCGAGGCCTACGACATGGGCAGCAAAGCCAAGAAAGGTCTGCAGGACGAGTTTGCAGAACTCGAGGCCGAGGACGCTGTTGCAAAGGAATTGCGCGAGTTGAAGTCGAAGCGCGCCGGCCAGAAGAGCGGCGGTAATACGCCCGCCTGATAGTCATGCACGACAGTCAACCGTGGTTCGTGCTCGGTATCGTGTTCATGACGGTGGTGGTGCCGCTGTTCATGGTCATGCACTACTCGACCAAATGGAAAGCGACGAAGGGACTCTCTGACGACGAGCACCAGATGCTCGAAAATCTGTGGAAAGAGAGCCAGGGCATGGAGAGCCGCGTGAACGCGCTCGAAACGATTCTGGACAATGAGGTTCCCGATTGGAGGAAGAAGCTATGATCGTGCACATCACTTTGGTGACCGCTGCGCGACTGCATCCGGAGTGCCGCAATGAGCGCTGAGCGTGGTCCCAGGCTGGTGAATCGGCTGTATCGAATTCCGACCAGCGGCAAGGTTTTCGGCGTGTGCGCGGGGCTCGCGGACTATTTCGGCTTCGATGTCACGGTCACGCGGGTGCTCGTCGTGCTCGGCGCGGTGTTCTCGGCGCCGCTCGTGATCGTTGCCTACATCGTTCTCGGATTCCTGCTGCCGGTCAGAAGCTACGAAGGTGGTGGGCGTGACGCTTCGGATGCAGTACAGAGGCAAGTGCGGTCGAATCCGCACAGCAGCTTGTCGGGCGTGCGCTATCGATTTCGGGATCTCGATGTTCGGCTGCAACGGCTAGAGAAGTACGTGACGTCGAGTCGCTACAAGCTCGACCGTGAGTTTCAGCAGCTGAACCAACAGAACTAGTGACTGGGCGTGGACGGGGAGGTCGGCGCCGATGAATCCTGCTTTTGAATTTGTACTTGCGATTCTATTTATCGTCTTTGCGTACAAGCTGATCAATCAGCGGATGCACCACAGGAATCTGCGGGATTTGCGGGGCACGGACGACGCAGAACGACAAGAGTGGCAACAGCGACTGGATCAGCTGGAAGAGCGCGTCAAAGTGCTGGAGCGGATCGTGACGGACGACAAGTACGACTTGAAGCGTCAGATCGAAGCGCTGGACAGATGAACTGCTGGCGGCGCCGGCCGGCGCCGCCAGGCTCTGCAGCTGGTGGTTACTTGGCGGGCGTCGGATTGGCGGCTTTGTACGCCTTGATCTGGGTGTTGAACGCAGCGGCCACGCCTTCCATCTCGGCGACGGCGGCGTTATGGCGATTCACCATTAGGGCTTTGTATTCGTTCGGGGCCTTCTCGCCTTGCGAGTCTGACTCGGCATCGATGCAAGCCAGATACTCGTTCATTTTCCCCTGGTACGTTTTGACCTGCGCTTGCGCCGCGAGCATCTGCTCGAGCGTCGCCCCTTTGCCCTCTGGGATAGAGACGATGGCGGGGTTCTCGCACGCAGCCGCGCCGAAAACGAAATATCCGGCAACTGCAACCACGGACCAGCACGTCAGCGTTTTCATGACCTTACCTCGTTGAAATTCTCTAAGGGCGAGCCCGCAATATACCTCAAGGCTGCCGGGAGGCGCATTACCGGGCTCAGGCAAATAGCGCGCGGTACTTGCCGCTGCCTTCGGCCTCGGAAATCAGCAATTCGCAGAACTGGTCGGCGTTCATAGTTTCGCCAAACAGATGCCCTTGCGCATAGTCGCAACCATGCTTGCGCAGGAAATCGAGCTGCGCCTCGGATTCGACACCTTCTGCGACCACTTCGAGTTGAAGGCTGTGCGCCATCTGGATGATCGCGTCCACGATGGCTGCATCGTCGCGATCGGTGGCGACGTTACGCACGAAGGATTGGTCGATTTTCAATGTGTTGATCGGGAACTGCTGCAGTGCGCTCAACGACGAGTACCCAGTACCGAAGTCGTCGATCGCGAGGTGCAGGCCCATGCCGTAGAGCGCGTCGAGAATCCGGACGGTGCGTTCGGGATCTTCCATGAGCGTCGATTCGGTGATCTCGAGCTCTAGCGAAGTGGGCGAAACGCCGTGGGCGCGAAACGTATCGCGCACTTGATCGAGGAACCGGCGCTGCTGCAACTGTCGCAGCGACAGGTTCAAGGACACGCGGCACGGCGATGGAACCGTGCGCTGCCAAGCACGATAGTCCGCACACACCCGGTTCAGCACCCAATCGCCGAGCTGCAGGATCAGGTTCGTTTCTTCGGCGAGTGGCACGAAGTCAGACGGCAGCACGACGCCGCGCTCCGGCAAATCCCAACGCAGCAGCGCTTCCGCGCCTTCGAGCCGGCCGGTGGTCAAGCGGTATTTCGGTTGGTAGTGAAGGCGCAGCTCGTCGCGCTCGAGCGCGCGGCGCAGCTTGCTCTTCAACATCAGCCGCTCGACTGCCGCGGTATTCATGTCCGCCGAATACCACTCGAAGCAATTGCCGCCTGCTTTCTTCGCCTGGTAGAGCGCGGCATCGGCGTTGCGGATCAGATCGATGACGTTGTCGCCGTCGCGCGGGTAGATCGCGATGCCCATGCTGGCCGTGAGGAAGATCTCCTCGCCATGTACCTGAAAGGGTTTGCCTGCGGCCTGTAACAACCGCGGCGCGAGCTCCCCGAGATGCGTTTGCATTGCGTCGAGGCGTTCAAAGCCAGTGATCAGCACGGCAAACTCGTCGCCGGCCAAGCGGCCGGCGTGCGCGTTCTCGCCGAGTTCGGCGAGAGTTCGCCGCGCGAAGATCTCGAGGCTCGTGTCGCCTGCGGAGTGACCGAACGTATCGTTGATGTCCTTGAACCGGTCCACGTCGAGATAGAGGATCGCGACGTACTGCTGGCTCCTGCGGGCACGCGCAATGGCCTGTTGCAGCATGTGCTGGAACTGCATCCGGTTTGCGATTTTTGTCAACGAGTCGGTTCGCGCGAGGTAGCGTATTCGCTGCTCGACGCGCTTGCGTTCGTCGATGTTATGCGCCGCGTACACCTTGCTGACGACGTCGTTGCGGTCGTTGTGCACATTCGCGACTGTGTAAGACACGCTGATAGTCGAGCCATCCGCGCGTAGCACGGCGCCCTCGCGTGGCCGGGAGGCCACGCCTTCTGCGCGACGTCGGTCGTTCGATAAGATCAGCTCGTCGGCAAGCTTGCCTACGAGCTCGCCTTCCGTATGGCCGAACAGTTCGCCGGCCGCAGCGTTGGCGCGCTCGATCCGGCCGTTCATGTCCGTGATCAATAGCGCCTCGCCCATGCTCGACAGCAGCCGATCGAGGTAGTCGCGCGAGATCGTGCTGGTGCGCAGGCTCGTGCGCATGGTGTTGACCGCCGCGGCGAGATCGCGCAGCTCNNAGCAGTAACGCGATCCCGGTGGCGACCAGGACGCTGACGAACAGCAAGGTGCCGAAGATCAGAAGCGACATTCGGCCCGTCGCTAACAGGTATAGAAGGACGGCGAAGACGACGCTGACGCCCGCCGCGAGCGCACCCATCGATGCGAGCGAGCGGCGTTTCAATCCGAAGTTGAGTGCAGAGCTCGGCATGCGCGCGATTTCGGGTTCATTGTTATAGTTGTTATTCGGTCCCCCGGGTCCTCGGTTCGACGCACGGTTGCGACCGGTTCCAAGTCTATAACTATGCAGCGTAGGCCGCACGTCGTAAGTGCATTCAAACCCCCGATCGGGCTGCGTCATCGCCACGTGCAGTCAGTGCTGGCGGGCTGGCCGTTCCGGCAGCCGTGGCTGCGCCGGCAGGCCGGCCCCATGCTGGCTGCAACGCGGGATGAGATCGTCGATTGCGGAGCCGGCGTACGCCTCCTGGGCCATTTCAGCCCGCAAATAGGGGCCACGCGCGGGCTCGTGATTCTGTTACATGGCTGGGAGGGGAGCGCTGCGGCGAGTTATGTCCTGTCCACCGGCGGGCGGCTGTACGAAGCGGGCTTCGACATCTTCAGGCTGAACTTCCGCGATCACGGCGACACGTTTGCGCTGAATCCCGAGCTGTTCCATTCGTGCCGAATCGACGAGGTTGTCGGCGCAGTGCAACGCATCGTCGCGACACATCGCGCACCACACACGTTCCTCGTTGGCCACTCGCTCGGCGGCAACTTCGGGCTGCGCGTCGCGGCAAGGGCACCCGCTGCGGGTATAGATCTCGCGCGCGTGGTGGCGATCTGTCCCGTGTTGCGCCCCCGCAGCACGATGCGCGCGCTCGAGGAAGGTCTCTGGGTGTATCGAAAGTACTTTCTGCGCCGCTGGCGGCGCAGTCTGCTCGCGAAGGCTGCGTGTTTTCCAGAGCTCTACGATTTCGGCAATTTGCGCAAGTTGCCCACTCTGACGGCGACGACCGAGTTTTTCGCGACGCGTTACGCGGGGTTTCCAGATCTAGACTCGTACCTGCAAGGCTACGCGGTCACGGGAAACGTGTTGGCGAATCTAGCCGTACCGACGCGCATCTTCGCCGCAGCCGACGACCCCGTCATTCCGATCGCAGATCTCGATGATGTCGCCGTCACGAGCGCGCTGTCCGTGGATGTGTTCCCCCACGGCGGGCACTGCGCGTTCATCGAAGACTACCGACTCCGCAGCTGGCTCGACGGCGCGGTGCTTGAAGAGCTGGAGCGCGCGTTATGAGTGTGCGTGGATCTTCGTGGGCACTTGCGCTTGTGCGTCGGTGCCGCGCTTTTCCTGGAACGTAACCGGCGCTGTTCCGCTCTTGACCTTGATGTCGCCCTCGATGACGGCGCCTTCGGCGACGGCGATCGCGTTTCCGGCGAGACTTCCCGTCACGCGAGCGGTGCCTGCGATCTCCACACGCTGCTCGCCGATCACGTCACCCTCGACGGTGCCGGCGATGACGATGTCCGTGGCCTTGATCGTGCCCTTCCATCGTCCGCCTTCCGCGAGAGTCAGTGGACCGCTGATGTCGCAGTCGCCTTCCACCGTGCCACAGAACACGTAAGAGCCTTTGCCCTGGATGATGCCGACGATTTTGGTACCGGGCGCGACGTACGTCTTCGGCCCGTGGTTCGCGTCCTGCATTCGGCGTCTGAACTTCAGCATTCGGAGTCTCCTGAGATTCTGCGGCGACCCTAACCGAAGCCTTTCCGGCGGGCGGGGACGCGTGTCACGCGGCAATGTTTCGCCACCAAGGTGGCAAATTTTGTCGCATCGCGCTGTGACGCGAGTCACGACGTGTGGCGCTAAGTCGCTGTTTTGCCTATGAGCACCGGCGTGGCACGGAGGTTGCTTAATTGTGCCCGTGTCGCGCATGAACACGGAACGTAGAGGTCCCCATGGACGATAGTATCGAGATCATTGCCTTGGTCCTCGGTGATACGACGGACCGGCGATGGCATGCCGGACAACTCGGCAAGGGGGCACAGCGTCTCGTGCGTCTGCCCGATGGACGGGTATCGCTGGAGCCCGTTGCCTCCCAAGAGGAATTCGAACGCAACGCGCGTACGACCGGGTGTTTTCGTCGCGGCAAGCCGATCCACGACCCGCACACTCACGAAGTCATTGGCTACGAGATGGAGCAGGTGCCATTGCTGCGCGCGACCGGTGGCTGATCCGATCAGTAGCCGTAGCCGAGCGCTTTGACCTCGACGACGCGACCATTCTCGATCCGCACCAGGCGCATGAATTGTTGCGGGCCTAAGTTGTACGTCCAGTCTTCAATGACGACTTCTTCGATGAGCCCCCGCGATAGGTAGCTCCTGCCGAGCTCGTCGATGTACGGACGTTCAGCGCGTCGTGTCTCGACTGAAACCGGTGAGCCGCAATAATGCAGGACCTTATCGGCCGGGTCGCCGGCGCTGATGAGGCGGTTTCCGCAACGAAACGCATAGGCCGGTACTGCCGCGAGCAGAGCGGCACCTGCGACAACCATCCGGGAGCATTTCGCGCGCAGCATCCGTCGGCCCTCTGGGTCATGCGCACCATAGCCCAAGTTTCGTGAACCTACGCTGAACCCGCGCCAGCGGCGATTCGCGGCCTATAATGCGCGCCGATCTCGTGGAATCCGTGACCGTGTCGAGCACCCATTTCGTCTCTGGCCCCCACTCGTCGCTCACTGCGCGGCTCGAATGGCTGCGCGATCGGGCCGCATTGGTGCGTCGCGGGCTACGCGGCGTGGAGAAGGAGAGCTTGCGCGTCACCGCCGACGGGCATCTCTCGCAGCTGCCGCATCCGCGAAGCTTAGGCGCGGCGCTCACGCATCCGTACATCACGACCGACTATTCGGAAGCGCTGCCGGAGCTCGTCACGCCGCCCCAGCACAGCACGTGGGAGACGTTACAGTTTCTGTGCGACGTCCACGCGTTCATCCATCGCCGGCTCGGCAGCGAATTACTCTGGCCGGCCAGCATGCCGTGCACGCTCGGCAGTGCCGACGAAATTCCGATCGCGTATTACGGACCGTCGAACGTCGGCCGCATGAAGACCGTATATCGCCGGGGGCTTGGCCATCGCTACGGTCGTGCCATGCAGGCGATCGCAGGCGTTCATTTCAACTATTCACTTCCGCAGGAGTTTTGGCCTGAATACCGCGAACGGGAGCAGAGGCGTGAATCGCTGACGGACTTCCGCTCGGTCGAGCTCATGGGGCTCGTGCGCAACTATCGCCGCTGCGCCTGGCTCGTTACGTATCTCTTTGGCGCGTCCCCTGTGCTGTCGAAGTCGTTTCGTCCGGAGGGCCACGAGCTCTTGACGGAGCTCGATCCCGACACCTGGCATGCGCCGTTCGCGACGTCGCTGCGGATGAGCGATCTCGGCTATCGCAACAAGAGCCAAGGGCGTCTCAGCATTCGCGCGAACTCCCTTGCCGAGTATGCGGCTGGAATGCGCGCCGCCGTCACGACCGAGGACCCGCGCTATGCGGCGATTGGCGTCGTCGTTGACGGCGACTATCGACAGCTGAACGCCAACATCCTGCAGATAGAGAACGAGTACTACAGCACGATTCGGCCGAAGCCGAGCAAGGCGAGCCCGCACAGACCGCTACTCGCCCTCGAACGCGGGGGCGTCGAGTATGTGGAGGTGCGGACCCTCGACTTGAACTGCGCCGATCCCGTCGGCATGAGTCAGAACGAGCTGCGGCTGCTCGAAGCGTTGTTGATTCACTGTCTGCTCGCCGACAGCCCACCCATCTCCTCCGCCGAGCAAGCCGAGATCGACAGCCGCGACCTCACCGTCGCGCGTGAGGGCCGGCGGCCGGGACTCAAAATCGCACACGCCGGCCAGCAGCGGCCCCTTGCCGAATGCGGTGCGGAGTTGCTCCGTGAGGTGGCGGTCGTCGCGGAGCTGTTGGACGCGGACGGCGCTGACTACCTGGGGGCCGTCGAGCTCGCGACGGTTGCTCTCCGTGAGCCTGAGCGCACGCCTTCCGCGGCGTTACTCGCGGCTCTAAGCCGTGAACAGGCGAGCTTCTTCGAGTACACGTTGAAGCTGGCCGAGAGCCACGCAGCCTATTTCCGGGACCTCGCGCTGGCACCCGAGCGGGAAGAGTCGCTGGCCGCGACTGTCAGCCGGTCGATCGAAGAGGCGGAGGCCTTGATTCACAAGGATCCACGCTCGTTCGAGACTTACCTGCGGGACTACTTCACGGCCGTTTGATCGCGTTATTTCTCGCTACTCGCCGTGTTTTGTGATTTCGTTAACCGCCGAGCCCTTGTGCGGCAGCGATACTGTCCCTCTCCATTCATAGTGGAAGCGGCATGCGAGCGTTATTCCTCTTGGGCATAGTCCTGGGCTTCGGCGGCACGCTGGCCGCGGCTCATTGGGTGCCCTGGATCAGCCATCACCGGCTGCCGTCGCAAACCACGGTCGTCGCCAATGGCGGCCGCGCGGAGCAATTTCTGATTCATCTGCCCGCAGACCGCATCGCGGCCACGGACGGAAAGACGGGCGGGCTCCGGTCGACCGGGGCCGATCGCGCCATGCTGCTGCCGGCGAAGTTCGACGCCGAGCCGTTGCTCGTGGAGCACTACAAGGTCAGAGATTCGACCGGTCAGGTCGTGGGTATCGCCGCCCGGCATTGGGCCAACGGCGATCACGGCATGACGGCAACATGGTCGCTGCTGGTTCCGGCTCGCGGCTCGATCGTATTGCGCGCGCCGGGTGAGAAAAGCGGCGTGCTCGACGCCGCCCTGCAACGCGCCGGTTATTCGCCCGGCGCTGCTTGGGAAGGAAAACTCGAATTGGCTCTCGCTCAGGGCGGCGCTGTTGCCGGCGGCACCGGCGACTTCGCGGGCTTGAGCGGCAGCTACACGGAGACGTGGAAGGTCACGGGTGTCGATGCCAGTGGCGCGATGCGCGGCACGATCGAGCTCTACACCGTCACGCGCATCCAATGAAATACCTATTCGTTGCGCTGCTGGGTTTGCTGATCGGCGCGGGGCTCGCGGGTACCGCCCTCTACTACAACCCTTTCACGGTACACACCGGCGCCGCGCCGGCCACCGGTGACCGTGTATTGCGGTACTCGCTGCCGGATCAGGTGCTGACGGCTGCCGTCGGCGAAGATGCATTGCTCGCCGGCCGGTCGACCGGCGTCGAAGGCTTGTGGGAAGACACTATCGATCGCACTGCGGTGATCGGGCTCGTGCTGACGGACGAAGCGGGACAGCCGGCGGCGATCGCAAGTCGGTTGATGGCGGCTTCGCCCTCGACTGACCTGCTGCTGACCGGCGTCGTAGTAAACGATTACTGGCTTGTTACGGTGCCCGGCCAGGGTACGTTGTTCGTGCGTTCCGACTCGAACGTATGGCCATTCCTGAAAGAGACGCTGCTGCCCGTGTGGCTATTCGATCGTCCATGGCGGGGCCCCGCCGAGTATCGCCCGACCGTCGGTCCGAATGCCGGCAATACCGGTTCCGTTCTCGGGGTGGCCGGTGTGTTCGAAGGCAAGACCGGCAGCGCCGTGGAGCGCTACGACGTGACGGCCTTCGGCGCCACGCAGAACTCTACCTCCGCTGTCGGCGAGCTGTTCCTGCATCTGCCCGAGCAGCAGGTCGCCCAGCAGTAGCGCCTCAACCGGCAACGGTACCTAGGTCCACGCTCGCGTCGCGCAGCAACTCCGGCGCGATCCTGGCTCGTGCGGCCACCAGCTTTTTCGCATGCGCAAACTCGCGCGGGCTGTTGATCGCGTCGACCGCCACGAGTTCGCCACTCCGCAGATAAAATGCCGCGAAGCTCCGCGTTGCCGGGTCTCCGCGCAGCACGACTTCGTCATAGCCGTGCGATAAGCCGACGATCTGCAGCTTCAGGTCGTACTGATCCGACCAGAACCACGGTACTTCCGAGTACGGGGCAAGCGTCCCTAGCAGCGTTCCGGCCGCGACCTTCGCTTGATGAACCGCATTCGGCACGGACTCGAGCCGAACCTGCCGGCCGCCGATCGTGTGATTCGTGCAATCGCCGGCGGCGACGACATGAGCGTCGGTGGTGCGCGCCAGCTGGTCGACGACGATGCCGTTCTCGCACTTGAGGCCCGCGGCCGCCGCAAGCTCCACGTTTGGCACGACGCCGATGCCGATGATGGCCACGTCGCAAGCGAACCGGCGGCCGTCAGCTGTCTCGATGCCTGCGACGCGCTCGCTGCCCACGAATGCGCGCACGCTTGCGCCGCAGTGCAGATCGACTCCCGCGGCACGGTGGCAGTCGGCGTAGAACTGGGCGACTTCCGCTCCGACGGCGCGACCGAGCACGCGGTCGAACGCTTCGAGCACGGTCACGCTGAACCCGCGGTGGCGCAGCACGGCCGCGGCCTCGAGACCAATGAACCCGGCACCGATCAGCGCGACGCGCGCGCCGGCGGTCAACTCTGCGACGATACCGTCCACGTCCGCGATCGTGCGCAGGTAGTGCACGCCGCGCAGTGCGACGCCGGGCACGTCGAGCCTGCGCGGCCGGCTGCCCGTCGCGAGCAGAAGGCGATCGTAGTCGAACGTGCGCCCGTCGGCTGTCCGCACGCGGCGCGCTGCAAGTTCGAGCTCCGTGACGCGGCAGCCGAGTTCGAGCGTCACGCTCTTTTCCGCGTAGAACGTGGCGGGCCGAAGCAAAAGTCGCTCGCGCGGTAGCTCGCCCGCCAAGTATTTCTTCGACAGAGGCGGTCGTTGATAGGGTGCGTGAGGCTCATCGGCGAGCAGCGTGATCGCGCCCGGGTAATTGTGCTGGCGCAGGGTCTGCACGGCCTGCGCGGCGGCTTGGCCGCCGCCGACGACCACGAGTTGTTCTGCCATCGGGTGCTATATTCCGAACGAACGGGCGCAAATTCTAACAGCGAGCGANNGCCGTGGGCCTGAACTTCATCGACGTATACCACCGCACCGGGCTGTATCCGATGGCGCTGCCGAGCGGCCTCGGTGGCGAGGGCGCCGGCGTGGTCGTCGCCGTTGGACCTGGCGTCACGCACGTTCGCGTTGGCGACCGCGTTGCCTACACGGCCTCGGGCGCGCTCGGCTCGTACTCCGAAGAGCGCATCCTCGACGCGCGCTGGCTCGTGCGGTTGCCCGACGCCATCGACGAGCAAACCGGCGCGGCCATGATGCTGAAGGGCCTCACGGCCTGGTACCTGTTGAAGCGTAGCTACACGGTGGTGGCCGGCGACTGGATCCTGCTGCACGCGGCGGCGGGCGGCGTCGGCTTGATCGCTGCGCAGTGGGCGCGCGAGCTCGGTGCGCGCGTGATCGGCGTCGTGGGCTCGGCGGCGAAACGGGAGCTCGCGCTCGCGCATGGTTGCGAGCACGTGCTGCTCGACAGCGAAGACATCCCGCGGCGCGTACGCGAGCTCGCCGGCGGTGGCGTGCCCGTGGTCTACGATTCCGTGGGTCGAACGACGTTCTTTCAGTCGCTCGATTGTCTGCAGCCGCACGGGTTGCTCGTGAGCTTCGGCAATTCCTCTGGCAGGGTCGAGCCGTTCGGGTTACACGAGTTGCAAACACGCGGCTCGCTGTACGTTACACGGCCCACGCTCCAAGACTTCATTCGTGAGCGGCGCGACCTCGAGGCTGGCAGCGGTGAGCTGTTCGATCTCGTGCAACGCGGCCGCGTGCGAATCGAGGTCAACCAAACCTACGCATTGCGCGATGCAGCGCAGGCGCATCGTAATCTCGAAGCACGGCGTACTACCGGCTCCACGGTGCTGATCCCGTAGGCGCGCATTTCGCGCGCAATTCGCCACAAATGCGCCTCGCGGCGCGGCCGGCTCGCCACTAACGTGTCCATCAATGGTCGCGTCAAGGAGGGCGCGTGCTAAAGCAGCGGCACGAGAAACAGTTGGCGTGTCCAATGACGGAAGCGTTTGCGGCGCTCGTCGAGGTTATAGGCTATGGGCGTTGGGGTGGCCCAATTCCCATCGACGCCGTTACTCCGCCGAAGCCCGGCTTTCGGTACCAGCAACAGCGCGGCAAGGTTTTGCGGCGCGGCAAGGTGCTCGCTTGTTTGCGGCCTGTGTCGATCACGCTCCAAGAGATGCTGCTCGATCCGCCGTGCTGTGTGCAGCTACGGTTGCACTGGCGTCTCGAGCCCGTCGAGGACGGTTCGTGTGTGTTGCTCGACGCACGTTATCTCTTGAACGGCGCCGCTACGCTGCGGCGTCGTCATTGGCAGGAGCGCATCAACGGCCACTGTGCGCGCATGCTTAGCGCTCTCGAACAGCGAGTGCTAGCCGAAGAAACGTGAAGCGGCGCGCAGTTCGCTACGCATCTCGTCCTATACTCAAATCAACGGCACGCTCTGCCGTCTCCCGCGGCAGTGCAGGCCGAGTAGTAGGAGATGTCATTGCGCGCGGCAACTCATCGAGTTCGGCCAGTGGTGAGCCTCCAGGAGTTCTTCAAGGACTCCGTCGCTGCTGCCATGCAGAAGCAAGGCGTCGCAGCCGACGATCACACGGCCTATTACGTCGTCAACCTTCTGACCCTGTTCGCCAGGCAGGAAGCGCTCTACGAGCGCAGCAAGACCGGGCCGGGTCTGCAGCCGCTTGCGTTGCTGTTAGCCGAAGCGGCCGAAGCGCCGGATCGCGATGCGTGCAACGCAGTGCTACGCCGCGTCGGCGACACCTCGTTATTCGTCGCGGGCTTTTTGGGCGACGGTTTCGCGCGCAAGCTCGTCGACGTCGACTACTACATCAATATGGGCGGTGCCGCCTACGGACGATTGTCGACCAGCGCGCGCGGCACACTACAGGGCCGTGCGTTGAGCGGCGTGTTTGCTGAGCTCGCCGCGAAGTTTCGTGAATTTGTCGATGTGCTGACCGAGATCCGTGCGTCAGGGTCCGCCGCGGCGCTCGACGTGCTACGTCTCTACGAGGTGTGGTTGCGAACCGGCAGCCGCCGCGCGGCGCAGCTGCTCCGCGAGCACGGCATCGAGCCGAATGCCACGCTGAACGCGGCGACGCGCCATTGAGCATGCTGCTCGGCAAACTACAGTCGTTGTTGCACGAGCTCTACGCGCTCGAGGTCGCGTACGGCGTCGATGATTTTCTCATTACCGATGCAAGGTTCGCGCGTGCGCTCGACAAGGGCGGCCGCGAAGTGGACGAAAAACTCCTGATAGCCGAAACCGACGGTGAAGCGGAGGTCGCGCTGTTTCTCGAGCGTGAGCTGCTCGAACGGTTGACCGAGCACGATCCTTTGACCTGCCTAGACGACGGCAATCTCGCCGACTTCTGGGCCGCGCTCGAAGGCGTGAGCCACTTCACGTACTACGCGTGGAATGCGGAGCGTGACAAGAGCGTCACGCTGTTCGAGCTCGAGCTGCAGGCCGAGGTCGACAAGTTCGTGACGACGGGGCTGTTACTGAAGCAACAGAGCGGCCGCGAGCCGCACGAGCTGCACACCTGGTTGTTCGACAAACCGCAGCTCGATAGCGAGCTCCAGGGCGCCGAGCGTGAGCGCTACCGGCGCGCGAATCGCTACGCGGGTAAGTACTGCAGGCGGCTCGGCGCGGCGCACGCGCGTGGCGCGGACGACGAGGGCATGCAAATCGAGTTGCGGCGCTTCTACCGGTTATCCCAGCANNATACGTTCCACGCCGAAGATCTTGATCAGCACGGCGACGCGCATCCACATGCCGTTGCGTTCCTGACGCCAGTACATCGCGCGCGGGTCATGGTCGACCAGCGGATCGATTTCGGGGCCGCGCGGCAGCGGATGCATGATGAACGAGTCGCGTTTCATGAGGGTGAGCTCGTGTGTGCCGACGCTGAACGGTTTCAAGTCCACGGCGCGCGACTCGCCTGCCGTGTCCCACTCCGTCTGCATGCGCGTGACATACAAGGCATCGAGCTCTGGCAGCACGGCGTTCAGCTGCGTCGTTTCGCTGTATGCGATTCGATGCTCGTCGAGATAGGCCTTGATGTCGCGTTCCATCGCGAACTGCGGCGGCGCAATGAACACGAGCCGCACGTTTTCGTAATGCCGCATCAGGTAGCAGAGCGAGCGCACCGTACGGCCGCGCTTCAAGTCGCCCATCATGCCGATGACCTTGCCGTCGATGCCGCCGCGGGGCGCGAAGCTGCGCGCCAGAGTGTAGATGTCGAGCAACGCCTGCGTCGGATGCTGATCGCTGCCGCTGCCCGCATTGATGACGGGCACGGGGCGCGGAATGCCGTCCATCAGCTTGGCCGCTTGCGCCGCGCGGCCCGCTTCCTTTGTCCGCATGATGATCACGTCCACATACGAGCTGAACGTGCGAATCGAATCATCGAAGCTTTCGCCCTTGACCTCGGACGACGTGGACGGATCGCGAATCTCGCTGGTCCGCATCCCTAAGATGTGGCACGCGTTGTTGAACGACAGGAAGGTCCGGGTCGACGGCTGCGTGAAGTACAGCATCGCGCGACGTGTCGGCAGCAAGTCGCGCAGCGCGCGCGCGCCGACTTCGGATTTGGCCAGCGTGCGGACGCGCGTGGCAAGATCACATAGCTCGTCGAGCAGCCGGCGGTCGAACACGTGCGGGTCGATGACGTGGAATAGTCCGGTGCCGCGGTTCGGTAGGACCAGTGTTTCAGTGACGGATTGCGTAGGGGTCGCCTCTTTATAGTGCCTCGAGTCGACGGCCGGCAGCGCGCCAGCCGGCAGCGCGCACGCTAACAAACGACGGCCCCAAAAGACAGCCCGGCCGTGGGGAAGACACGCCGATATTGACCGCTCCGGGGCGTTGGTGAAAAGCTACTGCCAAGGCGTCCAAACGCCGCGAAAAACAATAAATCAGGAGAGCCATCATGCCAGAGGGTCCGAAAGTGGTCGTTCCGGACGGCCGTCGCTGCCAGCTCTATTACTTCACGGGCAAAGTACTGTCGAGCCAGAAGCAGAAAGAGACACAGATCAGNNACCGAGCGCGCGTTCAAGGCGGTGAACTTCGATTTCCCGTGCCGTCAAGGCCAGACGATGTCGGTCATGTGGACCATCGCGGAGGGCAAGAACGAGGGGCCGTTCCTCGCGGTGCGCAACCACAACACCGGCGAGCGCCACGACGCCTCGCAGGCGAGTGTCGCGGAGTGGATGACCGAGCCGTACAGCTGGGCCGTGATCGGTATCGCGATCGCTATCGCTGTCGTGCTTTCCTTCATCTCCGGCGGTCTGGCGTTCCTGTTCGTCGTCGGTATCGCGATCTATGGCTGGTGGCGTAAGCGGTCGCGAGCCAAATCCGCCGCGCAAGAGCTGCTAAACGGCGCTGGGTTGCGACAGCTCGATGCGCAGCTCGCGCCGCTGAAGGCATTTGCGGCATAGCGCACGCGGACTTGGCAGCTCACAGCGAGCGCGAGCAACGGCACGGCTAGGTCGGCCGTGTCAGCTGGCGGCGTGCAGGAACAGCCGATAGGCCGGGTTCGCCGTCTCGTCGGAGTACGTGTACCCCAGGCGCGCCAGGTGTTGCGTGAACTTCGGGCGGTCCTCTGACGGCACCTGCACTCCCGCGAGCACGCGCCCGTAGTCCGACCCGTGATTCCGATAGTGGAACAGGCTTATGTTCCAGCTGTTGCCGACCGCCGTGAGGAACGCGCGCAGCGCGCCCGGCCGCTCCGGGAATTCAAACCGGTACAACACCTCGTCCTTGAGCCCCGGCGCCTGCCCGCCGACGAGGTGACGCACGTGCAGCTTGGCGAGCTCGTTGTCGCTAAGGTCGAGCACGGCATAGCCCTGAGACTTCAGCTGCGCGACGATCTCGGCCGCTTCACCGTTGCCGCGTTGCAGCGACACGCCGACGAAGATGCGCGCCGTAGAGCCGGGCGCGTAACGGTAATTGAACTCCGTGATGTTGCGGAGCCCAAGCGCCTCGCAGAAGCGTAAGAATGCCCCCGGCTGCTCCGGAATCTCGACCGCGAGCACGGCCTCGCGGTGCTCGCCGATCTCCGCGCGTTCGGCCACGTGCCGCAAACGATCGAAGTTCATATTCGCGCCGCTGTTGATCGCGATCAGCGTGCCGCCTTTTGTCGACTCTCGTTCGACGTAGCGTTTCAATCCTGCGACCGCCAGCGCGCCCGCGGGCTCCACGATCACGCGACTGTCCTCGAAGATGTCCTTGATCGCCGCGCAGATCTCGTCGGTGCTGACGAGGATGATCTCGTCCACGACCTCTTGCGCGACGCGGAACGTTTCGTCACCCACACGCCGAACCGCAACGCCGTCGGCGAACGTGCCGACGCGGTCGAGCGTGAACGGCGCTCCGCGTTTCAGCGACTCGTACATGCTGGCCGATTCGATGGGCTCTACGCCGATGACCTTCACGCCTGGAAACCGATTCTTCAGGTGGGCGCCGATGCCACCGATCAGGCCGCCGCCGCCCACGGGCACGAACACGGCGTCNNTCCTGCGCGGCCGCGACCTGCAGCGCGTACGCGTATGCGTCGTCGAAGGTGCTGCCCTCGAGCACGATCTCGCCGCCGAGTGCGGCGACGGCGTCGACCTTGATCGACGGGGTGCTGGTCGGCATTACGATCACGGCACGTACGCCGCGCTTGCGCGCCGAGAGCGCCAGACCCTGCGCGTGGTTACCGGCGGAGCTGCAGATCACGCCCTTGGCGAGCGCGTCCGGCGGCAGATGCGCGATCCTGTTGTAGGCGCCGCGCAGCTTGAATGAGAACACGGCCTGCAGGTCCTCGCGTTTCAGCAGCACGTCGTGGCCGAGGCGCTTCGACAGACGCGGCGCGCGATCGAGGGGTGACTCTATCGCCACGTCGTACACCCGCGCGCGCGCGATCAGCGGCGCATAGCTCGCAGCTATGGGGTAGGACTTTCGAACCGTGCTCATGAAACGCTCGCGCCGCGGGCAGGCACGCCAGTGTACCCGGCGCGCACCGAGCCCGTCAGTGGCCACGCCGCGGTTGTTCCAGCGTGGCGCGAGCTCTGCTACTTGCGGAGCGTGATGCTCAGGCCAAGCGTCGGTAGAAAGTCGAGGTTGTTACCGCGAGACCAGCGCAGGAGCGTGTCGAGCCGCCAATACTCCTGCTTATACGGAAGTTTGGGCAGAGGGGTGAACCCCAGTTTCGCCGCACGCGTGCGGCAGTCGCCGACGCTGCGCATACCCAGCTGCTCGGGCGTGACCACGAGTTGGCAACTGTGCCACCCGGCCACCGCAAGACTTGGGACATCGTTCATCGGCGCAACTCGGATTGTCGGGCTGCGAGTCTATGCCCCCGCGTCGAGGTGCGTACCTATATCGCGAATGGGCGAGCGCGTTGTGGCGCATAGTGAGACGCCTACCCCCTGGCTGTCAGGCAACCGAACCCCACGCATGGACGCAAAATGTTGATAAAAGTCGGCTATGACATTGTTTTCGAGCATCCGCAGCCAACACCGATCGTGGCGATGCTCTACTTGCACCCCCGCTGCCTACCGGCGATTCGGCGCAACGAGTACCTGCTTGTGGACCCGCAAGTGCCCATCAGCGGCTACAACGACGGCTTCGGCAATCGCTGCGGCCGGTTGACGGCGCCCGCGGGGCGAATTCGGTTTTGGAACGACGCCGTGGTGGAGGACGATGGGCGGCCGGAGGCGCACAACCCCGCCGCGGCGCAGCTCGAGATTCAGGAGCTGCCGGCCGACCACATTGTTTTTCTGCTCGCCAGTCGTTACTGCGAGGTCGACCGAATGATGTCCGCGGCGTGGCAACTCTTCGGCGCAGTGCCCGCCGGCTGGGCGCGCGTTCAAGCCGTGTGCGACTACGTTCACGGGCGCATTCGCTTCGACTACCTGAAGGCACGTAATACACGCACGGCGTTCGAGGCGCATGAAGAGCGTGTGGGGGTGTGCCGTGACTTCGCGCACCTCGCTGTGACTCTGTGCCGATGCCTGAACATTCCGGCGCGGTATTGCACGGGGTATCTCGGCGACATAGGCGTGCCGGCCGTGCCCTCGCCGATGGATTTCAGCGCCTGGTTCGAGGTGTATCTCGGTGGCACGTGGTACACGATGGATGCGCGCCACAACATCCCGCGCGTCGGTCGGGTGTTGATGGCTCGCGGTCGCGATGCCGCGGACGTCGCGCTGCTGACTTCGTTCGGATCGAGCCGTTTGGAGCGTTTCAGCGTGTGGTGCGACGAAGTCGGCCCGGAAGCTTTGCTTCCGGCGGCCTGAACGCGTCGTCCGGGTGGTCAGGCCCCGTGGCGGGTCAGAAACTTGTCGAGCTCATTGGCGAACGCCTGAATATCCGTCCTGTTCAGCGCCGGCGGTCCGCGCGTCAACTCGCCCGCGGAACGCAGAGACTCCATGAAATTGCGGCGTGCCAGGTGATCCTGCACGTTGTTCGCCGTATACAACGTGCCGCGTGGATTCAGCGCAAACCCCTTCGCGCCGACGACCTGCGCCGCCAGCGGCACGTCGGCCGTAATGACGAGATCGCCGGGCTTTAGCCCGGAGACAATTCGGGCATCGGCCACATCGAACCCCGCTCCGACCTGGAGGGTCTTGACGAACTGCGACTTCGGCACGCGTAACGCGTGGTTAGCCACGAACACCGTCTCGATCTGTACTCGTTCCGCGGCCCGGAACAGGATTTCTTTGATCGGACCCGGACAAGCATCGGCATCGACCCAGACGATCATTGTGATTCGCCACCGGCTTCGAAATAGTCCAAGCTATTCTCAGGACCCACGTTTCGGAGAATGACATGGCCAACAAGACGCCGAACTATAAACAAGACAAGCGGCGCCGCGAGGATGCGCAGAAGAAGCGCAATCTGGAAGAACAGGAGCGCCAGGCGGCGCGGAAGAAGACCGTTCCCAGCGACCCGCCGCAATGAATGAACGCCGCTCGTGCGAGCCACGCGCGATCGGCGAATCCGCGGAGCGCGTGATTGCGAAGACGCGCGATTGGGTGGAGAAAGCGGTCATCGGGCTCCGCTTATGCCCGTTCGCCGCCACACCCTACCAGCGCGGGCAAATTCGCTACCGGGTCAGCGAGCAGACAACCACGTCAGGCCTGGCCGAAGATCTGGCGGCGGAGTTGTTGCACGTGGCCGCCGCGGACCCGAATGCTTGCGAAACGAGCCTCCTGATACATCCGCGTGTACTCCACGAGTTCCTCGACTACAACGAGTTCCTGGATCAAGCGGACGCTACGGTAGAGTCCCTCGGGTTTACGGGCGAGTTGCAGATCGCAAGCTTTCATCCCGCCTACCAGTTCGCTGACACCGCTCCGGACGCCATCGAGAACTACAGCAACCGTTCGCCGTATCCGATGCTGCACGTTCTGC
Organism: Gammaproteobacteria bacterium; assembly: GCA_003155415.1. GTDB lineage: Bacteria > Pseudomonadota > Gammaproteobacteria > Steroidobacterales > Rariloculaceae > FEN-1219. Next base: position 57,828 of record PMCP01000020.1, on the reverse strand, counting down.
GCGAAGCCAGCGTGGAACGGGCCGCCGCGACGTTTCCGGAAGTACACGAGATCGGCAACCGGAACATCGCTACGCTGCGCGCGCTCGGTGACGCAGGTTGGCGCGCCCTGTTCGACGGCGATTCGTAGCGGGGCTGCTAATCGTGTTTCGCCGTCGGCGCGGCAAGCGGCTTTAGCAGATCCGCGATGCCGCGCGTCATCTGGTCGTATTGGAACGTCGCGATCTTGTAGCGCCACGGTCCGACCTTGGCATTGATGCGTGCTGCTTCGGCGACAGGATCACTTGCTGCCGGGCTTTTCGGCGTGTCCGCGCCGGCGCCTTCCGCGGGTGGCGTCGGAATCGTTGCCGTCGCGGCTCGCGCGGCTTGTGCGGAGTCGACACTCGCCGTGAGGCTGACCCAGCTCGCGTCATTGCGTTTCTCGCCATCCACGCGCACGACGAGCCCGTCGAACGTGCGGACCTCGACGACCGTGGGTTTCGCTGGGGCCGAAGCCGCTGCGGGCTCCACATCCTCGAGGTTGAGCTCGCGCAGCGAGTTGCCGATCACGTTCGCGACACCGGGATACAACAGCTCGCGGCCTTTCGGCACATCGGCCACGTCGTAGTTCGCCGCGTCCTTGTTCGGTTTGGAGAGTCGCACGACTTGTCCGGTGGGCTGCGTGATCGTGACTTGTGCAATTCGGTCGCTGCGTACGTCAACGATCTGTGCGTCGAGCCACTGGCCCACGCCGCGTGCGAACTCGGGATTCCTGTCGATCAGATAGCTCTGCGTTTCCGCGGCGCGCCGCACGTAGCGGTGTTTCGAGCCTTCGGCGTTGCCCAGGATCAGCGCGGGCAACTCCTTGCCGCTGGCCGCCAGAGTGATTGCGAGGCCGGCTGCCTTGTCGCCGCCCACGTCTTCGACACCGAGATGGCTGTAGAGCTCGGGGTTTGCGGTCTTCTGCTCCAGGATCTTTGCCTCGGCCAGCGCTCGCAGACCCTGCCGCAGCTTGTCCACGTTTGCCGGGTAGCCGCTCTTGTTCGTGGCGACCCAGCCTTCCGCTTTACGCTCTAGGGCCACGACGGTTTCGTTGTTGGCCTTGGTGATCGTGACGCGGTCGATGTCGTTCAGCGCCGCCTCGAGCTGCGGCGCGAACAGCTTGCTGCCGCTGCCGGTATTGCCACCGCGTTGCCCCACTAGCACCAGCGCCACGAGCACGACCACCGCGGCGAGCAGGATCAGAACATTGCGCTGGCTCATGCCTTGGCTTTCCTGCGCCGCTTCACGAACACCGCCGCCAGCGCCAAGGCCGTCAGCAGCAGCGGCACGAGCGCGATGTTCAGGATCTTGAGCGTCGTGCCAAGGCTGTCGATGTCGCGGTCGAGATTGCGGCGCACGTTGCGCAGCTCCTGGCGGATGCGGACTTGCTCATCCAGGAATTTCTGCACCTCGGCTTGCTGCTCGGGGCTCATCATCAGCGAGCTCGTATCTTTGCGCGCGGCCTGCAACTCGCCCAGCTTCTGCTCCGTGCCGCGTAGCTCGGCCTGGAGCCGCTCCTCGGTGGCGCGGAATTGCACATCGGCATTGCGCCGCAGCTCCTCGACCTTCGTGAAGGGCCGCGTGTACGTTGCGCGGCTACGCAGTCCGATCAGTGCTGCGCTACCGGAGAGGTTGTCGAGCGCGTTGAACACGAAGTCGCCGTTGTTCGCGAACGAGCTCACGACGCGTTGCCCGAGGAAATTCTGCGCCTGCACCCATAGGCGATCGCTCAAGATGTCGACGTCGGCCACGAGCACGAGATTCGCGTTGTCGGTCGATGCCAAGTGTGTCGCCCCGAGCGCTGCATCCACCGGTGCGTCGCGACCTTCGACCTTCGGTGCGCCATCGGGGAACGCAGACTTCAGCGGCCCGGATAGCCGTGCCGCGATGACCTGCTCCTTGCCGCCCGGCGTGAAGTTCTTGAGCAGCTCACTGGGGTCGGCGAGCTGCTGGAACCGGTCCGTCGGCAAGAGTTCGGACTCAGGGCTCGAATGCAGCAGCGGCGAGAGCTTGGCAGTTGCGCCGTCAGCGAGCTCGAAGTGGCCGGCGACGCCGACGTTCACAGAGCTCAAGCCCTGCGTGATGACGTCTTCCGTGCTCATTGCCTCGGCATCGAGACCGAGCAGACCGATGTGACGCATGGGCCGAGATCGGCCACCGATGCTGAGCGCGTAGCGATTGTCGGCGACCACCTCGCCCGCGTTGAATTTCACGCCCCAGGCTGAGAATAGCTTGTCGAGCGAAGAAGTGGCCGGCGCCGCGCCGGGGCCTTCCTGTCCACCGCCGGCGAGGATCTCCGCGAGCGGATCGACGAAGATGAGTGCGCGGCCGCCACGCATGACGAACTGATCGATGGCGTACTGAGTCGTGTCGTCCAGCATCGCGGGATGCACGACCCACAGCACGTTCACGTCGTCGTCGATCTTCAGAACGTTCGGCGGCAGCATGCGCAGGTCGAACAGCTTGCGGGCCTGTTCTACCACGACCCACGGCTGGCTCGGCTGTTGGGTGAGCGGGTCGAAGCCGCCGCCGATCGGCGCGGCCGTGAGCAGGCCTACGACCGTCTTTTTCGTGTTCGACAGGTTGTAGACGAGCCTCGCGAGGTCATACTCGAGGAACATCTCTTTACGCGGGTCGAAGAACGCAATCGTGTCGGTCTTGCCGATGCTGTTCGAGCCGGCGAGGCCGAAATACACGGATTCGCCGCCGGCGCCGATGTTGGCGGCCTGCAGGCCAAACTGCTCCGCTCGGTCCTCGTCCTCCGAGAATTGCACCGGATCGACGACGTGCAGCACGAGCCTTCCGTCCGGCGTGCTGGCGGCGAATTCCTCGAGCGTCTCGCGTACGCGGGTCGCGTACGTGCGAATCTGCTGCAGATTCTTTGTCGATTCGTTCGAGAAGAAGAAATAGAGGTCGATCGGCTCTTTGATGTCTTTCAGCACGGCGTGCGTGCCTTTGCCGAGCGTGTAAAGACCATTCGCCGTGAGGTCGAGGCGCGCTCCGCGCAGCCACACGTTGCTGGCAATCACTGCCACGATCAGCCCGACGAAGAGTACCGCGAGAGTCGAGTAACCGATCCGTTGCCGGGTGCGCGTGGTCATCGGCTCAATCCGCCTTCTTCAGTTGCAACACGATGGCGTTCGCGTACAGGCATGCGCCTATCAAGAGAGCGAAGTACACGATGTCGCGCAGATCAATGACGCCCTTGCTGATGAAGTCGAAGTGCGTCTGAAAGCTCAACGAAGCGAGGCCATCGACGAGCCACTGCGGCGCCCAGGCCGACATGACCTGCTGCACGAGTTGCACGCCGACCGCGAGCAACATGAAGCACGTGATGAACGAGAGGATGAACGCGATGACCTGGTTCTTCGTCGCGGCCGAGATGCAGGCGCCGACGGCGAGGAATGCGCCCGCCATCAGGAAGCTGCCCACGTAGGCCGCGAAGACGACGCCGTTGTCGGGCTTGCCCAAATAATTGACCGTGATCCAGATCGGGAACGTCAGCGCCAGCGCTATCCCTGTGAAGACCCAAGCCGCGAGAAACTTGCCGACGACGACCTGCCACATTTCGAGCGGCAACGTCATTAGCAGCTCGATCGAGCCCGACTTACGCTCCTCGGCCCAGAGGCGCATGGAGAGCGCGGGCACCAGGAACAGGTACAACCAGGGATGCATGTAGAAGAAGGCCTGCAGGTCCGCCTGCCCGCTCTCGTAGAAGCCAAGGAAGTAGAACGTGCAGAGGCCCGATGCGATCAGGAAGATCACGATGAACACGTATGCGATCGGGGTGGCGAAATAGCTCCTGAGCTCGCGCTTGAAGACTGCGAGTACGCCGCTCATGCCATCGCTCCGCCGGTGATCGACCGAAATACTTCGTCCATGCGGCCGGACTCGAGATGCAGCTCGGCCAGGTGCCAGCGCTCCTTCTCGGCCAGCGCGTTGATGGCGGCGAGCGGCAGCTTGCCGGGCGCGGGGAAGGCCGTGAGCCGCTGGGTCTTTTCGTCGAGCTCCGTGCTTGCGACCTCCGAGAGCGCGTTGATGGCGCGACGCGCTGCGGCCAGGTGCTCGGGCGTAGCGAGCTTCACGGATACCGCATTGTGGAACCGCGATCGCGTTTCGAGACCGCGCGGCGTGTCATCGGCCAGGATCTTGCCGTGCGCGATGATGATTGCGCGATTGCACACGGCATCGACTTCCTCGAGCAGATGCGTCGAGATCACGATGATTTTGTCGCGCGCCATGCGGCCGATCAGCTCGCGAACTTCGTGCTTCTGGTTCGGATCAAGTCCGTCCGTGGGCTCGTCCAGGAGTAGCACTTCGGGATCGTGCAGGATGGCCTGCGCGAGACCCACGCGGCGCCGATAGCCCTTCGACAGCGTATCGATGCTCTGCTCGAGCACGCGTTCGAGATGCAGCAGCGCGAAGACTTCATCGAGGCGCTGGCGGCGTTTTGCGGCCGGAATGCCGCGCGCCTCCGCGATGAATTCCAGGAACGAGCGTGGCGTCATCTCGGGATAGCTCGGCGCGCCCTCGGGCAAGTAACCGATGCGGCGTTTGGCTGCGACGGACTGCGTTTCGATGTCGTGGCCGCAGACGAGCACGCGGCCCGAGGTGGCCGGCAGGAATCCGGCGACGATGCGCATCGTAGTGGTCTTGCCGGCGCCATTTGGGCCCAGGAAGCCGAGCACCTGCCCCGGTTCGACCCGAAAGCTCAAATTGTCTACGGCACGGAGCCGACCATATTCTTTGGTGAGGCCCTGGACGTCGATCATAGGGAAACCCGCCGGAGACTTAGAAAAGACGCGGTACCGCGATGCGGCGGAACATTCTCCATAGACACCAGAGCCCTTTCAAGTTACGGACCTGTCATGGAGAGCTCGACGGGGTGCCGTCCACGTCGACGATGGCAACGTCGCCGAAGTTCAAGGCGCGCACTTCCGCTTCCATGACCTTGCGGTCGCCGACGACGACCCACGTCAGCCGATTGGGTTGCAGCAACCGCTTGGCCGCGCCGTTGACCTCGCCCGTCGTGAGCTTCGTGACGAGTTCCGCGTAGTCGTTCCAGTAGTTGTCCGGCAACTTGAAACGTACGAGTGCGGCAATGTCGCGCGCGACGGCGCGCGCCGTTTCCCAGCGGCCCGGCAGCGTCAAAGTGCTACGCCGTTTGCTGGTGGCGACCTCGGCATCGGTAGCCTGACGGGTAGTGAGGAACTCGTCGAACTCTTTCTTCATCTCGCGCATCGCCGGCGCGGTCTTGTCGGCCTGCACGGGTGCAATGCCAAGGAACAGCCGCTGGGCTTGCGTGTCGACGATCGTCGTGTCGGCGCCGTACGACCACGTTTTGTCCTCGCGCAGGTTCATGTTGATACGCGACGTGAACGCGCCGCCCAGGATGTCGTCCATGGCATTGATCGCGATCTCGTCGGCCTGATTTTTGGCCGGGATCAGCTCGCCGGCCATGATCATGGTCTGCTCGGAACCCGGGCGGTCGATGAGGTAGATACGCGGCTTGTCCGGCAAGCCGACGTCCGCCAGTTTCTTGGCCGGCACGTCGCCGCGCTGCCAGCGTGCGAACAGCGTCTCGAGCTTTGGCTTGATCTCTGCGAGCGTGGTGTCGCCGACGACGATCAAGGTCGCGTTGTTCGGTTTGAACCACGTGGTGTGGTATTTCACGAGATCGTCGCGCTGAATCGCGGCCACCGATTGCTCGGTGCCCGAGCCCGTCATCGGCAGGGCGTATGCGTGACCTTCGCCGTACAAGAGGCGCGGCAGGACGCGCAGCGCCATCGACGTCGGCGTGTTCTTCTCTTGCTGGATGCCGGCGAGCTGCAGGCGCTTCAGCCTATCGAGCTCCGCCTGCGGGAACTCGGGGTTCAGGATCACGTCGGCATAGATCGCGAGCGAGGGGTCGAGATTCTCCTTCAGCGCGTTCAGGCTCACCACGGAGAAGTCGAGATTCGCGCCGCTGTTCAAGTCCGCGCCGAGGCGCGCGAGCGCGTCGTCGATCTTCAGCGAGTCCATGCTCTTGGTGCCTTCGTCGAGCATTTCCATGGTCATGTTCGCGACGCCGGGCGCGGCGAACTGATCGGCCGCAAAGCCCGCGTTCAGCTGCAGGCTGAACTGCACGACGGGCACCGCGTGGCGCTCGGCCACGATCAGGCGCATGCCGTTCGCGAGGGTCGCCTGGCTCATCGCCGGGAATGGCGCATCCGGGAACGACGTCGGCATCGGCAGCTTTTTGCGATCGGCGCCGCCGGCCCCGGCCTTCAAGTCACGTGAGAACGGTTGCACCTCGAGGACCAGTGGCGCGCCTTTGATCCACGTGCGCGTCGTCGCAAGAACCTGTTGTGGAGTGGCCGTGCGCATCAACTCGAGCGAATGCTTGTAGAAGTCGGGCCGACCGCCGTAAACGGCATTCTCCGCGAGAATGCCTGACTTCCCGCCACGACCGCCAACCTGCTCGACGCCGCGCGTAAACGAGGCGCGGATCTCCGTCTTCGCCCGATCGAGCTCAGCTTTCGTGGGCCCTTGCGCCAGGAACCGCGCGAGTTCCTCGTCGAGCGCCTTTTCGATCTTCACCAAATCTTGTCCCGGTCCGGCCGTGGCGTAGACGATGTAGGCGCCAGCGATCTCGTTGTTCAGCGCGAATGCGCCAGCGTCGGTCGCGATCTGGTCTTTGTAGACGAGCCGCTGATACAGCCGTGACGTCTTGCCACTCGTTAGCACGTAGTCGGCGAGCTGCAGATACGTGGAGTCGTCGCTGATCCATTCCGGGCCGAACCACACCTTGTAGATGCGCGCTTCGGGCACGCGGTCCTGCATGACCAGGCGCGTCGGGGGAATGCTGACAGGAATCGAGCGCTCGCGGCGCGTGAGCGGCGGCCCCGGCGGAATGTCGCCGAAGTAGCGCTGCATCTTCTCCTTGGCTGTTGCGAGGTCGATGTCGCCGGCCAGCACGATCGTGGCGTTGTTCGGCCCGTAGTACGTCTGGAACCACTTCTTCACGTCGTCCAGGCTCGCGGCGTTCAGATCGTCCATCGAGCCAATGACTTCCCACGAATACGGGTGGCCCGGTGGGAACAGATTCGTGATCAGCGTGCCGTAGGCTTTGCCGTACGGCGCGTTTTCGCCCTGGCGCTTCTCGTTTTGGACCACGCCGCGCTGCTCGTCGAGCTTCTTCTGATCGATCGCGCCGAGCAGATGGCCCATGCGGTCGGATTCCATCCAAAGCGCGAGATCGAGCGCCGACGTGGGTACCGTTTCGAAGTAGTTGGTACGATCGAAGTCCGTGCTGCCGTTGACATTCGTGGCGCCGACCTCCTGCAACGGGCGGAACCATTCGTCGTTATGATTCTCGCTGCCGTTGAACATCAAGTGCTCGAACAGGTGAGCGAAGCCAGTTTTGCCCGGAACTTCGTTCTTCGAGCCGACGTGATACCAGACCTGGATTGCAACGATCGGCGCCTTTCTGTCCTGGTGCACAATCACGCGCAGCCCGTTGCTCAGGCGGAACTCGTCGAACGGGATATCCGGGTCCTGCGCGAGCACCCGGGTCGTAAAGCAAGTCAGTAGACAGGCGAACGCGAGCAGTCTGGTCATCGACGTTCCTTGGCGACGTTGTGCCCCGAGTGGCGGGCGTGTGGGAGTATAAGCGCGGCCGGCGGTGGTGGAGTAACCACCGTAGCCCGAAGAATCTATGAGCAGAAAGGAACTCTACCCCCCGATCGAGCCGTTCGACAGCGGCTACCTGGCCGTTGGCGATGGTCACGAGATTTACTACGAGCAATGCGGCAACCCGCGCGGCAAGCCCGCTCTGTTCGTGCACGGTGGGCCGGGCGCCGGCGGTGACGCAAATGCGCGGCGATTCTTCGATCCGGCCGGATATCGCATCGTCGTCTTCGACCAGCGCGGTGCCGGGCGCAGCCTGCCACACGCTTCATTGGTCGCGAACACCACTTGGCACCTCGTCGCCGACATGGAGCTCTTGCGGCGGCACCTGAATATCGAACACTGGCTCGTGTTCGGTGGGTCATGGGGTAGCACGCTTGCACTCGCATACGCCGAGTCGCATCCGGCCGCGGTCACCGAGCTCGTGCTGCGCGGTATCTTCCTGCTCCGCGCCGCCGAGCTGCAGTGGTTCTATCAGCACGGTGCGAGCATGGTGTTCCCGGAGTTGTGGCAGGAGTTTCTGGCGCCGATCCCGCCCGAGGAACACCACGATCTGCTCGCGTCCTATCACCACCGATTGACGGGTACCGACACCGCGGCGCAATTGGCAGCGGCTCGCGCTTGGTCGATTTGGGAAGGCGCGACGAGCTCGCTGTGGCCGAACCCTCAGCGTGCGGCACAGTTCGGTGCCGCGCAGTTCGCGCTGGCGCTTGCGCGCATCGAGGCTCACTATTTCGTGAATCGCGGCTTCTTTGCCGACGAGAATCAGTTGCTGACGGGTGTCGCGGCGATCCGAGGCATCCCGGGCGTCATCGTCCACGGTCGTTACGACATGGTATGTCCAATCGATACGGCCTTCCGGCTGCATCAACGTTGGCCGGAAGCCGATCTTCGCGTCGTGATCGACGCGGGCCACTCGGCGTACGAGCCCGGCATCACGGCCGAGCTCGTGACGGCCACGGATCGGTTTCTGCGAGGAGCGAGGGTGCAATGACGGTGTTGTGTTTGGTCAATGGGCAGGTCGTGAACGAAGGGCGCATCGTCGCGGCCGACGTGCTGATTCGCGGTGAGCGGATCGAGCGCATCGGGCCAGGATCCGTCCCAGCCGGCGCAGAAGTCATCGATCTCGCGGGCCGTTACTTGTTGCCGGGTATCATCGACGGCCAGGTGCACTGCCGCGAACCCGGGCTCACGCACAAAGCCACGCTGGGCAGCGAGTCCCTGGCGGCAATCTGCGGCGGCGTCACGAGCTTCCTCGACATGCCGAACACGCAGCCGCCCACGACCGATCGTGCGGCGCTCGCCGAGAAGCGCCGCATCGCAGCCGACACCTGCCATGTGAACTACGGGTTTTACTTCGGCGCCACCAACACGAATCTCGAGGAGCTGAAGCGCGTCGGCTCCGACTTGGCCTGCGGCATCAAAGTGTTCATGGGCGCGTCGACTGGCAACATGCTGGTTGACGACCCCGCGACGCTCGAAGGCATCTTCGCCGCAGCGAACTTACCCGTGGCCACTCATTGCGAGCATTCCCCCACGATTTGGGCGAACGAAAAGCGCTACCGCGAGCGCTATGGCGACGCCGTGCCGATCGAGGCCCATCCGGAGATTCGCTCGGCCGAAGCGTGTTATCTATCGTCGTCGTTCGCCGTCGGGCTCGCGAAGAAACACGGCACCAGATTGCATGTCCTGCACCTGACGACGGCCCGTGAGATGGAACTCTTCGAGCCGGGTCCCGCCGCGAACAAACGCATCACCGCAGAAGTCTGTGTGCATCACCTGTGGTACGAGCAGTCAAGCTACGCGACGCTGGGCGCGAAGATTAAGTGCAACCCGGCTATCAAGACCGCTGCGGATCGCGCTGCTCTGCAACAAGCTGTGGTGAACGATCGAATCGACGTGATCGCCACGGACCATGCGCCGCATACGCTCGAGGAAAAGGCGCGCGGCTACTTCGAGGCGCCATCGGGGCTCCCGCTGGTGCAGCACTCGTTGTTGATGTTGTTGGAACAACATGGCCAGGGCCTATTTACGTTGCCGAAGATCGTGGAGAAAGCGGCGCACAACCCTGCCACGGTATTCGGCATCGTCGACCGTGGTTTCGTGCGCGAGGGGTACTACGCCGACTTCGCCGTTGTGGATCTCGACAAGCCGACGCGCGTCGATGCCGCGCAAGTACGGTACAAATGCGGCTGGTCGCCGCTCGAGGGCACCACGCTGCGATCCAGCGTTTTCCTGACGGTGATCAATGGGGCTACGGTGTATCGCGATGGTCAGCCCGTTGGGCAGCGAATGGCCAACGCGCTTCAGTTTCACGCGCGCGCGTGACGCACTACCTTGTGACTCGAACGGCTGCTGTGCTGGAGTTTCGCCCATGAAAACAGCGCTCAGCCTGGCTCTCCACGCGTTCGCCGCCGCCTGGCTCGCGCTGTCCCTTTCCGCGTGCGGGTCGGGGGAGCAGCCGGCATCGACGGTGCCCCCTGTCGCCGTGCCCGCCGCGAACGCGCCACCGCCTGTCTCAGCCGCGGCCCTTGCGCAGAAGCCGGCCGTAGCGCTTCTCGAGCAAGACGTCGCGTACGGCGAGGGTCAGAAGAACAACCTCGTCGGATTTCTCGCCATGCCGCAAGACGCTGCGGAGCCGCTGCCGGGAATCATCGTGATCCACGAGTGGTGGGGCTTGAACGACCAGGTCAAAACGATGGCGCGTAGATTGGCCGGCGAAGGCTACGTCGCGCTCGCCGTGGATCTTTACGGGGGCGCCACTGCCGCAACGCCGGATAAGGCGCAGGTACTTATGACGGCGCTACTCGACGATCCGGAATCCGGTCGGAAGAATCTGCGACAGGCCTACGACTACCTCGATAAATACGCGCTTGCACCGCGCATCGGCAGCATCGGTTGGGACTTGGGTGGTAGCTGGGCGCTGCAGACGGCGCTCTTGTATCCGGATCAGCTCGACGCCGTAGTCATGTATTACGGCCAAGTGGCCGTCGATCGCGATCAGCTCGGCAAGTTGCGGTTGCCGATCCTTGGATTCTTCGGCGCGGAGGACAAGAGCATCCCGGTCCACGACGTGCAGAATTTTCGTACCACCTTGAATGAGCTCGGCAAGAGCGCCGAAGTTTTGATCATGATCGGCGCCGACCACGGGTTCGCCAATTCGAGCGGTAGCAACTACAACGAGCGATCGGCCGCCGAGGCGTGGACGAAGACGCTCGAGTTTCTAAAGCACAATCTGAAAGCCACCGCTGAGCCGCCGGCGCAGTAACTTGCGCCATGGCGTGAATGGAAGATCAAAGGCGGAAGACGCGGAAAAAAATAGGGACCGGGCTGCGAACATCCATATTCTTCGTTGCGAAGCCTATCCTGATTCGCTATCGGAAGCCCGATCCCCCGAGCAAGGCCGTCCGATTCGGCCAAACGGCGCCACCACTGGGGGGAGTAGTAGTGACGCCGTGCTTCTCTCTCCGTTAACCTCGAGCGCGAAGCTCGTTACTAGCGAGCTCGATCTTCGGCGCCAATGAACGGCGCAACTCCTGACCAAGCGTGTTACGGATCTCCACGTTCAGCGACCGGACGTAGTTTTCGATCTCCGTCCGGAACAGCTGCTCATCGACCGTGACATCGACTAGCACCGGTGACTTAAGCGTCGGATTGGCCTCCGTGGCCGTCGCGTTTTGCGCGAGCAGGCCCACGGACAGTCCGACGGCCAAGGCGGCCGGCATCGACAGTTTGCGTGTAACCATACTCAGTCCCTTACCGATATTTCGGTGCTTGCGATCTCTGTCACAGAGATCTCTTACGCGGAGGCTACTGCAGGGAGCGTGCCAAGAAAGGTATGTAACAAAAACAGTGAGTTACATATTTACAGAATGACGGATTCCCGTAAACAACGGATTCCCGTTGTCTAAAAAGACGAAAAACCGTAAGCTGCGTGCGTGACGATTGAATCCAACTACCAGTGGCTGTTTCGCCGTAGCCCGGCGCTGATCGTGCTGCTGAACGAAGAGGGATTCTTCGTCGACGCCAGCGACTCGTGGCTCAAGCGCTTTGGTTACGGACGCGAAGAGATCACGAACATGCGTCCGCAGGATCTTGCGACCAAAGAAGTCGCGAAGATCATCACGGAGGAATACCTGCCGATGCTGCGTCGCACCGGTCGCCTGCAGGGCGTACCCGTGGACCTCGTGACGCGCGGTGGTGAACGCGTGGATTGCCTCGCCACGGCGATCGTCGACCGCACCGACGAGGGGGACTACCTGCGAACGGTGGCCGTGTACACGGAGCTTGGGCTGCAAGCGCGGCTAGAGCAGCACTATCGCGGGCTATATCGTGCGACGCCGGCCCTGCTCCACACGGTCGATAGCCACGGCCGCATCATCCACGTTAGCGATCGCTGGCTGCAGACACTCGGTTATCGACGCGAAGATGTACTTGGGCGGTCGATTACAGATTTCATGGGTCCGGAAACGCGGCTCACGCTCGGTGGCGGGAAACTCGAGGACGTCATCGCCCATGGCGAGCTCGAAAACGAACCGCGCACGTACGTCGCGAAGTCCGGTGAGGTCCTCGAGGTTGTGGTGTCTGCGACTGCAGACCGGGATCCGAGCGGTGCCGTCGTCGCGTTGCTGGTCGCGTCCACCAACGTGACCGCGCGTAATCGGGCGGAGCGGCAGCTGCGCGCCGCGTTCGAGGAAAACGCGCGGCTGCGCGCCGAGCTTGAGCGAGAGCGCGACTACCTGCGCGAAGAAGTACAGGTGTCGATGAACTACGGTCGCATCATCGGCGAGAGCCCGCCGTTGAAGAAAATGCTCGCGCGCATCGAAGCCGTCGCGCAAACGTCCGCAAGTGTGCTGATCGAGGGCGAGTCGGGTGTCGGCAAGGAACTGGTGGCGCACGCGATCCACGCGCGCAGCCCGCGCAGTCAGGGCCCGCTCGTGAAGGTCAACTGCGCTTCGATCCCGCACGAGCTGTTCGAAAGCGAATTTTTCGGCCACGTGAAGGGCGCGTTCACGGGCGCGGTTCGCGATCGCGTTGGGCGTTTCGAGCTCGCGGACGGCGGCACGATCTTCCTGGACGAAGTGGGCGAGATTCCGCTCGACCTTCAGAGCAAGCTGCTGCGTGTATTGCAGGAGAGCGAGTACGAGCGAGTCGGCGACGACCGCACGCACTCGGTCGATGTGCGCGTGATCGCGGCCACGAACCGCGACCTCGAGCAAGCGGTGGCGGAGGGTAAATTTCGCGAAGACTTGTTCTATCGCCTCAGCGTGTTCCCGATCGAGGTTCCGCCGCTGCGGGAGCGCGGCGATGACGTGCTGCAGATCGCAAGCCACTTTCTCGAGCGGACCTGCCAGGAATTCGGGCATCGACCACTGACATTGTCGAAGCAACAAGCGGTATTGCTGAAGCGCTACCAGTGGCCAGGCAACATCCGTGAGCTGAAGAACGTGATCGAGCGCGCCGTGATTTTGTCGCGCGGCAAAGTGCTGCGCCTCGATCTCGCCATGAGCGACATCCTGAACTCGGCCGCCGTTACCGAGACGAACGAGCCGGAAGGTGCCGCGCGCTTGATGACAGAAGCCGAGCTGTTTGATCTCGAAAGAAAGAATACCCTTCTAGCGCTCGAGCGGGCGCAGTGGCGCGTATCCGGCCCAGACGGGGCGGCCAAGCTGCTAGGCGTGAAGCCGACGACGCTCGCCGATCGCATGAAGAAACTGAAGCTCCGTAAACCGGCGGTCGGCTCCCCGCGGCCGGTGCCCGAACGCCGGCGACCGGCTTAGCGTCCAAAGGCTTGTAGCCCTTTGTTGATATCTGGTATACGTTATGTCCAAGGGCGGCAGTGGGTCGCCCGGTCGGCGCCGACAACAACAACAATTTCCAGGCTCCACCTATGTCACCACTCGCTCAGCGCTTCGCCGAGGCCGTCAAAATCCTGATCGGAGACGGACCCGTAAAGGCTCGTTTGGCCCAGGCCTACACTGCCAATCTGGCGGATTTGGTGGAAAACGAGTTTCCAGCAGGGCTCCGCCGCGACTTCGCCGACCTGCAGACGGCCCTGAATCGTGTAGCGCCCGTGGGGAGCGAGCCCAGGGTCAGGGCCAGCGTCCAGAAGATGTCCCCCGACGAAGCAGGCGGCCACGCTGCCACGGTTGTGAAGCTCTATGTCGAGCTCTTGAATACGCTCGAACGTGCTGAGCCGTTGAAGGTAGTCAGCACTCCGAAGAAGCCGCCGCAGTACCTCACCAACCGCAGCTAGAAAGCACCCATCTAGGGCACGGCTTTTGCGACTTTCATCAAGGATTTAGCGTAGGTCTTAGCCGACGATATCGGGAGTTCTTTCCGCCCGCGTGGACGCCATTGGATGGCCGAGTCCGTCGTCAATACCAACCCGAATGGTGCCGGTGCTGCTGCCGGTTACGCCGCTTATGGGCAACTGATCAAGATGCTGCTGCCGAGCACTGGCGGCATCGCGATCTACGATAGCGCCGCCGAGCTGATCTGGTGCTCCCACGGCTACGAACAACTCGACCTTCGACAGCTCATCGAGCGCCTGCGTTCGAGCGACACGCTCGCGAGTCGCGGCAGCATCGAGCTCACTGCGGCGGGCGTCCCCGCGTTCGTCGCTCTGCTACGCAACGAACACTCGCGCCCACTCGGGTCGCTCGTGATCGAGCTGAACCCGAATTCCAAGCAGACACCATCGATGGTTCTCAGCATGCTGCGGCCCGTGCTCGATACCCTCGAGAACCGGCTGGATCTCGAGCACACCAGATCCCTATCTCCGGGCGTGGACGACGCAGGCCTCGAGTTGTTGCTTTCGGTCGACGAAGCCGGCCAGCCCGATAGCGGAGCACTGACGCAGCTGCTTCGTCACAGCATGCAGCATCTCGGCTGCGTGCTCGGCGCGCTGCTCGTGCCCGACAAGAACCTGACAGTTTCATGTGCCATGGACGAGTCGATTCCCGGCGCAAACATCCTCGATCGTACGCAGAAGCATCTGCTCGCGTGGGCGCAGCTGAACAACCGGCCGATGGTCGTGAATCGCGTCGCGGGCGCTGGTGGCGTGGCGCCCTACAAGATTCTGTCGTGCCCGATTCGCGACGTGCATAGTCGCGTCATCGGTCTCGTCGCGCTGTTCCGCGCGGCAACGGCCGAGGACTTCGAGCTGCGCGACATCCGGATTCTCGAGTTCGTAAGTCGGAAGTCCGTTGCGATCCTGAGCAGTCAACACGATTCACTCACTGGCCTCGTGAACCGGCTGATCTTCGAGCGCCGAATGCAGTCCTTGCTCGATACTGGGGCCGGCACGCACGCGTTGTTGTACATCGACATCGATCATCTCGAAGCCATCAACCAGGCGTTCGGCTTTCAGGCGGGCGACGAGGTCATTCAACGCGTCGCCGATATGGTCCGCCGCTTGGCCGGCGCCGCGGCCGTCGTCTGCCGATTCGGCGGCGATCGTTTCGCGGCGCTGCTGCCCCAGGCGAACATCAACGCCGCGCACGACGTCGGCACGCGTCTATTGGCGGCAACGGCTCAACTCGGCTACGTGCACGGTGTCGATGCGGTGCAGGTCAGCGTCAGTATCGGCGCCATCGAGATCACCCGTCGGCAGGATCAGATCTCACACTTGATCGCAGCCGCGGAGCTCGCTTGCAAACGCGCAAAGCAGCAAGGTGGTGGTCGGCTCGCCGTCGCCGACGAAAGCGCGACCTCGTCGACGGGCGGCGAGCAGCAGAACCTCGCCGCGTCGACTTTGCAGGAGGCCTTCCGCGCGAACGACTTCCGCCTCGAGGTACAGCCGATCGTCGGTCTGTCTGCGCGATCTGGCGAGACAGTCGGCTACGAGTTGCTGGTTCGCATGCGCAACTCGGCCGGTGCGCTGATCGCCCCCGACAAATTTTTCGACGCGGCGGAGCGTTACGAGCTGCTCCCTGCCCTCGATCGTTGGGTGCTGTGCTCCGCGATCGACGCGCTGCGCCCTCATGCGGCGGAAGTGGCCGGCGCGCCGTATTGCTTCACGCTGAACGTCTCGGCGCAGTCAATCGCGACGCGCAAGTACGCGACGTTCGCGCTCGAGCAAATTACCGAAGCTGGTCTCCCGCCCGCGGCATTCTGTTTCGAGCTCAAGGAATCTGCGGCCGTCAATCACATTGCGGCCGCCGAGACGCTGATTCGCGAGCTGACGAACGCCGGCTGCAGAATCGCGCTCGACGACTTCGGCTCCGGCTTGAGCTCGTTGGCGCACTTGAAGCGTTTGCCGGTGCACTACCTCAAGATCGACGGCCGTTTCATCCGCCGTATCGTGGACGACCGTATCGCCGAATCGATCGTGTCCGGCATCGCACGCGCGGCGCGAACGCTGGGCGTGAGCGCAATTGCCGAGCACGTCGAGAACCCGGCGACCGCCGAAAAGCTACGTGAACTCGATGTCGACTTCGGTCAGGGTTTCCACTTCGGCCGGCCACAGGCTCTTGGCACTCTGCTTGCGGCGTTTGGCGAAGCTCCGGCGGTGCGCGCGACCACACGCGCCTGACGGAGCCGCGCCTCGGCATTCGGCGCTAGCCTAGAATACGGCTCGAGACCCAAGGCTCATCCGAGGGCGTCATGCGGAAACAATTGCTGTTAATCGGTGCGATGTGTGGCTTTGCCGCTCTGGCGGGCGCCGAGCCCGCCTACGTGACCGACAGTCTGCGTCTAAGCCTCTACGGTGCGGACGACGGTAGCGGTGATGCGCTCGACACGCTCTCGAGCGGCGCAGCCGTCGAGGTGCTCGAACGCGATACGAACTACACGCATGTCCGCACAGCGGCGGGACGCGAGGGCTGGGTCAAGACCGCATTTCTCGTAAGCACCAAGCCGGCCCGAGCGCGAATGGCGGAGCTCGAGGCGGAGATTGCCGATCTGAAGAACGACGTCGCAGCCGCACGCGAGGCGCAGCACACGGCCGAAGTGCAGCTCGGCAAGCTCGGGCACACGGCATCGACGACGGCGCCCACGGAGGCGCTGCAGGTTGCCCTCGACCGTCTGCGCCAAGAGAACCGCTCTTACGAAGAACGGTTCGAGACCTATCGCAGCACGCTGCCCTTGCCTTGGGTGCTCGTGGCACTCGTCGTGACTCTCGTCGGCGGCTTTGCGGCGGGCTTGTGGTGGCTCGATTCGTTGATCCGTCGCCGCCACGGCGGTTTTCGAATCTACTGACTCGCGGCTTTACGCCGCAGCTTCCATGCGTGATGCAGGCGGACTCCGAGCAGCACGGTTAGCAGGAATGCGTACAGCAGCGGCTCTGAGATGTCGCGCTTGACCTGCCACCAGAAGTGCACCACGCCGAGCACAGCGATCACGTAGACAAGGCGATGCACCCTGACCCAGTTTCTGCCGAGCTGGCGTTGCATTCGATTCGTCGAGGTTGCGGCGAGCGGTATCAATAGCAGGAGCGCTGTGAATCCGACCGTGATATACGGCCGTTTCGCGATGTCCTCGAACACGTGGTCCCACGCGAAGCCGAGATCGAGCCATACGTACGTCGTGAAGTGCAGCACGACGTAGAAGAACCCGAACAGCCCCAGCAGCCGGCGGAAGGAAATTAGCCTGTTGATGCCCGTGGAGCGCCGAATGGGCGTGATGCACAGCGTCAGTAGCAGCAGGTTCAGCCCGGTCTTGCCGCACACGTTCAGAAGCTCCTGAACGGGGTCCGCGCCGAGCGACAGGCCGTGAAACTCGAGAGCGCGCAAGACGAGCAGCGCGAATGGCGCCAGGCACGCACCCCAAACGGCCACCTTGACGGTGACGACCCAACGCGGCGTCGTTACCGCCACGCGACTAGAAATTCTTCGCGAGATCGAGCCCGGTGTAGAGGCTCGCGACTTGATCGGCGTAACCGTTGAACATCAACGTGGGTGCTCTCCCCGCGAGCAGACCGCCGCCGAGCTTCCGTTCGCTGGCCTGACTCCAACGCGGGTGATCGACCTTTGGATTGACGTTCGAGTAGAACCCGTACTCTTGCGGTGCCGACATGTTCCAGCTCGTGAGCGGTCGCTTGTCCGTGAAATGGATTCGGACGATCGACTTCGCGCTCTTGAAGCCGTACTTCCACGGCACGACGATGCGAATCGGCGCGCCGTTCTGGTTCGGCAGCACCTTGCCGTAGACGCCGACGACCACGAGCGTCAGCGGGTGCGTGGCTTCCTCGATCGTGAGGCCTTCGCGATACGGCCACTCGAGAATGGGATAGCGGATGCCCGGCATCTGGTTCCGATCCGCAAGCGTCAAGAACTGCACGAACTTCGCTTGCGACGTTGGCTCGAAACGCTTCAGGAGATCGGCCAGCGGAAACCCGACCCACGGGATGACCATCGACCACGCTTCCACGCATCGCAACCGATAGACCCGTTCCTCCAACGCGTGGGGCGCCAGGATGTCCTCGAGCGTGAACGTGCCGGTCTTCGCGGCCTCGCCCGAGACCTGAATCGACCATGGCTTCGTTTTAAGCGTGTGCGCATTGGCGGCCGGATCGCCTTTGGCCGCCCCGAACTCGTAGTAGTTGTTGTAGGTCGAGATGTCTTCGAGGCTGTTCGGTTTGTCCGTCACCGAGCCGGGCCACTTCGTTGGCTTGGGGTCGAACTCCCCGCCAGCGGGAATCGTGGCCGCTTCGGACGCGGACATAATGCCTGGCACCAGGCCCGCAGCCACGGCGGCCTTCAACAGCGCGCGCCGGTTCAGGAATGCGCCTTCGGGTGTGATCTCGGAAGGTTTGATTCGAGTGTCGGGCTTCTTACGCATCGTGACCACCGTCTGTTGGGCTTCGATACTTCGGACGCTCCACGCTGCGGAAAGTTGCGCGGAGCGCGCGATACGGCAAGCAACTTCGCAGGCTGCGTAGCAACGGGCCGTCAGTTGGCTAGAATACGCTGGTACTGGTAATACACAATCCAGAAAACACGGGGCGCGAGACCCCGGCTAACCGCCACTCAACTCTTTAGGGGACGCGAATGAAGCTCATAACGGCAGTCGTCAAACCGTTTCGCTTGGACGATGTGCGCAATGCGCTGGCGGAGGTCGGCGTGCAAGGGATGACCGTGACGGAGGTCAAGGGTTTTGGCCGGCAGCGCGGCCACACCGAGCTGTATCGCGGCGCCGAATACGTGGTCGACTTCCTGCCGAAAGTGAAAGTCGAAGTCGCCGTGACGGATGAGTTCGTCGATCGCGTGATCGAGGCCATCATCGAAGCGGCGAAGACCGGTAAGGTCGGCGACGGCAAGATCTTCGTCACCGATCTCGCGCAGGTCTACCGCATAAGAACCGGCGAAACCGGCGATCAAGCGATCTAAATCTACGCTGGCTCCGGGGGGAGTGAACGTGACTAAGACAAAGAGTGCTGTAGCAGCACTGGTGATGGCTTTGTGCCCGGCGTTGGCCCTGGCGCAGACGGTCGACAGCGGTGCAACGGCGTGGTTGCTGACGGCCACGTCGTTGGTATTAATGATGACGCTGCCCGGTCTCGCGTTGTTCTACGGCGGCCTCGTGCGTAGTCGCAACGTCTTGTCGGTGCTGATGCAGTGTTTCGCGCTGTGTTGCATCGTCTCGCTCATCTGGGTGGTGTTTGGATATTCCGCAGCCTTTGCCGAGGGCAACGCCTTCATCGGCGGCTTGTCGAAGGCGTGGCTCAAGGGTGTCGAGGTGAACACGGTGAGCGGCTTGGTCCCCGAGTCGGTGTTCACGATGTTCCAGCTGACCTTCGCCATCATCACGCCCGCCCTGATCATTGGCGGATTCGCGGAACGCACGCGTTTCGCCGGCATGCTGCTGTTTTCGATCCTGTGGTTTGTCGTCGTGTATCTGCCAGTGACGCATTGGGTGTGGGGCGGCGGGTGGCTTGCCGCGATGGGCTTTCGTGATTTCGCCGGCGGCGCCGTTGTCCACGTGAATGCCGGCGTCGCTGCGCTCGTGGCGGCGCTCGTGGTCGGCAAACGCAACGGCTTTCCAAACACCGCGATGCCGCCTCACAACCTCACGATGACGGTGACTGGCGCGTCCCTGCTGTGGGTTGGCTGGTTCGGCTTCAACGCGGGCAGCGCGCTCGCGGCGAACGGCGCGGCGGGAATGGCGATGCTTGTCACGCATGTCGGCGCCGCGGCCGGCGCCGTGGCCTGGATGGCCCTCGAGTGGGTCAGGTTCGGCAAGCCGAGCGTGCTCGGCATCGTCACGGGCATGGTAGCCGGGCTTGGTACGATCACGCCGGCTTCGGGCTACGTCGGCCCGATGGGCGGCCTGATCATCGGCCTCGTTGCCGGCGTGGTGTGCTTTTTCGCCACGCAATTGGTCAAAAGAAAACTGAGGATCGACGACTCGCTCGACGTGTTCCCCGTGCACGGCGTCGGCGGTTTCACGGGGTTGCTGCTGACAGCAGTGTTCTCCGCAAAGTCCTTCGATGGGATCGGACTGCCGGACGGCGTGTCGATCGGCGCGCAGCTCACGACACAGCTGATCGGCGCGGTTGCGACGGCGGCCTGGTGTGGCATCGCAACGCTCGTGATCCTGAAGCTGGTCAATGTTGTCACGCCGCTACGTGTGTCGTCGGAGCAGGAGAGCGACGGCCTCGATCTCGTGCTCCACGAGGAGCGCGGCTACAGCCTCTAGGCGGCTTCCGCGGGAGCCGCTCCGAGCGGCAGCTTGAGGTCGATCTCGAGCCCCCCGCCGTTGCGATTGCGCGCGGTGACGCTGCCACCGTGCAGTTCCGTTACGCGGGTCGTGATAGCAAGCCCGATGCCCTGGCCGCCTTTCTGGTGATCGCGGCTCTTGTCGGTGCGGTAGAACGGTTCGAAGATCCTCGAGAGCTCCGAGTCCGGCACGCCCGGCCCGCGGTCGAGCACGCGCACGAGCGCCCCGTCGACGTTCGACGTGGCTTCGACCTGGACCGGTTGCGCGGGGTCGCCATAGATCAGCGCATTGCGGACGACGTTCTCGATCGCGCTCTTGAGACCGTCGGCATCACCGCGCACTTCGATCGGGCCGCTGGTCGTGAGCTCAACGCGGCTCGCCGGATGCTCAAACCGTGCATCGTCCACGACTTCGCCGACTAGCTGGTCGAGGCGCACCGCCTCGCGACGCGGCGCCGAAGCAGTTCGCAAGCGGGTCAGGGTCATGACCTGGCCGATGAGAGCGTCGAGCTTCTCAGCCTCGCGCTCGATGCGATCCAGGTCCTTTTGGGCTTCGGCTCCAGCACGGCGTTGAGCCAGCGCGAGCGCCATACGGATCCGCGCGAGCGGCGAGCGTAGCTCGTGCGACACGTCGCGCAGCAGCGTTTCCTTCGCGGTCACGAGGGCTTGAATGCGTTCGGCCATGGCGTCGAAGTCTCGCGCCAGCGTGCCGACCTCGTCGCTGCGGCGGTTGAACGGGGCCCCGACGCGCGTCTCGAGCGCGCCGGCTGCGAGCGCGCGGCTGGCCTTCTGGAGCCGCATGATGGGGGAGGACAGATAACGCGCGAGTAGCACGGACATGATTGCGGATACCAAGATCGCAATACTGATCACAGCCACCTGAGTGCCCGGCCACATCAGGATACCGAGCACCGTGACCGGCGCGCGCGCGAACAGCAACCGGTACTCCTCGTTGTTCGGCCCGATCAGGTGCGGCGTCAGCTGCATGGGTCGCAAGTTCGCAGGCGCGGCGGGGCGCCTAAAGGGTCGTGTCGCGAGCAAACGAGCAAGCTCGCGCGGCATCGCGCGGCCGAGCAGCTCGTCGCCGCGCTCGTTGGTCACCAGCAGTACGATGCCGGGCGCCGGTCGCGGATTGTTGAACAACCAGCCCTTGAGTTCTCGCTCGCCGCCGTGTGCGAGCGCGCCCGCGACTTCCTCGATGATCTTGTCGCGACCTTCGACGTTCACCTGGTCGAGCGCGGTGCTCGCCAGACGAAAACTTAAGAAAGCGACTCCGACCAAGGTGACGGTCATCGCAACCGTGAAAAAGACGAAGATCTTCCAGAACAAACCCATGGCCGCTACCCCTGTGGGGGGACGAGCACGTAGCCGCTGCCGCGGATGCTGCGGATGAGCACATCGGCATCGGCGTCTCCGCCAAGCTTGCGGCGCAGGTTGCTGATGTGGGTGTCGAGGCTCCGATCGTCTGGTAGCAGCTGCCGGCCGAGTGCAGTGCGTGTGAGCGCCTCGCGCGACACGACTTCGCCTGGCGAGCGCATCAGCGTCACGAGTATCACGAACTCGGCGTTCGTGAGCTTCAGCGGATGCTCCTTGATCCACGCTTCGCGGCGTGGCAGATTCACGCGCAGATCGCCGACGCTGACGTCTATCTGTTGGTCGCCGTCCGTCTCCGACGTGCGTCGCAGGATGGCCTTGATGCGCGCAAGCAGCTCACGCGGATTGAACGGCTTCGGCAGGTAGTCGTCGGCGCCGAGATCGAGCCCGATGATCCGATCGACGTCGTCGCCACGCGCGGTCAGCATCAGCACCGGCGTTTTCGCGCCGGTCTCGCGCAATTGTTTCAGCACGTCGAAGCCCGAGAGACCGGGCAGCATTACGTCGAGCACAATGAGATCAAAGTTCTCGCGCTGGGCGCTGCGCAGTCCGGCGACTCCCGACGCCACGGCCGTGAGTTCTATGCCCTCGGGCGCGAGATATTCGACGAGCATCTCCGAGAGGCGCACGTCGTCGTCGATGATCAGCAGGCGATGGTCGGCCAAGGTCGTAGGCTCCCTATCGAGAAAAAGTGCCACAAAAGGCCTGACGGGCCAAAGGGTACAGCAGGCAGGACCAGAATTATTGAGACTTTCGGACCTGCTCCAAGGGCCACAGGTCGAGCTGCGGCCTGGACGCGCGTGGTGGCGCGAACAGCGAGGTATTCAGCATGAAGTCGTGGATCAGGCCGTAGGCGCGCGCGGCGCGGCTGAACCGCGCCCTTAAGAGCTGTGCGAAAGGCCCAACGCCGCGCTGGCGGCTCCCGAAGGCGGGGTCGTTCAGCGAGCCCTCGCGCATCTGCCGAATCAAAGAAAGCACATGCTCTGCGCGGTCCGGGTACTGCGCATGCAGCCACTCGACGAACAGCGCCTCGACCTCGTGCGGCAGTCGTAGCAAGACGTAACCGGCACTGGTGGCACCGTGTTTCGCCGCCGCCTCGAGCATGCGCTCGAGCTCGTGGTCGTTCAGCGCCGGAATGATCGGCGCTACCAGCACACCTGTCGGTACTCCGACGTCGGTCAACGCCCGAATCATGTGGAGCCGTTGCTCTGGTCCCGCCGTTCGAGGCTCCATGCGCCGCTTCAAGTCGTGGTCGAGCGTCGTGAGGCTGACGTTGACGGCCACGAGGTCGTGGCGCGCGAGCTCGGCGAGCAGATCGAGATCGCGGAGTATCAGCGAGCCTTTGGTGACGATCGTCAGCGGATGCTTCAGCTCGAGCAGCAACTCTAGAAGGCCTCGCGTCACGCGCAGCTCGCGCTCGACGGGCTGATAAGGATCTGTGTTCGTGCCAAACGCGATCGGGCTCACGGTGTAGCTGGGCGCAGCCAGCTCGGTGCGTAACAGTTCGCGGGCGTTCGGTTTGTAGAAGAGCTGCGTCTCGAAGTCCTGCCCCGGCGACAAATCGAGGTAGGAGTGAGTGGCTCGCGCGTAGCAATAGATGCAGCCGTGCTCGCATCCGCGATAGGGGTTGATCGACTGGTCGAACGGGATGTCGGGAGACCGGTTGCGCGCGATGATGCTGCGCGCCGTATCGACGTGCAGCGTCGTCGCGAGACGCGGTGGCTCTTCGCCGTCCGCTGCCGCCGCGGCCGCCAGCGCGTCGCGGTCCGGTTCGCGCTCGTGGCGAGCGAACCGCCCCCTTGAGTTCGAGAGGGCGCCGCGACCTTTGATCGGGCCGTTCATCAGCGGGCACCGCGCATCTGCGCCTGCGTGGCGCGTGACGGCGCGTTGCTAGCCTTTCTTGTCGTCCGGGCCCGCATCCGCGTCCGTATCCCGGCCTTTGCCTTTGCCGCGGGTCTTTTTCTCTTTTTCGAGGTAGTAGCGGAAGTAATGCGTGGACTTCACGTTCGTCGTCAACTCGGGATTGCCGGCGACGAGCCTCGGCCTGAAGTGTGTCTCGAGTAGCCGCCGGTTGTATTGCGACTGGATCGGTGTGGGGTCCTTGTCCTCGGGGAGCCCCAAGATCGTCACGTTCGACGGCAGCCCGTCCGGCGAGACGCTGAAGTTGAACTGGATCTGCGTCCACGCGTACCCCCGGGAGCGCGTGTTGCGATCGACGGGATTCAACGGAGCGACGAAGTCGATCATGCTGGGGGCGCTGAAGTAGCTCGTCACATCGAACTGCGGCTCGCGCGCGAGCGAGGCCCAGGCTTGTTTGTAGTAACCGCGCGCGCTGGCCGCGTCGTTGGCTACGGTGGCCCAGTCCCCGAGCACGGCCAGCGACAGGCCCCGGTCGACCGCGTCGGCGTCAGGGAGGTGGTCGACCAGCATCGCCAGCTGATCGCGGTGCTGGGGCTTGCTCGCCTGTGTGATCAAAAGATCGATCTTCACAATCTGGCGCAGCGGCCCGAGCAGTGTTGCGTCGATGTCGCCGTGCGTTGCCGTCTGCGACTTCAACACCTCTTCGTACTGTTTGGACGCGCTTTCGGGCAGCCGCGAGCGCTCGTAGTAGTTCGCCAGCACGTAACGAAACGGAATCACGCGCGGATCGTCGGCGCCGAACCGGCGCACCGCATTGTCGAGCCGGTCGAGCTGTCTGCGTTGGGCTTCGGTGGTGTCGCCGAGGCCCAAGTAGGCCGTCGTGATGTCGTCGAGCAACGGCGACTGCTCGACGTTGAACAGCCCGAGATTCCGTTGACTGATGTTCTGCGCCGTCTCGAGCGTCGTGATGGCTTCGGGGTACCGGCCCCCGCGGATGTAGCTGCGGCCGAGTCCGCGGTAAACGTCGATCAGCGTGGGGGTGAACTCGCCTTCGGCCTTGGCGATCAGCCCGATTGCCTCGAGATAGCGCGCCTCCGCGGCGTCGATCTCCCGGAGCTCGGCGTGAATGCGGCCGAGCGCCGCGACATCGTTGGCGTACGCCACGTCGTGAGGCGACTGCTCCTGCGCGGCGAGCACGTCCTGCGCGACCTTCAGGGCGGTCTGGTATTCGCGCCCCGCGATCTGCGCGTCCCGTGCGCGTCGCATCCCCTGCAGGGCCGAGGTGTCGGCGCCTGGGGCTGCATCAGCAGCGGACTGGGTGGGCGCCGGGTTCGTTTGCTGGGCATGGGCGTTCGCCCCGAGCAGGCCTCCGGCCAGCAGTGCAATGACTGCGTTACTTACGTTTCGAGCGTTTGCTCTCTTTCTTTGCATCGTCGTTACCCGCTTCTGCAATCGGCTTGTATTGGAACGTCAGGCGCAGGCCCAAGCCCTTACTGCTGACGATCTCGCCTTCGGCGATCTGCGGACGGAATCTCGAGCGTTTGACCTGCCGCAACACGGTTTCGTCCATGAGGCCTGCCGGCTCCGACTCGACGATCGCCACATTGCTCGTGATGCCGTTGCGGTCGAGGTCGAAGCGGACGAGCACCTGTCCGCTCGGCGCATTCGGATCCTCGCTCAGGCCCCGCATGACGATCGGCTCGCGGAGCACGAACACCGGGCCGGTAAACCATTCGCGGCGCAGCCGATCGCCGGATGGCACTTCGTCCAACAGCTGCCAGGCGCGGCGATAGTCGGCGCCCGAATATCCGACCCGGTCGAAGGCCACCTGCCAATCGCCCACGTCGCGCAGCGCCGTGGCCACAGCGAGCGGGTCCTTGGTGGGCTGTGCTACGAGGATCTCGAGCGCCTCCTGCAATGCGCCGATGCCCTGACCGTCGGGAGTGCGCTGGTTGCGAAAGCTGTTGCCGACGCCGAGCAGCGGCGTCACGAGCCGCACGTTTTTCTTGCCGTAGTGCTCCTCGATGATGCGGCGCGCGCGGTCGTATTGATCGCGTTCGAATTGGAACAGTCCGCGCTCGCGCAGCCAGGCGGCGTATTTGTAGATGGCGGCAAGGCCCTGGTCCGACTCAGGCGGCCAGGTTCGCTCGGCCAGCCGCAGCGCCTCGACCTGCTGGGCCTCGGCCTCTACCGGCCGGTTCAGATCGAGGAGCGTCGCCGACAGCTTGTCGATCATCGGCAGCTGCGCTTCGTTCAACAACCCGTAAATGCGGCGATTCACGGTGCGTGCTTCGGTGTACGCCGTGACTGCGTTCAGGTTGTCGTGGGCCTCGCGATAGTTGTCGCCGAGGTTCAGTAGAAGCGGGATTGCGAGCGGAGTGAAGGGTCCGTCGAGGGCTCGGTAAATCTCGACAGCCGCGACGTAGTTTTGTGTTGCCTGCTCGTGCTGCCCCGCGTGTCGTTGCGCGTCAGCGAGGTCGGAGTACGCCTCTGCCGTCGGCAGGCTGTTCTTGCCGTACTGCTCTATGGTGCTGTCGATGCGTTGCTGGTACGAAGCCGTATCGACGGCTGGCGCCGTAGTCGTGGGCTGCGAACCAGCGTTGCCCGCACCGGCTGCCGTCTCGGCCTGCGACCAGGCGGCGCTCGCGCCGAGCATGCAAGCCGCGCAGCCGAGCAGCCACCGGTGCCGCAGTCGGCTTCGCTTTCGACCGGTGGCCGGGAACGACGTCATTGGCCGCATTCTAGCCCCAAAAATTGCCGCGCCGCAGCGTAGTTGACCTATGCCGCGAACCCTGAGCGTGCGGCTATCGTTAGTCCGGACATTCGCGGCAAACGTTCACGCAACGCGTGTGTCGCGGTGTCGGCGCTGTGTCTATAATGGCTGGACAACACAGGGTGATCGACATGACTTCGCGAGTTCCGCGTCCGCTCTTGTCTCCGGCCCGCACGACCTCAGAACCGCGCGCTCAGCGCTGTTAGCCCCCTCGATCCAAGCCTACTCGAACCGGTTGCGATCGGGCGCCGACTGATGGAACCCACGGATACAGCGGGCACGGAGTATTTTCACCGCGTCGTCGACTGTCAGTGGGCGTGCCCCGCGAATACCGACGTACCCCAGTACATTCGCCTCATCGCCCAGGGCCGCTTCGCCGACGCGTACCTGCTGAATCGCGAGTCGAACGTATTCCCCGGCATCCTGGGCCGAGTATGCGACCGCCCGTGCGAGCCGGCATGTCGGCGCGGACGCGTGGAGGCCGAGCCCGTCGCCATCTGCCGTTTGAAGCGCGTGGCCGCCGACAATCGCGGCGACATCGAAGACCGCCTGCCGCGGGCGCCTGAGGTGCGCAACGGGAAACGTGTCGCGCTCGTCGGGGCCGGCTGCGCTTCGCTGACCGTGGCCAACGATCTCGCGCCGCTCGGGTACGAGTGCGTGGTTTTCGAGGCGCTCGATCGTCCGGGCGGCCTCATGCGCACGAACATTCCGGCGTTTCGGTTGCCCACTTCGGTGCTCGACGACGAGATCGGCTACATCACGCGGCTCGGTGTCGACGTGCGCTATTCCTCGCCGGTACAAAGCCTGAAAGCACTGCTCGACGACGGTTTCGACGCCGTGTTTGTCGGCAGCGGCGCCCCGAAAGGCAAGGATCTGCGTTTGCCCGGGCGCGACGCGAGCGACCGCATCCATATCGGCATCGATTGGCTCGGCTCGATCGCGTTCGGCCATACGAAATCCGTCGGCGCGCGCGTGCTGATCATCGGCGTCGGCAACACGGCGATGGATTGCTGCCGCAGCTCGCTGCGGCTCGGTGCCAAGGACGTCAAAGTCATCGCCCGCAAGCCGCGGCGGTTCTTCAAGGCTTCGGAGTGGGAGCTCGAGGACGCGGAAGAAGAACGCGTGGAAATCGTCGTCAACTACTCGCCGAAAGCGTTCGTCATGGAAAACGGCAAGCTCGTTGGCATGCAGTTCGAGGAGCTCGAATACGAATTTCAGGGCGACGATATCGTCGGCCAAAAGGTACTGCGCGACGTGTTTCTGCCGTGCGACGACGTTGTGCTCGCGATCGGGCAGGAGAACGCATTCCCGTGGATCGAGCGTGATTTGGGCATCGGTTTCGATCGCCACGAGGTGCCGGTGATCGACACGGTCACGTTCCAGTCCACGCGCCCGGGCGTGTTCTTCGGCGGCGATGCCGCGTTCGGTCCGAAGAACATCATCTGGGCCGTGAAGCACGGCCACGAGGCGGCCATCTCGATCCACAAGCATTGTCAGGGCATGGCCACCACGGAGCGCCTGCCGCGAGGTGTGAATCTCACGACGGCCAAAATGGGCATTCACGAGTGGAGCTACAGCAACGGATATGAGCCCGCCGAGCGACGCATCATGCCGCACGTCGAGCTCACCAAGCGCTTCAAGAAGCTGAACATCGAGGTCGAGCTCGGCTTCAGCGTCGAGCAGATCGCAACTGAGGTCGAACGTTGTCTCAACTGCGACATCCAGACGGCGTTCACGCCGAAGCTCTGCATCGAGTGCGACGCGTGTATCGACATCTGTCCCGTCGACTGCCTCACTATCGCACCGAACGGGGACGCGACGGAGATCGACGAGAGGCTCAAGACGCCGCGACAAAATCCCACACAGCCGCTGTACGTGTCCGAGCCGTTGCCCCAAACGGGGCGTGTGATGCTGAAGGATGAAAACATTTGCGTGCACTGCGGGCTGTGCGCCGAGCGGTGCCCCACGGGTGCGTGGGACATGCAGAAATCGACGGTAAAAATCCCTTACGCGGCCGAGGAATCGCGGGCCGGCGAGGCACAGTGGCAAAACAGCAGAAAAGCCGGGTAAACGACTTCGTCCTGAAGATCGCCAACGTGAATGGCACCGGCTCGGCCAGTGCCAACGCGCTGATCATGAAGACTGTCTTCCGCATGGGCATCCCGGTCACGGGCAAGAATTTCTTCCCGTCGAACATTCAGGGGTTGCCCACCTGGTACGAGATCCGAATCAGCAAAGACGGCTATCTTGCACGCTCCGGCTCAGTCGACATCATGATTGCAATGAACGCGCAGACGTATACGCGCGATCTGCAAGAAGTGGCGCCCGGCGGAGTTCTGATCTACGACTCGACTTGGCCGCGCGACCGGCTGCTGGCGCGGCCCGACATTACGATCATCGGCGTGCCGCTCGCGCGCATGTGCAACGAGCAATTTGCGAACGTTCGCACGCGCGTGCTGATGAAGAACATGGCGTACGTCGGCGCGCTCGCGGCATTGCTCGATCTCGACCGAGCAGTCATCGCTAAGCTCGTCGAGGAGACGTTCGCGAAGAAACCCGCGCTTCTCGAGTCGAACACGAAGGCTCTCGATCTCGGCTACGACTACGCGCGTGCCAACTTCGAGTGCCCGCTGCCGCTGCGCGTCAAGACGCTGAACAAGACGGCCGGGCACATCATGATCGATGGCAATACGGCCGCGGCGCTCGGCTGCGTTTATGCCGGCGCCACGGTTGGCGCGTGGTATCCCATCACGCCGTCCACTTCGATCATGGATGCGTTCAAGGCGTTCTGCGAGCGTTACCGCAAAGATCCAAAAACCGGCGAGCGGCGTTACTGCATCGTCCAGGCAGAGGACGAGCTTGCGGCCATTGGCATCGTGCTCGGCGCCTCGTGGAACGGTGCGCGTTCATTCACCCCGACGAGCGGGCCCGGCCTCTCGTTGATGACGGAGTTCTTGGGGTTCGCCTATTTCACCGAGTTACCGGCCGTGCTGTTCGATGTGCAACGCGTGGGGCCTTCGACGGGCATGCCCACGCGAACTCAACAGGGTGACTTGCTGGCGGCGGCCTATGCGTCTCACGGCGACACGAAGCACGTGCTGCTATTCCCACGCGATCCGCGCGAGTGCTTCGAGCTCGCGGTAACGGCCTTCGATCTCGCCGAGCGGCTGCAGACGCCGGTCATCGTGATGTCGGATCTCGACATCGGCATGAACGACTGGATGTGCAAAGAGCTGACCTGGGACGCCACCTATCGACCGGACCGCGGCAAAGTGCTGTCGGCCGCAGAGCTCGAAGCGGCGAAGACGTTCCACCGCTATACCGATGTCGATGGCGACGGCATCCCGTATCGCACGCTGCCGGGCGTGCACCCGCGCGGCTCGTATTTCCTGCGCGGATCGGGGCACAACCAGTACGGCGGCTATACCGAGGACTCGGCCGAGTACCAACAGGTGCTGGACCGGCTTGCCAAGAAGTGGCGGACGGCGGCGACGCTCGTGCCGCAACCTGAGATTCGGCGCTCGCGCCAGCCCACGAAGTGGGGCATCGTGGCCGTCGGCAGCAGCGACTCTGCGATAGACGAAGCGCTCGACCTCCTCGCGAAGCAGGGCGTGTACGCGGACTATTGCCGCGTCCGCGCGTTTCCCTTCGGCAAGAAGGTCACGCAGTTCCTCGAGCAGCACGAGCGCGTGTTCGTCGTGGAGCAGAATCGCGACGCGCAGCTGAAGACGCTGCTCATGGCGGAGACGCAATATCCGTCCTCGCGCATGACGTCGATCCTGCACTACGGCGGTTTGCCGATGGACTGCCGCTGCATCCTCGAAGCGCTCGGGCAGGCTGCGGCCGCAGGAGTAGCCGCATGACGTCGATTGCGAAACCGAAGATCGTCCACTCGGGGCTCGCGCGTAACGTGCTCGGCCTCACCGTGCGCGACTACGAAGGCGGCATGTCGACGCTGTGCGCAGGCTGCGGACACGATTCGATTACGGCTTCGATTGTGCAAGCGTGTTTCGAACTCGGCGTTCCGCCGCACGGCGTGGCAAAAATGAGCGGTATCGGTTGCTCGTCGAAGACGCCAGCCTATTTCTTGAGCGCCTCGCACGGCTTTAACTCGGTGCACGGCCGAATGCCGTCGATCGCCACCGGCGCCAGTGCGGCGAATCGCGACTTGTACCTGCTCGGCGTCTCCGGCGATGGCGACTCCCTATCGATTGGGCTAGGCCAGTTCATGCATGCGCTGCGCCGTAATCTCGACATGCTGTACATCATCGAGAACAACGGGGTGTATGGGCTCACGAAGGGGCAGTTCTCCGCGTCCGCTGATCTTGGCGCGAAAAACAAACGTGGCGAAGAGAACCGTCAGCCGCCGATCGACCCCGTGCAGATGGCGCTCGCGCTCGGCGGAACGTTCGTCGCCCGCAGCTTTTCCGGCGACAAGGAACAGCTAGTGCCGCTGATCAAGGCGGGCATCAGCCACCGGGGCTTTGCGCTGCTCGATGTCGTGTCGCCGTGTGTGACATTCAACGACCACGAGGGCTCGACGAAGAGCTATGAGCACGCGCGTGAGTTCAACTTGCGAGCGATTCATACGGACTTCGTGCCGCCGGAGGAAGAAATCATGGCGGCGTACGATGAGGGCGACGTGCTGCCCGTGGAGTTGCACGACGGCAGCCGCCTGCTGCTGCGCAAGTTGGCCAACGACTACGACATCGGCAATCGCGGCGAGGCCATCGAATACCTGCGCACGCGCCATCGTGCCGGCGAGATCGTGACCGGCCTGCTATATATAGACGAGTCCCAGCCCGATCTGCATGGCGCGAATTCCACGATTGAAACGCCGCTGAACCAGGTCCCATACGAGCAGCTCTGCCCCGGGCCGGAATCGCTCGCGGCGCTGCAGAAACGCTACCGTTAGCGCCGCGCTCGGCTGTTCGCGTGCGCCCGACCGGGCGCCCAGCGCCAACACCGCCGCAGTTGTGACGTAAATCACCGTAATTCACAGGTAAAACCGGCACGTTAAGTCCGCTAACCGTAGGGGTGCGGGCCAATGGCGGACGAAAACTCAATTCAGGACGTGCGTGAGCGACTGACAGGCTTGTTAGCCGATTGGGGCTCCGAGCTTTCGACGGTGCTCGAAGAGCTGGAGTCCAAACGCGCGCGCGTGGCAGAGCTCGAAGAAGGAGCTGCCGGGCGGCACCAAGAGCTCGATTCCCTGAAGCAACGCCTGGACGGTCAACAAACGCTGATCGAAGCGCTCCGCGGTGACGCCGAGGAAAGCTCGAAGTTGCGCGAAGAGGTTCGCGCCCGCGATCTCGAGATCGAGCGCGTAGCGTCGGAGCTCGAGAGCAAGAAGGATCTCGTGCGCGCGCTGCGGCGCGACGTGGAGAACGTCGACCGCGCCAAGACAGACACCAAGGCCAAGGATCGCGAGCTCGATGAGCTGCGCGCACAATTGAAGCGCGCCGAGCAACAGGCCGCTAACTCCACGATGGAGGCCGACGCGCTGCGCGAGGCCGCAGGCCAGCACGCCGAGGAGTTGGCCGAGATCGAATCACTGCGTGCGGAGCTGGAAGCTCGCAAGACGCTGATCAAGAGCCTGCGCGCCGACCAAGAGCGCGTTGCCGCGTTGCGAACCACCTTGGATCAGAAACAGGAAATCATCGAGCAGCTCGAGGCATCGACGAACAAGCACGCGGCCACGATCGCCGAGCTGCGCCGTAACTCCGACGCTTGGAAGCGCAAGTACCAGCTGCTGCGAGGCGAGAGTGGCACGGCCACGACCTCGGTCAATCTGCCGACGTTGAGCGATACGGACGTGCGCGTCGTTGAAGAGCTCGACAAGGATTCGAAGGTCGCGCCGGACGCCACGATCGCCATCGATATGCGGCGTTCGCTGCTCGAGGCCCGCCGCACCGTCGCCCAGGGCGGCGAGAAGTAACGCCGCGTCAGTTCCTCGGGGGCGGAGGGCGTGACGCCTGGCGTTTGCTCGCTTCGGTGGATGCACCGAACGCCGTCCACGCCAGCCACACGAACAGCAGCAGGCACGCGAACGGTTTCGCCATGGCGAGGGCCGTGTGCGGGAATGCACGCTGCAGCGTGTGACTCAGCAACATGATCCACGCCAAGGCGCTGAAGAAGGCAAGCAGACCGCGGTCCCTGGACTGCCACGCTGTCGCCGCGGCGAGACCGATGACCGGCGCCAGCATCGCGAACGTATTGCGTTCCGTGGCCGTGCCAAACAGCAGGATGTAGCAACTCGCGAGCCCATATAGCGTGAGCGCCGCGCCCACAGCAGGTGCACGTTGTCGGGCGCGCCAGCACAGGAACAGGACGAACACAGCCGTCGCGCCACTGACGACTGTCTGCTCCGCGTTCGTCGTGACCCACCCCAGCTTCTCGACCAGCCCGAAGAGGTGCTGCCACTCGTAGCGCTGATGCGACCGGGCATCGAGCATGGCCGGCACGTCCGCGTATTGCCGCAGCACGTAGTCGGTGTGCTGAAACAGGAACGGCAGCAGAAAGATCAGCGCGACTGCGACTGCGGTACGCCAGAGCACTCGCGGATAGATAGCGACGAGCAGCAAGGCCAGCACGAGCGCCAGGGGTTTCAATGCCACGGCGAGCGCAATCAGAATGGCTGCGCGCCACAACGCTCCACTCTCGACGTCGGCAACCGCCGCCATCATGAGGCCCGACATCGCAAGCGTCAGTTGTCCGTAGCGCGCGGCGCTCGCGCTCAATACCACCGTGACGACGGTCGCGATGAAGAAGCGCGCTCGCGGGATCGGCTGTTCACCACAGCCGCTGATTCTTGAGAGCCCGAACGCGAACACGCCGATGTTGGCAATGCGCCAAATCGCGCCCTCGAGCCCGAACGGCAGCCAACTGAACGCCGCGAAGAACAGCGCGGAGGGGGGGAAATAGTTGAAGCGAAACTGCGTGGGGTAGAGGTCTTCGCCGCGCAGCCAACGCAGTCCGGCGTCGCGGTAGACACTGAACACGTTCTCGATCGAGTCGGTGCTGTCGATTTTCGCGAGCAGCACCAAAAGAGCAAAGCACGCCCAGACGATCCAGCCTCGGCCGTCGGTGCCGAGCCGTTGTTCCAGAGCGTGCGCCCGACGAGCCATAGCGCCGCCGACGAGCATCCCGATTCCTCCCCACTAGCCGCCCGGTGAGTACGTTCGCCGTTCCGTACATAGCGGTCGGGTCAGACGTCTTCACACTTCTTATGATAGAAGTGTACGTCCACCGTGGGAGTTTTGGAACAGCCCTATTTCTTGAACAGCGAGTCGAGCTGCGAGCGTGCGGCCTGTTCTGCGGTCTGCTCCGCCGAGTCGTAGGCGCGTGCGCTGGGCTTGAAGTAATCGCAGAAATTCGCCCCCTTCTTGTCGCGCACTTCGATGGCGTCCTCTTCGCTGCAGCCTTTCGGTTTGCGCGGAGCGAAGCGCTCGCACATGCGGCACACGTGCAGGTGCACGCGACACTGCGGGCACTCGTCGAGCCGCGCTAGGGGCAGGGTCAGAGCGTCGAGGGACGTGCCGCAGCGGTAGCAACGCAGATCGTGCGCCATGCTAGAGCTTCAGCTCGATGCCTTCGAGCGCGAGCAGCCGGTGCTTCACGTGCAGGCCAGAAGAAAAGCCCCCGATCGTGCCGTCGCCGGCGATCACGCGGTGGCACGGGATCACGATCGGCAGCGGATTGCGGCCGTTGGCTTGGCCCACGGCGCGCATCGCGAGCGGCTGGCCGATATCTCGTGCCACGTCACCGTACGTGCGCACAACGCCGAAGGGGATCGCGAGCAAGGCTTGCCACACGCGCTGCTGAAACGGCGTGCCGTGCGGCGCAAGCGCGAGATCGAAGTCGCGGCGCTTGCCGGCGAAGTATTCGGCGAGCTGCGCGCAGGCGGCGGCGCATCGACGCGCGTCGCGGGGCCCGCTTCGCTGCTCGCCATCGAGGCGGATTTCGGTCAGCCGCGCATCGGCGTCGACCATCACGATGATGGCCCCGAGCGGCGAGGGTACGAGCTCCCAGTAGTACGGCTCTTCGGCCGTGTCGCAGCGTCGCGCGGCAGTCATCGGTCGAAGCCCCTATGCGTCTGCTACCTTAGCGTGCCGCGTGCGGAGCAGCTCCGCACGCTCGTGACGATGGATGCTAGCAGATGGACGAGCGCGCAGAGCAGTGGGTGACGGTTGCGGTGGGGCTCGACGAAGCGCGAGCTAACGAGCTCGCTCTCGTACTCATTGCGCGCAGCATCCCGCATCAGCGTCAGCCCGGCTCGACCGGGCTCGAGCTCTGGGTTCCGGTCGAACACGCCGCGGCGGCTGCGGCGGAGCTTGGCCAGTACCGCCGCGAGAACGCGCGTCGTGTCGGCACGCGGCCCCTCGACCTCGTGGGCTCCGGATTGCCGGGCGTCGCGGCGTACCTCGGCGTGCTGCTCATCGTGTTCGTCGCAGCGCGCGAAAGCCTGTTCAATCTCGATTGGTACGGAGCAGGAATGCTGGAGCCAGGCGCGGTATCGGGAGCCGAGCTCTGGCGCACGATCACGGCGCTGACGCTGCACGTCGAGTTCGCGCATCTCGGCGGCAATCTCGTGTTCGGCGCGTTCTTCGGCTGGTTCGTTGGCCGCTACCTGGGTGTGGGTGTCGGCTGGCTCGCGGTGCTCGTGGCCGCGGCCGGAGCGAATGCACTGAGCGCGTGGCTACAAGGGCCGGACCATCGCTCGCTCGGCGCTTCGACGGCCGTCTTTGCCGCGCTCGGCATGCTGGTGGCGTACACGTGGCGGCGTGGGTTCTGGCGCGCGACGCCGTGGCGCGCGCGGGTCGCGCCGATCGTGGCGGGCCTCGGGCTACTCGCGTTCACGGGCACGGCCGGCGAGAACACCGACATTGGTGCGCATTTCCTCGGGTTTTGCGTCGGCTTCGGCGGCGGGCTCGTGCTCGCGCGCGGGTTGATGCCCGCCTGGCTCAGGAACCGGCGGCTACAGGCAGCCTGCGCCGCGGTCGCGTTGGCTGCTGTGATAGCTGCGTGGACGTGGGGTTTGACCGCGGCCGGTTGACGCGCCGGTGCCTCAGCCGAGAGCGTTTGCGACGAGCTCCAGAAAATCGGCTTCGCAGGTGATGGCCTCGGCCGAACGCGCGTTCAGCGTGTAGCCGTAGCGTTTGGCCAGCGCTTCGTATTTCGGCCGGCGATGTGCGACGAGCGACGGAAAGATCCAACGCACGAATTCGTCGGGCATGATGTTGTCCGGGCCGTCGAGCTCGGCCTCTTCCAAATACTGGGCCAGCTTCTGATCCAGGAACGGCTCGTTGTAGTACAGCGGCTTCGGGTTCGCGACGGCGCGGCGCACGAGCTCGCGCTCCATGTCGTCGTCGGCCTTGAGATAGATGATCAGCGTGTTCTCGGCCAGCGTCTTCTCGGTCTTCTCGTCATCGAGCTCGACGAGACTACCGCCGGCGTCGTTGATGAAGTGGTCGTAGCCGTAAAGCTCTTGCGCCTTGCCGATGAACTCCGCCACGTCGCGCATCGCGCCGATCTCGGCGTCCCGGTGCAGCCGCTGGCGCTTCTTGAACTCGTCGACGGGTAGCCCGCCCAAGTCCGTGCGGCCGATCTTGCCCAGGAACGTCGCCACGGGCTGCAGGTTGTGCACCGTGATGTTGCTCGAGATGTAGATCGAGTCGTTGCGCAACAGGTCGCGCAGGAAATCCACCTTCATGGCCTGACGTTTGATGTTGTCGAGAATCGGCTCGGCCAGGTACTTCGTGCCGATGCGGTAGTCGCCCGAGTAATGGAACCAGTGATCCGACGGCAGCTTGTACGCGAGTGTGGTTTTACCCACGCCCGACATGCCGAGCAGGGTGATGGCCTTGTGCGGCCAGGCCAGGAACTCAGAGCGCGTCATTCGCATGGGGAGCAAACCGGGCAACCGAAGGCCGGCCGATTATACGTCGCGGCCGGGTTCGATCGCTCGCGCGCTCGCTCGGGTTTGAAGAGACGCGGACGACGAATTACGTCGTCCGCATCCCACTTTCCTTCCAGCGCTAGAAGTTCAGGCGAATGCCAGCGCGGACGCGTCGGCCGATCGTGTCGAAGAATACGGGATTCGTCGGGAAAGCATTGCCACCCGGGGCCACCGGCGGAGCCTTGTCCATGAGATTGTTGACGGCCCAGAACATCTGCAGCTGACTTTTCGAGCTCTGTGGTCGAAAGTCGTAGGACCCCGACCAAGACAGGTAGATGCGGCTACTGACGCTATTGTCGCTGACCGTGTTGAGTAGCGTGTTCGTCGCCGCGCCGATCTGGCTCTCGGTGTACAGCACGTTCAAGAGGCCCGCCCCGATGTACTTCGTCTCGAGCGTCGTCGTGAAACGTGCGTGCGAGTACGTCAACCACCCCGTCGCCTGCCACTCCGGCGACGAGTTGAAGCCGCCGAAGGCGCCGACCGGGCCGGATTGGTTGCGATAGTTCACCGGCGTGCCACCGAGCCCCGTGTCAATGATCATGTCGTAGAGGTAACTCGAGATGATCCGCAGGTTCAGGCTGTCACCCGCTCGCAGCGGCACGTTGTAGTTCGCCTCGAAATCGATGCCTCGGGTGAGGTACGACGCGAGGTTGATCGAGCCACTCGTGACCGAGACGATGTCGGTCGAGGCGCCGCTTCCGGTTCGGATCACGGAGTCGCACGCGATCCCGGCCCCGCGGAAGCATGCGTCGACGACGCTCTGCGGCGTAGGCGCGCCTGCGATCGCGCTGTTGAGATCGATTTGGTACCAATCGGCCGAGAACCGCAGGCGGTCGAACGACAACACGACGCCCAAGGCCGATTCGTCCGCAATCTCGGGCCTCAAATTCGGATTGCCGCCCGTGATGCTGGTATAGGCTTGCGGGAGGTTGCCCTTCCATGGGTTGTTGATGCCCGCCGGGAAGCCGCCAGGCGTGCCGGGGGTCGAGACCACGGGCAGGAACAGCTCCCGGAACCCGGCGCCGCGAACGTCGCGCGAGAGCGTCGCGCGCAAGCGAACCTTGCTGGTGGCGTCGTAGGTCAAGGCGGCCTTCCAGCTATCGAAGTCGTGCGACTTCGTGGTGCTGCCCGCCGCGATGCTCGTGGCTTCGTTGTGCGTTTGGCGCACCGAGAAGTCCGTGTTGACCTTCTTCGAAAACGGCACCTGCACTTCGCCGTAGTATTCAGCCACGTCGATCGTGCCGCCGCGGTCATAACCCCAGTTCAGCAGGTAGCTCGAGTACCACGGCTGGTTCGCCATGTCGTGCGTGACGTCGGATTTGTCGCTACGGAATTCGGCGCCGAAAGCGCCCGAGATCGGACCGGCGCCGAAGCCTTTGGCGAGGTCGCCGCGGAAGTTCACGCCGGCCACGTTCTGCTTGTAGGCCGAGTTTTCCTTGAGCGTCCGGAACGCATAGTCGATCGCGGCCTGGCTCGAGTTGCCGACACCAAAGAAATTCAGGGGCACGCAGCCGGCCGCGCGCGCATTGAACGCTGGATCGCCCACTTTCGTCGCGCGGCACACGATGGGGCTCGTGGGATCCGCCGGATTCGAGCGCACGGCATCGGTGGCCCAGCCGAAGAAGCCGTATTGAGCCGGAATACCCAGGACGCTGAGATCGGCGTTATGAATGAGCTGCTGGCTATACGTGCTCTTGCCCTGCTCGTAGTAGCCATCCCAGGCCCAGCTGCCCACGAGATGCCCGCTCAACGACGTGACGAAGCGATTCGTGTCGGCGGTCGTGGTATTGGTCGCCGAAAAAACGTCGGGCGCGAAGACGCGGTTCATATAGCCGCCGAACGGCAGCGCCGCCTGGAGCGCCGGTGTCAGATAGGCGTTGTCCGGCTTGATGAAGACGCCGCCGCCGAAAGGCCCGAGACCGCCGTTCGCCGGGTAGTTAAACGAATCGCTGCTCGCGCTCGCGAGATCGAACGAGAGTTTCAGCGAGCTCGACAGGTTGATATCGACGTGACCCAGCGCTGACGTGTGCTTCTCGTCGGGACGCAGGCCCGAGACGTCGTAGGCGAGCACCGTGCCGTCGGCACCGATGACGCCGAGGAAACCGCCGGGGAACCGGCCGGGATTGTAAGCAGAGAGCGCCGTGCCGGCGCCATTCAGGGTCTGGAAAGCCCCTCTCGTCGCGCATCCCGCGACCAGGCAGGGTGCGATGAGGCCGTTTTCGGTCGTCGCGTACTTGGCATTGGGCGCCACGACGAAGTTCGGGTACCCGTTGCCGCTCGCAAAGCCGGCGTTGGTGCCGACCAGCCAGGATTCCTTGCACCAGTCGCGGTTCTTCGAGCAGGGCCCGATCGCATCCTGGTGTTGAGACTCCACGCCAAGGAGCAAGTGGACCTTGTCATCGGCGAATGCGTGGCCCCACGCGACCGAGACGTGACGATCACCTCCGTCGCGTTCACCCGTCTGGCCATAGTCGATCTGCGCCTTCAAGCCTTCGAGCTTCGTATCGAGCATCACGTTCACGACGCCGGCGATGGCGTCCGAGCCGTAAGCAGCCGAAGCGCCGCCCGTGACGACCTCCGTGCGTCCCACGAGCATGGAGGGGATCAGAACGAGATCGACGGCGCCGCCCTCCGTGTTGGGCACGACCCGTTTGGTGTCGACGAGCGTGAGCGTGCGCGTTCCGAAGTACGGGTTTAAGCCGCGCAAATTCGCGAGCTGCGAGCCGACGTTGAAGTTGCCGATGCCGACGTTCGTGTCGGTGAAGAACGGGGTGTTCTGCGGCAGCGTGCGCAGGACGTCGCCCACGTTCACGATGCCGAGGTT
This sequence comes from Gammaproteobacteria bacterium, assembly GCA_003155415.1. Taxonomy (GTDB): domain Bacteria; phylum Pseudomonadota; class Gammaproteobacteria; order Steroidobacterales; family Rariloculaceae; genus FEN-1219. Next base: position 18,693 of record PMCP01000020.1, on the reverse strand, counting down.
CTGGATCTGGGTTGAATCCACTACGGACAGCGGTTGGGCCGAATCGAATCCGCTGCGCGCGATGCGCGAGCCGGTGACGATGATTTCTTCTTTCCCTTCTTTGGCTTCTTGAGCTAGCGCGAGCCCGGCTGTGGCCACTGCTGCGAGCAGCGCGAGACCGATCCTTGGAGCACGTGAGCGAATCGCGTCCGGAAATGGAAACGTCGAACCAGTCATGAAAGCACCCCCCGAGCTTGAGTGGATGCCGTATCCCTGGCTTTCGGACGAACTCCCTGTATGCGCGGCGACGTGTCAGCTCGTTATTGATCGCCGCGCTGCGATCGGTAGTGGGCTGGATGATACGCCCGGGGTCGTCTCGGAAGCGAGAGCCCACGGCCGTGCGCGATGTTCACATGAGATCGACTGTCGCGACGCGACAACAATCAGCGCGTGAAAGTAGTGGGCGGCTCAGCGCAACGCGTCGAGCAGTGTGCCGAGTGCCTGATCCGCACGGCGCATGATCACTGCCGATGCTTCGATCGCACGTTGAGCCTCGAGCGCGTCGACCAGCGACTTGTCGAGCTCGGTCGGCTCGGCGCCGCGTGCAGGGGCCGTAGCGATGTCGTTGGCCGCGTCATTCAACTTGCGCAGGTTGGTCTGGATGCCGCTGAGCGCGGTTTGAAAGATGGAACCGATCTTGTCCATGACGACCATGACGGCCGCTCGCGTTAGAACTTTAGCGGCGCTGAACATAAGTTCCGCAGACGCTTCCTCGTTATGTGCAAGGCCGGCAGTTCTACGGCCCCGCTGGAAGATCCGTCGGCGTACGAGCGTCATCTGGCTGCGCGCGACGTCGAGCGGCTTGCGTCCGAATGATCAGGTGGTCGAGCGAGAAAACGCCGGGCCCGCGAGTAAGAATCAGCAGCAGCGCCGCGGCCCACATCAGGTGATCGCTCCACGCGTTCGGGTACACGAGCGTTTGGATCACGACGATCATGCCGAGCAGTGGAAGCGTCGCAAACCGCGTGGCAAGTCCGACGACTAGCAGCGGAGGAATGCCGAGCTCAACGGTCGCGGCGGCATGCGCCGCCAGCACCGGATCGATGAACGGCAACTTGTACTCATCGCGAAACAGCTGGATCGTGAATTCCCATGAATCGATCTTCAGGAGCCCCGAACGAAAGAATACGGCGCCTACACCGAGTCGCATGGCGAGTTGCAGGAAGGACAACGGGAAGCGCTCGAGCCGTTCTCGGAGCCTGGAAAGTTGGATCATGATGCGTTGGCCTGTGCTGTTGTTGCGATGACGAGCCCGGCGTGCACGAGCAGTCCGAGTGCTTCGCCGGGATTGAAAGTGGAGTTGAGTTCGAGCGCGCTCTCGGCCGCATCGCCGACGGAGCGGCCTGCAGCAAGATCACGGCGGAATGTGAAGGTCGCGCCGTCGAGTCGCGCAAGGTGAACGGTGCCGCGCGCGCCGCGAACCTCGATGAACGTGTCGGACTCGGGGAGCACGAAGCGCTCGGGTTGGGTACCGCTTAAGTAGGTAGTCATGAGCTGGTCCACACCCCAGGTCGAGCGCACGTAGCGCAGGCCGGGGTGGAGTGCGAGCACCGAATCGACGAGATGCTCTGATCCAATCCGCCCGACGTCCGACCACGAGAGGGGCGAGTAGTCGATCGCGATCGATACTCGGCCCACCGCCCACTCGAGCATCGCGAACGATTCGAGATACGGCATCGTCCGCGCTCGGCCGTGTTGGGCAAGAAACTCAGGGAAGTCGCCGCCGTATTCCGCAATGCAAGGCTGGCGCGGCGGTTGCGCGCGTACGTATGCACGCGCCGCCGCGTTCACGAGGTCTGCACCCGCGAGCCAAGCGCAGGCCTCGAACTTTTCGCATAGGGCCGTGGCTAAGCTCGCTTCGTAGTGGCGGAGGTGAATGTTCAGCCGTTTGCCGGGATCGGCGCCGCCGACGAGGTGCTCGACGACGGGCCCGGCTTTCCCCGTCGTCATGGCGTGAGCGAAGGCGCTTTGTAGGTCAGCCAGCAAGTGCATGTGCATGTGCGCGTGCTCGGTTGAAGGTGTCCGTCGCAACGGCGTCAGCGCGAGCGGCTTCGGCCAACAGCCGGGAAAAGGAGGGCAGATCGTTATCCCACTCGATCAACGTCGGGCGCGGGCCGAACCGGCGCAGTGCGTACGCATAGAGGTCCCACGCCGAGTCTGCGATGGCGCCTGCGTGCGTATCGATGAGAATCTCACCGCCGGGCGTGGCCTCGTCGGCCTCGCGCGTGAAGCCGCCGAGGTGAATCTCCGCAACGGCGTGCGCGGGGAACGCGTCGATATACGCATAAGCGTCGTAGCCCATGTTGGCCGCGCTCAAGAACGCGTTGCTCACGTCACATAGCAATTGGCAGCCCGTGCGTGTCACGAGCTCCGAGAGAAAGTCCGTCTCCGTGCGCGTCGAGCCCGCGAAGCCCAGGTAGCTCGCGGGATTTTCCACGACGTAGGGCCGCCCAAGGGCGTCCTGCACTTCGTGGACGTGCGTAGCGACTACACGCAGCGTCTCTTCGTTGTAGGGAAGCGGCAGCAGGTCGTTCAAGTACACGCCCCGATGTGTGGACCACGCGAGGTGGCCAGAGACGAGAATCGGTTCAACCTCGTCGACGAGCCGGCGAATCCGCTGCAGATGCTCGCGGTCCACTCCCGCAACGCTACCGACCGACAGCCCCACGGTGTGCAGCGAGACGGCGTGCCGCTCCGCGATGTCGAGGAGCAACTCCCTCGCGTGGGGGTTCGCGAGAAAGTTCTCCGGATGAATCTCGAGCCACGCAGACGTGGGGGCGCCGGCCGCCACTTCGGCCAAGTGCGGCAAACGCAAGCCGACGCCCGCCAGGCGAGAGTCGGTTGCGCCGTGCTCGGCGCGAGTGGCGGCTGCGACCCTCACGGCTAGGCCTTCGGCGTCAGGCTGCCGTTGACGATGCGCTCGCAGTAGCCCGCGGGTACGAAGACCCACGCGCGCGGGTCCGCCGTCGCCTTCGTGGTGCCGGCACACGAGTTGTTACCGGTGGAGGCGCAGTCGTTCTTGCCGGCCTTGGCGATCCCGTAGCATTTCTCTGCCTTGAAGGTCGGCTCGGCCGCCGGGGCAGCGAAGGCGAGCGACGGAGCGACGATGGCGGCCGCGAGCGCCGAAGCAATGACGATGCGTTTGTTCATGGAAGAGCTCCTTACGAATGCTGGTCTGTTTGACCAGTGAGTGTTGATTCGGCGCAACCCGCAAAAAGGTTACGTGTGCCGTAAACTCGCATTGCCGGCCATGACAGACGCCCTCTTGCCAAGCGATTCTCTCGGTGAGCTGATGCGCGCAGCGCAGCAGGGCGATGGCGCGTCGTATCGGGAGCTACTGAAGACGATCACGCCGCGCGTGAGGCAAATCATCAAGCGACAGCGCGGTTTTGCCGGGATCGCGGAGGTGGAGGATCTCCTGCAGGACGTGCTGCTCTCGGTGCACACCGTGCGCTCCACCTACGATCCCGCGCGCCCGTTCGTGCCGTGGCTACTCGCCATCGTGCGCAATCGGCTCGTCGACGGCGCGCGCCGGTACGCCCGGATCTCGCGGCGTGAAATTCATGTGGACGAGGAGGATGTAACCTTTTCGGAGCCCGCTACGAATGACGATATCGGCGAGGTGGAAGACGCGGCCGCTCTGCATGCAGCGGTGCGTGCGCTGCCGGAGGGTCAGCGCCAGGCGATCGAGCTGTTGAAGCTCAAGGAGTTGTCGCTGAAGGAAGCGGCGGAAGTATCCGGTACGAGCGTCGGCGCGCTGAAGGTGGCCACGCATCGCGCCATGGCGACATTACGGCGCACGCTGAGTAAGACACGCGAATGAACACGAACGATCTGATCGAAGACCTGGGTCGAGGGCTAGAGCCCGTCACACCGTTGAGGCCTGCTGGCCGGAGAGCGGCGGCGTGGTCTATTGGCGCAGCGGTCTATCTCGGCCTGCTTGTCGTCGGGATGAGCGCAGTCAATACGCGGGCCGGGGGCGCAGGCGCTGGTTTCTGGGTGTCGCAGATCGCGGCCGTCGTCATGGGGCTACTGGCTACCCGAGCGGCGTTCGTGTCGGTAGTTCCTGGTTTGCCGCAGCGTTCGCGTGTGTGGGCCGTGGTGGCTGCCGTCCTTTGGCTTGGGACTCTCGTCGCCGCGTCACCGCGCGACTTCGACTGGACCACCGTTCTCGCAGCGTCCCATGAGTGGGTTTGCGTCGGCTTCATTCTCGTGGGTGGCGCGCCTCTGATGGGGGTGTTGGCCGTGATGCTGCGTCGCGGTGCGCCGCTGAACCCCGCAACCACGGCGGCATTCGCTGCGCTCGCCGTGGGTGCCTTGGCCAACGTGGGTGCATGCATGTCGCTGCAGCACGCGAACAACGCGATTACGTTCGCTTGGCACGGCGGCATAGTTCTCGCGCTGGTGGGCGTTGCGGCGTTGACCGGGCACTTCGTGTTTGCTTGGAGCGCGGCTCCGTCCCGGTCGATCGGTGAGAACCACGCTGGCGACGGCACGCCACGGAGATGAGTGAGGGAATGCTCGCGCCCTGGGGCTTTGAGCCGTAGTCAGATAAATCGCCAGTCGTTTTTGCGCGTGGCGAGATCGATGAACGCCCGCACTTTCGCCGACAGGAGCCGCGACGTGGGATAGACCCACTGGATCGGCAACGGCGGCGGCTCGTACTCCGTGAGCACCAATCGCAAGCGGCCTGCCTTCACCGCTTCCATGACCTGATACGACAGCGCCAGCGTGAGCCCGCCGTCGTGCTCGGCATGCCAGAGTGCTGCGTCGACGCTGTTCGTCACGTAATGAGCCGCAACACTCACGCGCACTTCGTCGCGGCTGCCGTGCGCTTCGGCGCGGAAGGTCCACTCGAGCGTCGGTGCCAGCGGCAGCACCTGAATTACCTGGTGCGCGCTCAGATCTTTTGGGACGGCCGGCACGCCGTGCCGCTCCAAGTACCCCTGCGAGGCCGCGAGGACGCGCCGCGTTTCGCCTGCCTTGCGCACGATGAGGCTCGAGTCCTCCAGCCGGCCAATGCGCAGCGCAAGATCTATCCCTTCGTCTACGAGATTGGCCATTCGATCGGCGAGCAGCAGTTCGCCCGTGACTTCCGGATGCGCCGCGAGAAACTCGCCCATGAGCGGGCCCACATGCATGCGGCCGAATAGCGTCGGGGCGGACACGGTCAGGCGGCCCGTCGGGCGTGCCTGTTCGGCGTGGGCTGAATTTTCGGCTTCATCGATCTCCGCGAGGATGCGGCGTGCACGATCGAGATACCGCGCGCCCGCGTCCGTGAGCGTGACCGAGCGCGTCGTTCGCTGTAGCAGGCGCACGCCGAGTCGCTCCTCCAGTGCCGCCACCATTCGCGTCACCGCCGAGGCGGACACCGCCAGCTTGCGTGCGGCCGGGGCGAAACCTTGTAGCTCCGCGACCGCGACAAACGCCTGCATCGCACTCAGACGGTCCATGGATTAGTGCTAATTGAGCAATGATGTAGTGCAATCGTGATGGATTATCGCGAGGAAAGCATCAGTGCAGACTCCTTTCCATCGGCTGGCGCGGTTGCTGGCCACCCCAAGGAGCTCTCCCATGTCGCGTTTGCATACCCCCGCCTCTGTCGACATCGCGCCCGCCGGTTCTCAGTCACTGCTGAACGCCGTCAAAGCGCAGCTCGGCGCCGTGCCGAACATGTTTCGCGTGATCAGCAACAGCCCCGCGGCGCTCGAGGGTTACCTCTCGCTGAACGGCGCGCTCGGCAAAGGCTCGCTCGACGCACAGACCCGTGAACGCATTGCGCTGGCCGTGGCCGAGTTCAACGGCTGCAGCTACTGCCTGTCGGCGCACAGCTTTCTCGGCAAGAACAAGGCGCGCCTCGATGACGCGGAAATCGCCGCCAATCGCGACGGCCGTTCCCACGACGCCAAAGCCGAAGCGGCGCTGCGATTCGCGCTCAAGGTGGTGGAGGCGCGCGGGCACGTGTCCGACGCCGACATCAGCGACGTGCGTCTCGCTGGCTACAGCGATGCCGAGATCGTCGAGATCGTGCTGCACGTGGCGCTGAACACGCTGACCAACTACGTCAACGAGGTGGCGCGCACGGCCGTCGATTTTCCGGCCATCACGGCGCGCCGGGCGGCCTAGCGATGGCCACCCAGTCTTTGCCATCCGCGGTCGCGGCGAGCGACATCGCCTTCACGGCAAGCGTGAAGGCGATTCAGGCGCGCAAGGGTTCGCGCGAAGCGTATGCGCGCATGGAGCGGGGCGACGGTTGGTCGCAAACCATCGACGCGGAACTCGAGGCGTTCATCGCGGCGCAGACCAGCGTGTTTCTCGCCACCGCGAATGCCGCGGGCCAGCCGTATATTCAGCATCGTGGCGGCCCCGCCGGATTTCTACGCGTGCTCGACGAGCGCACGATTGCGTTCGCTGATTTCCGTGGCAATCGGCAGTTCATCACGAGCGGGAATCTCGGCGAGAACGGCCGAGCGTTCCTATTCCTGATCGACTACGCGCAACGGCGCAGGATCAAGATCTGGGGCACCGCGCGTGTGGTGGAAGACGATGCAGAGCTCGTCGCCTCGCTGTTGCCCGCGGGTTACAAGGCCCGCGCCGAGCAGGCGATCGTGCTCACGGTCGAGGCCTGGGACGAGAACTGCCACCAGCACATTCCGCAGCGTTTCGAAGCGGCGGACGTGGAGCGCGCGCTCGCGCAACGAGACGCGGCGATCGCGGAACGCGACGCGCGCATCGCTGCACTCGAGGCGGAGCTGGGCCAGCGTGGGCCGCCTGTCTAGCGTCGCCGTGCGCGACGGCTCATGAATCGAGCGCGCGGGCGGGACTGACGTGTCTATCCTTGCAGCATTACGCGAGCCGTCGTCAGCCGCGCGGGGTCGGCGTGCGGCCCGACCAGAATCTCGACTTCGCCGGGCTCGAACACCGGCTTAAGGTCGAGACCCAAGAAGCGCAGGTCCGCCGCCGCCAGTTGCAGCCGTGCCGTGCCGGTCTCGCCCGGCTTTAGCGCGATCTTCGTCACCCCTTTGAGCTCGAGAAGCGGGCGCGCGACGCTCGCGACGCGATCGCGAACGAACATGAATATGGTTTCTTCCGCCTCGCGAGCGCCTGTGTTCGTCAAATCGACCGCGACCTCGATCGTGTCCTCGACGGTTGCGCTCGCCGCGCTCACGCGCAGGTTCGTGTAGGCAAAACGGCCGTAGGTAAGCCCAAATCCGAACGGGAACAGGGGCGAGTTCGCCGAGTCGAGGTACTTGCTGGTGAAGCGATCCTGCGGGTTCTCGGGCCGACCGCTGTTTCGCTGACCGTAGAAGAGCGGTGTTTGCCCGAGCGCGCGTGGCCAGGTGATCGGCGTTCGTCCCGACGGCGATAGGCGACCCGTCAGGACGTCGGCAATGGCATGGCCCGCTTCGGTTCCCGGGAACCAGGCGACGACCAATGCGTCGGCTTTCTCTGCGAGCCAAGGGACGATCAACGGGCGTCCGCAAAACAGCGTGGCCACGACTGGGATGTCGTTCGTGGCCGCACGCTCGAGCACGGCGTCGGCGAGCGCGCGTTGCTCGCCGGGCAACTCGGGGAACGCGCGGGATGAGGCTTCGCCGCTCATCTCCGCCGCTTCGCCAAGGCAGAGCACGACGACCTCCACGCCGTCGTCCAAGAGGTCCGCCGCCGCGGCGATGCCTGCGGTGTCGGCGCTGGAAATCGCCACGCCCTCCGCATGCACGACCTGCGCTTCCGGCAGCGCCGCGCGCAGCCCCGCAAGCACACTGACGTTGGGCTCCTCGTAACCGGCAGCAGCCCACGGACCGCGCATCTCGCGCCAGGCGTCGGCCAACGGGCCGATGACGGCGATGCGGCGAATGTCTGCGCGAAACGGCAGTGCGTCGTTGGAGTTCTTTACCAACACGAGCGACTTGCCGCCGACATCACGCGCCACACGCCGCCGAGCCGTAACCACTTCGACCGCCTCCACGCGAGACCCGCGACGATACGGATCGTCGAAGAGTCCGAGACGTTCCTTCAGCCGCAGAACGCGCAGCACGCACTCGTCGACCTCGTCCATCGTCACGAGGCCACGTTCGAGCGCTTCCGGCAATCCGTCGCGATACGCGCCCGCCATCATGTCGATGTCGACACCCGCCTTCAGCGCGAGAACCGCCGCCTCCACGACGTTCGAGGCCACGCCGTGCTGGATCAGCTCACGAATTGCGTTGTAGTCGCTCACGATCACGCCGTCGAAGCCGAGCTCGCCGCGCAGGTAGTCACGCAGCAGCGCTTTGTGCGCCGTCAGCGGAATGCCCGCGAGATCAGTGAATGCCGGCATGATGGCCGCCGTGCCAGCGCGCACCGCTGCCGCGAATGCGGGCAGGTGCACTTCGCGCAACGTGCGCTCGGAAATGTCCACCGAAGCGTACTCCCGACCGCCGGTCACGGGCCCGTACGCGCAGAAGTGCTTTGCCGTTGCGGCCACGGATTCGGGCGACGCGAGATCTGCGCCCTGAAACCCGCGCACCTTCGCGCGAGCGATTTCAGCGGCCAGCCACGGATCTTCACCCGGACCTTCCACGGTGCGTCCCCAGCGCAGGTCGCGCGAGACGTCCACCATCGGCGCGAACGTCATCGCGATGCCGTCGGCCGCGGTCTCGCGAGCGGACTCGCGCGCCGTGAGCTCCCAGATCTTTGGATCGAACGTGGACGCTTCCGCGAGCGGCACGGGAAATATCGTGCGGTGCCCGTGGATCACGTCGAACCCGATCAGGAGCGGAATGCGCAGGCGCGATTCCTCCACTGCGATGCGCTGCATCTCGTGAACGTGCTTCGCGCCGACGAGGTTCAGCAGGTTGCCGAGCGTGCCGTTGCGGATCGAATCGGTGGAGTCGCCGGCGATCACGGGCCCCGTCACGGCATAGCTCGACGTGGTCATCGTGAGCTGGCCGAGCTTTTCCGCGAGCGTCATGCGGCCCGTCAGCTTGTCAATCATGCTCATGGGGACAATCATGACCGATCAACGGGCGGCGTCGCAGGTCTTCGACGACGCGAGACGTGCGCTGGAAGAGCCACTTTGCCGAAATCCACACCCGATCCGTCGAAGCTCATAAGCCTGCCGGACGAAGCGCTGCTCGACGCCGTGCAGCGGCAGACGTTCCGCTATTTCTGGGAAGGCGCCCACCCGGCGAGCGGTCTGGCTTTCGACCGGCGCACGGCGGGTAAGCGCGCCCGCAGCGGTGACCCCGTCACGATCGGCGGCTCGGGTTTCGGTGTCATGGCGCTGATCGTGGCGACGGAGCGCGGCTGGGTGACCCGCGACGCGGCCGTCGAACGCCTCGGCCGAATGCTGGACCTGCTGGCGCGCGCGCGGCGTTATCACGGCGCGTATCCCCACTTCATGGACGGCCGCACGGGCGAGTCCATTCCGTTCTCGCCGAAGGACGATGCGGCCGATCTCGTCGAGACCTCGTTCCTGATGATGGGCCTGCTCTGCGCGCGCGAGTATTTCGACCGGGACACACCGCAGGAAGCGTCAGCGCGATCGCGAATCTCGACGCTCTGGAGCGATGTGGAGTGGACGTGGTTCACCCAAGGCGGTCGCCAGGTTCTCTACTGGCACTGGAGCCCGAAGCACGGCTGGGCCATGAATCACGCGATTCGCGGCTGGAACGAATGCCTCATGACCTACGTGCTCGCGGCTTCGGCGCCGCAGCATGCGATCGAGGCGGCGGTGTACGCCAAAGGCTTCGCGAGCGGATCGGGTTTTCGCAACGGCAAGCGTTGGTATGGCACCGAGCTGCCCCTCGGCATGGCGTATGGCGGCCCGCTGTTCTTCGCGCATTACTCGTTCTGCGGGCTCGATCCGCGCGGGCTTAACGATCGCTATGCCGACTACTGGGAGCAGAACGTGCGACACGTTCGCATCAACCGCGCGCACTGCGTCGCGAACCCTGGCAAGTTCAAAGGCTACGGAAGAGACTGCTGGGGGCTGACGGCGAGCGACGATCCCGCCGGATACTCAGCACACGCACCGGACAACGACAACGGCACGATCAGCCCGACGGCCGCGCTCGCGAGCATGCCGTATGCGCCCGCCGAGGCCATGACCGTGACGCGTCACTTCCTGAAACGCTACGGGAAGCGCGTGTGGCGTGGGTTCGGCTTTGTCGACGCGTTCTGCGAGAGCCAACGTTGGTACGCGGACACTTTCCTCGCGATCGACCAGGGACCGATCGTCGTCATGATCGAGAACCATCGGACGGGCCTTCTGTGGAAACTCTTCATGGCCGTGCCGGAAGTGCAAGCCGGGCTCCGCCGGCTCGGCTTCAAGAGCCCTCACCTGAAAGCCGCACGGCGGTGACTTCCGCCGCGACAGGCAGTCTCGAGGACTGGCTCGCCCGCCAGTACCGCCACGCCGCGATGGCCATGCTGAAGAGCGTTTCCGCGTGCGACATCGTGAAAGAGCGGCCGGGCTTCGGGCAAACCGTGCGGCCAGTGGCGGGCTCCATCGTTGCTTCCCCCGTGCCTGCGGCCTACGACCCGGATCCGGACTATTTCTTCCATTGGTTCCGGGACTCCGCGATCGTCATCGACGCGGTGCGCCTGCTCTACGAAGAAGGGCTTCTCGATGCGCGGGCGCCCACGTACTTCGCCGATTTTGTGCGCTTCAGTTTGTCTTTGAAGGCGCTCGACGGACGTGCCCTCGTCGGATTGTCGCAGTGGCGGCAGAAGGTGGCGCCGGATTTCGAGCGCTATCTGCGCGGCGACGATCTCGAGGCCGTTGCGGGCGACGCCGTCTACGCGGACACGCGCGTGAATCCGGATGGCACGCTCGACATCTCCCGCTGGGCTCGTCCGCAGCACGACGGCGCGCCGTTGCGGGCGCTCACCGTGCTGCGATGGTTGCGGACGCTGCGCGCGAAGGGCGCGCGTGCGAACGAAAACGTCTGCGCGGACGCCGAGCGTCTGTTGCGCATCGATCTTGCGTTGACGGCCGCCCACTGGTGCGAGCCATCGTTCGACATCTGGGAAGAAGAGCAGGGGCTTCACTATTTCACGCTGCGTGTTTCGGCGGCCGCGCTCGACGAGGGTGCCGAGTGGCTCGACGCCGCGAGGGATGCGCCCGCGGCCGCCGCGCGGCGCGCGCAAGCGCGTGCTATACGCGAGAAGCTCGATAGTTTCTGGCTCGGGGATGCGGGCTACTACGGGTCCCGTATGATGCCGCCCGGTGTGGCGACGACGAAACAGCTCGACATTGCCGTGATCCTGAGCACTCTGCATTCCTGTCACGCCGAGAAGACGCATTCCGTGCGCGATCCTCGCATGCACTCGACGCTCGAAGCCCTCGAGCGGCTATTCGACAGCCTCTACCTCATCAATCGCGGACGGCCGCGCGAGCGAGGCCCCGCGATGGGCCGTTACGAGGGTGACGTTTACTATTCCGGCGGCGCGTATTACTTCTCGACGCTCGGCGCCGCGGAGTTCTGTTTCCGGGCCGCGGCGGCTCGCGCGCCTGGGGGCGCGGATCGTTGGATAGCTCGCGGCGACACATTCATCGAAACCGTTCGCGCCTTCACCCCCGCGAACGGTGATCTTTCCGAGCAGTTCGACCAGCGCACCGGCGAGCAGACGTCCGCGAAGCACCTCGCTTGGAGCTATGCCGCGTTCATTTCGTGCGTTGCGGCGCGGCGCGCGGCGGTTTCGCCGTGACGGAAGCTTCCGTTACGAGTAACGCGCCGGAGGCGCACGAAGCGGCGCGAGCGGGCGTCGTCGCGCAGGCGCTCATGATCTACCGTGCGATTTTCGCGTCGCCCGTGGGTGTGCGGCTCGTCGCGCTTTTCGCCGCGCTCACGGTCGCGATACTCGCGACCACCTATGGTCAGATCCTCCTCAACCGCTGGAATCAGCCGTTTTACGATGCCATCACGCGCCGCGACCTGAACGAATTCCTTTACCAGCTCGGCGTGTACTTCGCGATCGTCGCGGGGCTCCTCGTGCTCGATGTCGCTCAGCTGTGGCTAAACGAGACCACGAAGTACCGCCTGCGCGAAAGCTTGACGCGCGACCTCTTGAAGCTCTGGCTCGCGCCGCGTCGCGCGTTCTGGCTTGCCACCAGCGGCAGTCCCGTGAGCGTGAACCCCGATCAACGCATGACGGCGGACACCACCTCGCTCTGCCAGCTGTCGTTCGATCTTTCCACCGGCTTGTTCCGTTCGACCGTGCTGTTGCTGAGCTTCGCGGGCGTGCTGTGGACCGCGTCGGAAGGGTTCACGTTTCGCGCCGGTGGCGTCGAGTACGCGCTCCCGGGCTTCATGCTGTGGGCGGCGATTGCCTACGCCGCGGTGGGCTCGTTGGTGAGTTACATCGTGGGCAGGGGCTTGGTCCAACGCAACGCGGATCGCTACGCGCGCGAGGCCGATCTGCGCTTCGCCCTCGTCCGCGTCAACGAGCATGTCGACGGTATCGCACTCGCGTCCGGCGAGGCCGACGAGCGTCGCCAGCTCGAGGGGCATCTCAGCAACGTCATGCTGGCGATGCGCCGGCTCGTTCGCGGCCTCACTCGCCTGCAATGGGTCACGGCCGGTTTCGGTTGGATCACGGGTGTGGTGCCGATCCTCGTTGCAGCGCCTCTCTACTTCACCAGCAAGACCACGTTCGGCGGCATGATGATGGCCGCGGCTGCGTTCACGCAGGCCGAAGGCTCGCTGCGCTGGTTCATCGACAACTTCAGTGCGCTCGCGGACTGGCGCGCGACACTTCTGCGCGTCGCGAATTTCAGGGACGCGCTGCTCACCGCCGAATCGGAGCCCGAGGCCGGGAGCCGGATCGAATATGTCGACGGCGCGGCCGGTGCGATGGCGTTCGAAGATCTCGAGGTCGACGCGCCCGGCGGACGCGTGGCGCTGCAGCCGCGTCGCGTCACGATCAAGGCGGGCGAGCATGCACTGATCTGTGACGAGCGGGGTGAAGGCAAGACCCCGCTGTTCCGTGCCGTCTCGGGGTTGTGGCCCTGGGGCAGCGGCCGCATCGTGCGGCCGGACGGCGAGCCCGTGATGTATGTGCCGCAAGGCACGCCGTACCTGCATCTTGGTACGCTCCGCGAAGCGCTTGCTTACCCGCTGCTGACTGACGGCTTCACGGACAGTGCTTACGCCCAGGCGCTGCAGAGCGCGGGCCTCGAGCGCTGCGTGAAGGACCTCGATGCAAATCTGCGTTGGGACCGTGAGCTCAGCGCGGACGAGCAGATGGCGCTGGTGCTCGCGCGTATAGCGCTACAGGCGCCGCGCTGGGTGGTGCTCGACGACACGTTCTCGTCGATGCGGAACACCACGCTCGAACGCGCCATTGAGCTGTTCACGCAGCGCGCTGCAGAGACCACGATCATTCACATCGGGCGTAGCACGCAGATGCACCTGCCGCTGTTCAAGAAGGTGCTGCATCTCACGAAGCGGCGGTCACGCGGCCTGCCCCCGCACAGCTAACCCGATGACCGTGATCGAGAACGATCACTTCGCCGCCTCGTTCGATACGCGGACCGGAACGTTCGCGCTGCGTCGCCGGAATGGCGCGCCGTTTCTGGCCGGTGGCGCGTCTTGCGCGAACACGAGCGTGGGCAAGCAGTCGACGGCGTCACCCGGCCGCGTGCACAGCGTCGAGACATCCGAATTCCACGACCGATTCGGTCCCGGGCGGCGCCTGAGCATCGTGAGCCGGGACCCGCAGAAGCTCATCGATCTCAGCGTGGACATTGCACTATGCGATGCCCGCCCGATGGTGACGATCGCGGTTCGGTGCACGAACGTCTCGTCGCGCGACGTGGTCGTCGCGAGTCTCGAGCCGGCCCGCGTCGTCGCGAGCGAAGGAGGTGTGCTGCGAGTGCCCGGCGTCTCTGCCTGCCTCACGAACGGGGAAATGTTCTACGACGCCGGCGCTGTCCACGCGTTCGGGGCCGAGCCGCCGGCGGGCGCGCGCCCGCCGATCAAAGGCGTGCGTCTCGTCAACGAATCCATTGCGCCACGGCATGCCACCATCGCCAGCTGGTGGAACATCGGGCTCTTCAGCGGCTACGAGCGGGAGGGCGTGGTGCTGGGGTATCTCGAGAATATGCGTGCACTCGGCGTAGTTCTGGTGGCGCGGCATGCCGACGACGAGATCAGTTTCGCGGCCGAAGCTGTGCACGCGCCGCCGATCAGGCTCGCTCCGGGACAGTCGATCGACTCCGATCGCTTCATGCTGAACGTGGCCTCGAGCCCCCACGCGGCCCTCGAGGAATACGCTGACGCGGTGGGCGCCACGCGCAACGCGCGCGCGAGCTCTATCGTCAACGGCTGGTGCAGTTGGTTCTACACGCTTACGCAGGTCTCGGAAGACGAAGTGCTGCGCAACGCCGCATTCGCCGCACGGCACTTGCGCGCGTTCGGGCTTCAGTACATCCAGATCGACGACGGTTACCAGCGCTCGGCCGGTGACTGGGAGGGTAACGAACGTTTTCCGCACGGCATGCAATGGATGGCCGAACGCATCAAGGCGCACGGTTTCAAGCCGGGGCTGTGGATCGCGCCGTACGTCGTGTCGGAGCGCAGCGACGTGTTCCGCCTGCATCCGGAGTGGTTGGTTCGGCGGCGCGATGGTTCGCTGCAACGCATCGGCAACTGGGAGAACGAGAGTTCGCCCGAGGCGTTACGCGAGGCGGTGAAGTCCTACTGCCTCGACATCACGCACCCCGAGGCGGCGCAGTGGCTACGCGAGCTATTCGAGAAGGTCGCGCAGCGCTGGGGTTACGAGATGATCAAGATCGACTTCGTGGCGTGGTCGATCCTCGCGGCGGAAACCTATCGGGATCTAACGCTCTCGTCCGCTCAAGTCTATCGCCGCGGGCTCGAAATCATGCGGGCCGCCGCTGGCGAAAGGTGTCACGTGCTCGAGTGCGGCCCTGGCAACGTCACGGTGGGTCTCATCGACAGCATGCGCATCGAGGCGGACGTGAACTACGGCTACGCCGCGGCGGCGTGGACGCAATACTTCGATGGCCCAGCGTGCAGCCTCGCGGCGGCCGCGAAGCGCTACTACTTTCACCGGCGCACGTGGGTGAACGACGTAGACCATGTGTGCCTCGAGCTTCTCACGCCGCAACAGGCGGAAGCGGCCGCGACCAGCATCGCGCTGTCCGGCGGCAACCTGATCTCCGGCGACCGGCTCGTCGATCTTGATCCGGCGAAGCTCGAAATCCTGAAGAAGGTGCTGCCGTCGCATGGCGAGGCGGCCGTTCCCGTCGACCTGTTCGACGCCGACGTCCCGACGACGTTCGTATGGCACGTCAAGCGGCCGTTCGCGGAGTGGTCGGTGGTCGCGTTCTTCAATCCGGATCTGCGTAACACGGCCGAGCGGCGCTTCGAGTTTCGCCGTCTCGGGCTGGATCCGGCGAAGGGCTACATCGCCTTCGACTTCTGGAAGCAGCGGCTCGTCGGCGAGATCAGGAACGAGTTAGGCGTGACTGTGCAGCCCGGCAGCGTCACGCTGCTCGCGCTACACGCCTCTGCCGGCAGGCCGCAGTTTCTTTCCACGAGCCGGCACGTCACGCAGGGCGGGATCGAAATCGAGGACGTGCGGTGGAACGAATCCGACCGCACGCTGAGCGGAGTCTCGCTCGGTCCGCCGCAGAGCGCTCACGACGTGTTCGTGTACCTGCCCGACTCACACCCGTGGACGTGGGAAAAACCCGCGCACGTGCGCGATTACGCGGGGTACAGCCTGAAGCTCGTCGACGCGCAAATCGTGCGTGTGCACGTGCGGTTCGAAAATGAAGGCCGCGTGGCTTGGACGATTTCCGCTGACGACTGGGCTTAGGCGTTGCGGAGCACTTCCAGCGCTTCGTCGATCAGAGCCGACATAACGCGTGAACGGAATTCGCACTCACGCAGCAAGCGCAATCGATTTGTGACTTGGCGTTTGCGCAGCGCGAAAAAACTGTGAGCGCTCTCCGACAATGCGCTCGTAAATACGTGCATCGTACAAACATCCTGTTTAGCCACCCGCGACCACGTCGCGACCGAGGGGATGCACGTATGAAAGAGCGCTCGACACTGGCCCGCACTCGTCATGCCTTGCTAGGCGGACTCTCTCTCGCAGTGTTGATGGGCGCGCTGGCCGGTTGCGGCGGCGGCTCGGACTCACCTGCGGCGGTCAACCCGCCCGTCACACCGCCGACGACGCCGCCCGCGGCGATCACAGGCATCGCGACGCCAAGCTCCGTGGCCGTCGTCACCGCCACGAACGCCGAATAACCGCTCTTAGGGAGACCGACATGAACGTTGCCCACATCGGGCGCGCGACGCTCGCGCTTGCCCTTCTGAAATGCTCCGTCGTGTACGCCGATCCGCCTGCCGGCTCGGCTTACGCTATCGATCCGCAGCACAGCTACGTCGAGGACGCGACGTCACGCGGCATCGGCCAGGTGAATATGATCACCTGCATCATGGCCGCGTTGCGCGGCGATGCGCTCGTCAATGACGGGCCGTACAACGCGCTCGTCGATAAGACGAAGTGCGATCCCGAGGCGCGCTCGTCCACGAGCAATGCCGATAGCACGGGGCAGAGCTCCTCGTTCGTGACAGCGACGGTCAACTCGACGCGCACGTCGAACGACGAGCCGATGCGCGCAAGGGTATGGATCGACGATCCCGAGTCCGCTGGCGCCACGATCTTCGTGAACGTGAGCGCGAGCGCGCCGCCGTCCGCAGGCAACCCCTACGGCCAGTTCAGAGTCGACTANNGCGCCGTCGGGCATCAGCTACTACGAGCGCGAGCAGGGCAACGGCGGTGGCGGAACGAAGGCGTTGCGCATGACCGCGACGAGCACGACCAGCGGCGCCGGCCGCTTGTTCATCAGCGAGGGCGGCGGTGGCAACCCGGATTCCACGTTCTCGTTTGCGTACAACGCCGACTACTACCGCCGTTCCGACGACAACGGCGAGCAGTGTTTCGCGCGCGATGCGCAGGATCCTGCGACGGGCATGTCCGTGTGGCGTTACGGTCTGTACGACTCCGCCACTGGCGCGCGTGTGGAACGCAGCTCCGGTTTCCCGATCGAGTACACGCACGACGGCGTGACGTACCAGGGCTTCCTCGGTTACTGGGGCATGTCGTTGCCGTCCACGGCGCTCGAGACGTTGGTCTCGGGTTCAACGGTGGAGAAGGTCGACTACTCGAGCGGCAACGAGCCGACGCGCACGCCGTACTCGGTCGTGAAAGCGGATGGCAAGCTGACCAAGTACACGCGCCACACGCGCACCCTTGCCGAGATCGACAAGATCAAGTTCACGACGTTCGTCGGCAACGAAGCGAGCAGCTTCTTCTCCGGCGCGCAGTCGAACGCGCAGTACGAGCTCTATTGGGACGACGCCGCGGGTGCGTTCAAGGTCACCGCTGTGATGATGTGCGGCAACAACGGTTGCACGACCGAGGCGCTCGGCGCCGTGCAGACGGTGGCTGCTTCGTTCTGGCAGCCGCGCGGCGGCATTCAGGGCTATTCGCAGTCGCTCGGTGGCGAGCTGTTTGTGGACTTGCACAGCGTGACGACGCCGGTCGATTCGGCGGCGATCGCAGTGGCCTATCGCAGCCAGGACATCGTGTATCCGACCGACTTGCCGGCGACGTTGCACTGCGTGCGCGACTGCCCGACGGCGGCCTCGATGGCTGCGTTCTTCGTGCAGGGCTCTGGCACGCTGTCGCCGTTCGCGGCCGGCACTGCCAATAACTTCCAGCCGACCGCGGCCGGCAGCGTGGTGCTCTATAGCAGCGATGCGGCGAACGCCGTGCTGCTCGATGGCGCCGCGCAACCCGTAGTCGTGCAGGCCGACGCCGCGACGCTCGGCTCGTTCCCGCAGTTCATGAACGGCGTGCGCAGCGGCAAGCTGTTCGCGAACTTGGGCGACGCCGAGTGCAGCACGGGCTCGGGCACGTACTGCGAATGGAAGGTCAACGACGTCGACGTCTACTACCAGTGGGAGACGGGCCCGAACAGCTACAACCAGTTCGCGGCGGTGAAGGATTCCAACGGCGCGTTCGTCACCTTCGAGGCGCCGCTGCAGCTGAACTACCACGTGCCGACCGGCGTGGCGTACGGCCAGTACTCGGGCCAGGACATCGTTCTTCAGTACGGTGGCTTCGGCGACCTGTGGGGCATTCCGGGCGTGTGCGTTTCGCACCTCACGAACCAGGAAGTGAATTGCGGCGATCAGAATGCGCGCTATGTGCCGTCGTTTGTAATTCCGTACGACGTTTCGATCGGCAGCGCGGTGGCCGACGGCCATACGTATCTCGTGAAGTGGCTCGATCGCGAAATCCGTTTCGCGCGCAAGTCGCTCACGGTGTGCGACAGCGCGGGGCTCACGGTGCCGACGAGCGTGACGCTGCCAACTGCGCAGGATTTGAAGAATCCGACGGACCCGAACGCGGACGTGTACATCGGCGTGCGGCCGGTGGTGACCGATGCGGCGCGTGTCGTGCACGGCGAGGTGAAGTTCTAGCCAAGGTTCTACGGTCGCCCGGCTCGGGATGGAGCCTGACCGGGCGGTCGCTTTTGATCAGGTAGATCCCCACCTCTTCCCGCACCTCCGCGGAGGGCTCGTCGCGCATGTCGTCGAGCCGATAGCCGAACCGCGGAATCAC
>PMCP01000110.1:31653-125772 GCA_003155415.1 Gammaproteobacteria bacterium | reverse complement strand
ATGGGCTTTACGCACGCGTCGGGCGCATTCGGTCGTTACGCCTTCACGTCACAGGTCGTCGACTCGCTGTTCGTCGGCGAAACCGAAAACATCGGCAACCCCAGGACCGACGCGGAAAAGGCCTACGGCCGTAGCTTGCCGAAGCCGCAGCTGCCGGATTTCCCGATCCGCGGCTACGAGTACTACGATTACCGTCACGACGTGGTGAACACCACCTTCCGGAACTACAAGGACAATGCCACTCGCAAGACGGGAGCGATCTCCAACCTGCTGTATAGCAGCTTCGGAGTCAGCACCAACAACGCCTTCGAGCGCTTGAAATTCGTCAACGCCAAGCCGGTGTATTTCCCGCCGATGACGAACAACAGCAAGTGGGCCAGCGATAATTTTACGAGCGCGTCTTATAAGACCGCGGCGTATCGCGACAAGGACGGCTCGCTCGGCGGCGGCCCCAATTCCTACGTTCTCATCAACGACGGCGTCAACGACAGCATCGCAGTCGACACACAAGCCTGCGAGATCAAGCCCACCTGGAACGCTGCCGTGTGCAAGGGCGACATCGGACGTCTGAGTTTTGCCGCCCCCGGCGGCCCATTCGGCGGCCCGCGGGGCGCAGCTCCCGGAGGAGCCGGCAGTCCTGGCGGACCTGCGGTTCCGGCTGGCGGCGCTGGTCCCGGCGGACCTGCTCCTGGAGGAGCGGCCGGTCCTGGCCCATTTGGCGGTGGCCCCGGTGGAGTTCCTGCTCAGCCGCCCGTCGTTCTCAGTCGCAATGGCAAGGAGTACACGGTAAACGCCACCAACGTACGAGCCGGTACCGAGATCAAGGTGACCACCGAAAGGTCGTCCCTGCCGCTCAACCTGACGGAACTGGATCGCGGCTCCTGGGTCATCTTCCAGCTGCCGGGATTCACCACCGTAGCGTCGGGTACGGAGCAGAGCAGCCTCGATGCGTTGCGCAAGTCCAGCGACACCTCGTACTTCAAGGACAAGGATGCCCTCTGGGTGAAAGTGGTCTCCAACGGCGACCCCGGCACGGGCGCCCCTGGCGGTGGAACCAGCGTCGAGGTCAGCCGGTAAGCTGAAGTACCGCGGGAACAAGAGTCCCCGGCTTGAGGCCGGGGCATCCGCGACGGCGTTAGTTCTTCAGCGTCGAAAGGTAAGCGATCACATCGGCGCGCTGCTGCGGATCGGTCAGGATGCCTGCCATCGCCGTGCCAGGCACCTTGGCGCTCGGGTTCGTGAGGAATTCGTCCAAGGTCTCGGCGCTCCAGGTCACACCGTACTTCTTCAGGTTCTCGCTCGGGCCCAAGAGGCTCTGCGTGGTGCCAGCCTTGCGCCCCACGACGCCGACGAGATTGGGGCCCACCTTCGAATTGTCTTCTTTGGTCACGCCATGGCAGGCCGGGCAGCCACTGGCCATGAAGAGTTCCTTGCCGTTGGCGGCATCGCCCTTGGCATCGCCCGCGTAAGCGGCGGGCGCGGCCAGCAGGCCGGCCAGCGCGAACAGGCGGAGGGGTCGGATCGCGGACATGGACGTTGAGCTCTCCCGAAAACGGGGCCTAGAAGCCCCATGCCAGGAGATGATTCTAGCAAGCCACCCGTTTTACGAGCGTGGTCCCGCGATGCGTCTTCGCTTCAGCGCCACGAGCGCCCCTAGAACTCCAGTTGCAAGCAGCGAGAGGGCTGCCGGCTCCGGAACGGAGGTTGGGGTCATCGACAGCAAAGAGCTGCTGATGGCGTCGCCATTCGTAAACCAGATATTGAACGAGCGGTTGCCCGGAACTGGGAACCCCCAATCGGCTGCGTCTATTACCTGTAGCGCAGAGCTCGCCAGGGGCGTATTCCCGTGCCGAAGCTCGATTCCCATTGAATCGACGGTGAAGCCGTTCACCTGCTGACCGTCGCCGGGAGTCTTGAGACGCCACCTATCGTCTATGGTCGGAGAAGTCGAGCCGTCCACAATCACGAGGTTGCCGCCGCGCGCAGTGAGCACATAGCTGCCGAGGTTCACCCACAACACCAGATTGCTCATGTCGTAGGTCGACGCAGTGGCGATGCCATTGGGAATTTGGCAACACACTCCGACCGGCACCTCCACGTACGAAGTTCTCGGAGCTGCGTCATCGAACAGAAATCCGCCGGTGATCGTGGCGTCGATCTGCACACCCAGGGCGTTACCTACCTCCGGGCTGAGAGCGAGAACCTTTGACTCGAACGAGTATTCGATCAGCGTGGCGTGCGCAGGAGCGAACGCGAGAACAGCGAGAAGAGCGAAACCTATACGAAGCATGTGAACCCTCGGCATCGATTTGCATTCGATGAAGCAAGTACCGCCCCCTCGCTAAGAGTCACATCGCACTACGTAAGAGAGTCGACGCACCACAAACGTCGTCATGGGCTGACCGGATCAACCTCTTTCCCGCAGTGCTTACAGATCCTCGCCTTCGCCAGAATCATCTCCGCGCAGTACGGACATTCGCGCTCGACTCGAGCGGGGGAGTCCGGTGCTGGAGCAGAGGCACGCGGCGAGGGAGCGTCTTGCACTCGTGCGATCTGCTCCTGCACTTGCTTCCGAAACTCGAAAGGATCGGCGATGTTCTGAAACGGCTCGTGTGAGCCGCCCGTGCCGCTCAGGATGATGGTCCCGTAACCCCACAGCTTGCCGGCGAACCCTTGGTCGACGGCAATGCTCTCGATCTTGGAGAGCAACAACTCGAGCGATCGACGGTTGAGCCACCCCGTCTTCATGATCACGCGCTTGTTGGTAACGGCGAATTCGGCGTTGTGAACGGTGATGAAGACAGTCAGGCCAAGCACGGCCGCGAGAGCGAGGACAATGAGACCGAGCGTGGGAGTTCCGAGCAGCAGCATGACTAGACCGACGACGGCGAGCACGATCGGCCAGAAGTACATCAGCCAGTGGAGGCTGGTCCGGTACACGGCCTGCTCGCCGCTCATTAGGTTCGCTTCGACGTAGCTCATGGGATCTCCTATGCAGCCGCTGACTCTAGCTTAAGCGTTGACGAGCGGCAGTTCCGCCCCTTGATTCCTGCAGACCGGCGCGCAGAATGCCCACTATTGGGAGTGCGATCCGAATGTTGCGTGCTGTCGTATGCATCTCGGGTCTCGGGCTGGCGGCCGGCGTGGCGGCGCAAGCGCCTACGGGCGCGGCCGCCGACATTGCTGATTCGCCGCCGAGCGTACGGGCCGTCGGCGACGAGGTCGTGGTCCGCGGCCAGCGCATGAGCGAGATCAAGTCCGATCTTCGCGTCGAGGTCGACAAGTTCGTCACCCAGGTCGCATCGCCCGTATCCGAACGCGGTTACGCGCGGTGGCACCGCGGCGTCTGCGTCAGCATCCAAAATCTGGAGCGCAACGCGGCGCAATATCTCGTCGATCGTATCTCGCGCCTTGCCGCCGACGTCGGCCTGGAGCCCGGCGAGCCGGGCTGCGAGCCCAGTGTCCGCATCCAATTCACGACGGACGGTAAGCAAGCGGCCCGCCGCTTGGTCAACGAGCAGCCGGGTTTGCTCCGGCCGACGCCAGAGGGCGGGTTGCAACAGGGCCTCGAGGCCATGCGCGAGTTCGCGGAGTCGGACAAGCCCGTTCGCTGGTGGTCCGTGAGCATCCCCGTCGACGCCCGCTTCGGGACCCCGGCCACGCGCATGCCGGGAGAGCAGTTGAGCCCGGGGCTGGGAGCGCTTCATTGGGTTACGGTGGAGGGTCCTTCTCGTATTCATTCCGGAGTCCGCGACGACTTGGCCTACGTGATCGTCATCGTCGACGGGCCGAAGCTGCAGGGAAGGGGAACCACGTGGGAGCAGCTCGGCGACTATCTCGCGTTCGTCTCGCTCGCCCAGGTCGACCTCTCCGCACACCTGTCTGGCTTCGACAGCATCTTGAATCTTTTCAGCAATCCCAAAGCGTATTCCGGTCTCACGGACTGGGATCGTTCCTATGTTCACGCTCTGTATCGTTTCGACCAGGAGCGCGACCCACACCTGCAGAGAAACGAGCTCGTCGACACGATGGTGATCCAGGAAACGGGGGGCGATCACTGAGGCGGCTCCCCAACAGCTGCAGGAAAGAAATCCGTCATGACGTGTCTCCCGCTCGGCATTCCGCGCCACGGCGCTCCTGCGCGCATCTTCCACACGGCCGACGACATCACGATGTTCTACCGGGGTGGCATCGATGGCGGCGGCGGGTATCCGGACTTTCGCATGATCCCGCTCGACGGCAAGCCGCACGATCCGCAGCGGGCGCTGCAGTACACCTACATGGGCTACACGGTCGGCCGCTGGGAAGGCGACACGCTGGTGCTCGACTCCGTCGGTTTCACGGACGAGACGTGGCTCGGCCGTGGTGGCTTGTTCCACTCCGACAAGATGCACGTCGTGGAGAAGTTCACCCGCAAGGGCAACGACATGCTCTACGAGGTGACGGTCGAGGATCCGGTCGTGCTCGCAAAACCGTGGGTCATGAACCCGCGAACGTTGCGACTCACCAGTCGTGCAGCGATCATCACAGAGCGAGGCAGCTGCGCGGACGGCGAGCGCGAAGAGGTCACGAGCCAGATCCGGCACTAGCCTTCGCGGTTAGTTGGCGGTCCGTCCTTGCGACTCGGTCTGCGGCGGAGCGGGCCGCGATGGCGACGTCGCATTCTCCATCAGGCGCCACGCCTTCCAGTGGCCGTCAGGCTGGCGCTTGAAGATGTGAATGTGCCGGTTCGTCACCGTCTGCAGTAGCGCGCCGGTCGCCTTGCTCGAGATCTCCGCGGTGTAACTGCCGCGCTCGTACGCGAGATCGCCGGCGATCTCGAGCTCTTTTGTGTCCATGCGCACGCTGATCGTGACGTCCTTCGGCTGATCGGCGAGCACTTTGCTCCAGGCTTCCTTGCCCACGACGTCGGGCTGGTCGATGCCGAGCACCAGCACGTCGTCGGCGTAGATCCCGAGCACCTTGTCCATGTCGCCGGTTTTGAAGCTGCCCGCGATAGCGTCGAGCATCTTGTGGATTTCGGCTTCGTCGGCCGCACGATCGTGCTTCGGAGTTGAACCGCCGGAGCAGGCCGCGATGGCGAGGGATGTGGCGGCGATGCAGGCGGCAAGAAGGCGTTTTGTGTTCATCAGCGGTGCAACGCTCCGGACACTACAACGATCGCGAATACGGCCATTGCGCACGCGCAGACCCTGGGCACGATGGCACCCGCGCGCGAATTTGTGAATCCGGCGATCAGCGAGCCGCCGACGACCCAGCTCGCGCCAACCGCGAGGACCATGCCGCAGAACGCGATGAAATACGGCGCAACTGGCGTTGGTGAAGACGGGAATATGAACAGCGCAAAGATGAGCGCCTTGGGGTTGAGCAGCGTGGTCACGAACACGCGCGGAAGGGAGAAGGTCGTGCCGCCGGCAAGCGGAGTCCGCCAAAGGCGGACAGCCAAGTACAACAAATATGCGGCGACCGCGCATTTCACGACAAGTTGTGCGCCGCTGGTGTCGCTTGCGACAGCGCCCAGCGTTTGGCGAATCACCGCAATTGCGATGGTGTATCCCGAGAGTTCGCCGATGAGGAGCGGCAACGAGCGCCGCACGCCACGCGTGGCCCCGGCGCCTGCGAGGAGCGTATTCGTGGGCCCTGGCACGATGAGAAGTGCGAGCACGGAGAGAGCGAATGCGATGGGATGGATCATGCAATGCCGATCTTATCGTTTCCCGTCCCGGCATGCTTATCGCGCGCTGGACTGCGAAAGCGCTGCCGTCGCGGCTAGAATGGCCGGCGCCAAAAGGTGGTTCCGTTCGCGTCTGTCACTGCTCAACGGGGGGCGTAGCTGCGATGTTTGAATCCGTGAACTCGGTGGCAATCGTCGGCGCCGGCAGCGCCGGATGGTTGACCGCGCTCGTTTTGTCCGCCTATTGCCCGTTCCTGAAGATCCGGCTCGTGCGGCCGCGCGAGAACAATCCGATCGGCGTGGGCGAATCGACACAGCCGGATCTGCCCCAAAGGGTGCTCGCCGCCGGCATCGATCTCGGCGATTTCTACGTCGCATGCGACGCCACGATGAAGTGCGGGATCTTCTATCGCGACTGGAACGTCGTCGGCGATCACTACTGGCATCCATTCACCGCGATGGCGGATACCGGAAGCTACACAGCGGCGCATCACTATCAGCAGATGATCCTCGAGGATCCGCGGCGATACAGCCATGCGGACTACTACGCGCGCGTGCACACTTCGTACGAGACGTGCGTCAAGCGCAACCTCATCGCTCCGGAGGCAGCCACCGCGCTTCATGTCGACGCCGCAAAGCTCACTCAGCATCTCGAGCGCTGCCTGACGAAAGTCGAGGTGGTCGAATCGGACCGAGTCGAGGCCGTGGCAGAGGGCGGAAGAGTCACCGGCCTTCGTCTGGACGACGGCAAGACGATGACGGCGGACCTCTACGTCGATTGCACGGGGTTCGCGCGCGCGGTTCTTGGAAAGATTGCGCAGCCGAAGAGCCTTCCCTACGAGGCCAACGTCAATCGAGCCGTCGTTGCGAGCATTCCCTACGTCGATCCCGCACTCGAAAATCATCCTTACACGAAGGCGCAGGCGCACGAGTACGGGTGGACCTGGTCGATTCCGCTGCGGTCGAGAATCGGTGGCGGCTACGTGTACCACTCCGACTTTTGTTCTGCCGAACAGGCCGAAACGAACTTCCGCGCCTACTGGGGAGAAGACCGCCTGCGCGACGTCGAAGTTAAGCGCATCTCTTTCGATCGTGAGACTTTGCGCGCGTCGTGGGTCGGCAACGTCGTCGCCATCGGCCTGAGTGCAGGCTTCGTCGAGCCGCTCGAGGCTACGGGGCTGAATTGGACGATCAGTTGCGCCGATCTCTTGAGCCGGTTCCTATGTGGGCGCTACTTCGACGGTGATGCTCGCGACAAGTACAACGCGCTCATGCTGGGTTACATCCACGACGTTCAGGACTTCGTGGACGCCCACTATCTGCTTTCGTCGCGCCGTGACAGCGAATTCTGGCGGTACCAGACGTCGCGTAAATATCCCGAGCGCCTCCTCCACCGCCTTGCGCTCTATGCGGCCGAAATGCCGACCGCCGTCAACCGAGTGAAAAGCTTCGCTTGGGCGTTCAACGAAGTCTCGTGGATCGATATCTTGAACGGCTACGGTTTCAAGTTTGCCCGAGTCCAGGTAACTCCGGAGGACCGCGCTCGGGCGCAACACGCCCTTACGCAGATTGCGTCCGCGGCGCGGCGCGGCGTCGATCCGCAAACGTTCAGCCCTATCCAGGCGGGCACGCCCGGCGCCCGACTGTCGGGCAGTGTCTAGCTGCCGGCCTCGCTCGGGATCAGCGATCTACGGGTTTGCTCGCGGGTGCGAGCTTGTCGTTCGGTACGCCGCTGTAGCGGCCTGGAAGCTGGGGCGGGAACACGTGAATGCGCTGCTTGTAGCGCCAACCATTCGCGGTTTTCACGTAGGTGTCCTGATAGCCGCCGTCGTGGCCATGATGCTCGTCGTCGACGAACTTCCCATTCCTCCCGGGATAGACCAAGTACGACTTACCCGTGGCACCGTCCGCCGTCTGCTCGATGACGAGATTCAACACCACGTGTTCCAGCGGCATCTTGGGAAACGGGCAGCCTTTGCCGTGGCCACCGGCGGCTTCGGCCAGCTCGTCACGGCCTTGCCAGCGCTTGCCGGTCTTGCCGTCGACGAACGTGCCGTCCGGCGTGTAGAGGTCGGCGTAGTCGAAACCGTCGTTGGCACACGTATCGAGCGCCCACGCGTATTTGCGATTGAGCTGCTCGATCTCGATGTAATCGAGTGCGGTCAGCTGCGCTACCGGCGTGGCTTTTGTTTCCGCGGGGGCTTGACCGAACGCCAGCCCGGCGTGCAATGCAATTGCGCCGACCACTATGATGCGATAGGAGAACATCTTGCTGCGCCTCGTCGTTAAACTCTGCGCGGAGTTTATGTCGGCCCGTGACGCACAGCCAGAGTTTGGGGAGGCTAGCGCGTGAATCAGAAAACCAGCATCGGTTCGCGGCATCGATGACATCCAATACGCAGTCGCCCGAGGTCAAGCGCGCGACCGAGCTCGACGCGGACGGCCGCCACGACGAGGCGGTCAACCAGCTCGCACTCGCAGCGCAGCGCGGAGACATCGAGGGAACCACACAACTCGCGAAGCGGCTCATCGTGGGTGATCGCGCCCCGCAACTTCGCCCGCAAGGCGTGGGTCTGCTGCGCGACGCGGTCACCGCCGGCGGCGCGGAAGCTGCGGATCGTCTTGCCTTCATCGCCGCAGCCGGAGCCGACGGGTCCCCCGATTGGCGCGCGGCGCTTGGGCTGCTCGGGCTTGCCGCCTCGCGCGGCTGGACACGCGCGCGCCGTCAGCTCGAAGTTCTCGCATCGATGCTCGACAGCGATTCGGCCAAGGGGCGATCCGCCGAAGGCAGGGAGGGGCCTGGCCTGGCGGCGTTGCTCGCGGAAGATCTGCACCTGCGGCGATTGCTCGCGCCCGCGGCTGGATCCGCGCTGCATGCGGATCCGTTGATCCGTGTGTTCCCGAACTTCGTGAGCGCGGCGGCGTGTGACTGGCTGATCGACAGTGCCCGAGGCCGTCTCGAGCGAGCCCGGGTATACGACGCGTCTAAGCACACCGACTTCGTCGACCCGTCCCGCACGAACTCGGCCGCGATCTTCCATGCGATGGATGCGGACCTCATTCATCTCCTGGTCCAAGCGCGCATGGCGGCCGCCTGCGGGCTACCCGTTAGCCATATGGAAGCCGCGACAGTGCTGCACTACGCGGTAGGAGAGCAGATCGACAACCATTACGACTTCGTCGATCCGTCGCACGCTAACTACGACCAGGAGATTCGTCGGTTCGGTAACCGAATCATTACGTTCCTGATCTACTTGAACGACGGATACGAAGGCGGAGAAACCGCATTCCCGCGGCTCGATGTGCGGCATCGCGGCCAGCGCGGGGAGGGGATGTTCTTCGTCAATACGCTCCCGGATGGGCATGCGAATCTGCGCACGCTGCACAGCGGGCGCCCACCGACGCGAGGCGAAAAGTGGGTGTTCTCTCAGTTCGTCAGGAACCGTTCACAACTTTGATCGAATCATCTCGCACTCGAACCGAGTTGTACTTGAACGACACGGCGTGTTCGTACATGCTACGGCCGCTCGCGGTCCGTGTGCCAAGTAGAACATTGTAATTGGGCACTGCGACGGCAACAAAAAACCAACGTGAGCACGCGCCATCCAGGCGCCTGCTCGTCACTGTGAGGGGGATGTTTCCAGATGATTAAGTTGAAGATCGCGAGCGTCAATCGCACGCGCATTACGCTGCTTGCATCAACAATCTCAGCGATCCTCGGAACAGGTGCGACCCACCCGGCGCTCGCGCAGCAACCGAGCACGCTCGAGGAGGTGGTCGTCACCGGTTCGCGCATCGTGCGCCGCGACCTCGAGGGCACGAGCCCGATCATGACGGTCGACACGCAACGGCTCGATCAGTCGAGCACGCTGAGCGTGGAAACCATCCTGAACCAGATGCCGCAGTTCAACCCGGCGCAGTCTCAGTTCAGCGCTCAGGGTGAAATCCAGACCTCGCCGGTCGGTTCCCTCGGTATCGGGTCCATCAACCTGCGCGGCGTCGGCACTAACCGGACGCTGGTTCTCGTCGACGGCCGCCGCTGGCAGCCGGTGAACGCGTCGCTGATCGTCGACACCAACACGATCCCGGCCGCGGCGATTGAGCGCGTCGAGGTCATCACGGGTGGTGCGTCGGCCGTGTACGGCTCGGACGCGTTGGCCGGCGTGGTGAACTTCGTACTGAAGGACAACTATCAGGGCGTTTCGATGGACGCTCAGACGAACGTTCTGGCCGCCGGCGACGGCCAGGAGACACGTTTCACGAGCCTGCTTGGCATGAACGGCGAGAAGGGCAAATCCAATCTCTTGGTCGGCGTGGAGTGGTACAAGCGCGATATCTCGTATCAGAAGAATCGCGATTTCTTCAAAAACGGCTGGAACGACCCGACCAACCCTGCGTCCACGTTCTTCCCGTCGATGGCCGGCTATGCCGTGAATGCCGCCAATCGGCCGACGCAAGCGGCCATTGATGCGGCGCTCCCGGGATACGCGCCCGGCACAGTGGCTGCGGCCACGCCCGGCTTGACGTTCTATGGCAACCACAACGGCACGTTGTTCGCGCGCGCCTCCTCGGGCCAGACATGGGGCTTCGACGACTCGCAGCTGAATAAAGGCTATACGGGCGACGGTTTCTACGGGCTCGTGCGCAACCACGATGCCTTGAACACGCTGCAGCAGATCTACCAGGACGGCGCTTTGTCGGATCCTCTGACGCGTCGTTCGGCGTTCGCCAAGGCGCACGTCGACATCAACGACAATTTGCGCACGTTCCTCCAGGCCAATTTCGTCCGCACTGAGGTGCAGACGTTCTCGGCGGGCCCGCCGCCGGCCGTCGGCGCCGCGTGGGGCGGCTCCATCCCGAACAACCCGGCAGTCGCGAACACGGCCATGCCGACCGCGTTGCAGACGCTGTTGAACTCGCGTCCTACCAACACCGCGAATTGGCAGCTGAACCGCGGCTTGGATTTCCTGGGCCAATTCGGCCCGACCAACAGCAGCGACACGTATCAGATCGTCGCGGGCCTCCAAGGCTCGATGAAGAATCGGGACTGGACGTGGGAAGCCTACTATTCCAGCGGCTCGACCAGCGCCGTTAACGTGTACTACGGCTTGCCTTCGGTGTCGCAATGGCAGCTGCTCGTCGCGGCGCCGAACTTCGGCAAGGGCGCGGTGATCACCTCGGCCAATGGCGTCGCCTTCGGCGGCAACTATCAGTTGAGCTGCGCGAGCGGTCTGCCGATCTTCTCTGGAGACACGTCGACCACGAGCTCGGACTGCATCGACTCCCTGCTCGGCCACTTCAAGTCCGAGTCGACGATCACGCAGGATCTCTTCGAAGGCACCCTTCAGGGCAAGATCCTCGACATGAAGTCGGGCGAGCTGCGGTTCTCCGCCGGCGCCAGCAACCGTCGGAATTCGTTCATCTACGAGCCCAGCAATCCGCAGTCGTCGGTGTTCTCGTATCCGCTCGGCCTGTTCGTGTCGAACGCCTCGCGGGGTAGTTCCGCGGTGTCCGAGCTGTTCGGCGAGTTGCTCGTGCCCGTTGCAAAGAAGCTGAACGTCGAACTCGGCTACCGCTATTCCGACTACAGCACGGCCGCGGGTAAGGTTGGCACGTCCAAGGTTCAGTTCGATTATTCGCCGACGAACTCCGTGCGGGTGCGCGGCGGCTTCAACCAAGCGAGCCGCGCGCCGAACACCGCCGAGCTGTTCCAGTCGGCGACGGCGATCTTTGAGACCACCTTCTCGAGCGGTGATCCGTGCGGCGTGAACTCGCTGGCCAGCTGGGGCAACGTCGCGGCCAACGCGAACCGGGCCAAGGTGCAGCAGCTCTGCGCTGCCTTGATCGGCAACAATACGTCGCTCTTTGGCGCGCCGGGCAGCCCGGAAGCCAACAACTACCTCGTGGGCGCCGCGCCGTTTACCGGTATCAACGGCGTGCAGCAGGGCAACACCAAGGTGCTCGCCGAGCAGGCGAAGACCTGGACGGTCGGCGTCGTGTTCCAGAAGCCCGGCAAGCTGAAGGGGCTCACGGCCTCGGTCGACTTCTATAGCATCAAGGTCACGGACGCGATCGGCACGTTCAACGGCTTCCAGATCTACAGCAAGTGCTTCAACTCGGACGGCGTGTCCAACCCCACGTACGCGCTAAGTGATCCGGGCGGCTTCTGCTCGTTGATCCATCGCGACGCCGGGACGGGCGGTGCGGGCACGGTCGCCGAGCAGTACCTGAACGCCGGCATCATCGACACGTCCGGTCTGGACCTGTCGGCGAACTGGAACAAAGACTTCACGGGCGGCGGCGCGTTCTACATGAACCACGTGATCAGCTTCCTCGGCAAGTACAACACTCAGACCACGCCGACGGATCCGATCCTGAAGTACAAGGGCACGCTCGGTAACGGTGGTGAGTACGATTACCGGTTGAACTCCACGTTCGGCTACCGGTTCACCGGTGGCAACACTAACGTCGGGCTGCGCTTGCGGTACCTGCCGGAGGTGAAGAATGGCGCTTACGTGACGGCTCAGAACACGCCGATTCTGCCGACGAAGGCGTACAGCGAGTGGGATGCCTTCGCGTCGTGGGAGATCAACCAGAAGTATCAGCTGCGTGGCGGTATCGACAACCTGCTCGATACGAACCCAGCGGTCGTCGGCGCGTTGCCGACGGACAGCAACAGCGCGTCGACGCTGGCGGGGTACTACGACACGCTCGGTCGCCGCGTGTACGTCGGCTTCAAGATGCAGTTCTAAAACGGCATGGCAAGGCGCGACCCGGAACACACCGGGTCGCGCCTCTTCCGCTGGCTAAGCCTGGCGTCGACGGGCTGAGCATTTCCAGAGTTTTCCCAAGAAGGCCCACAGGCGACGCTCGTCGCGTGCGTGGAACAAATCCCGCGCTATCCTTGGCGATACGCAATGCTAACGACGACTCACGGGAGGAGTGTCGCCCCCAATGCCCAGGTTCTCCAACCCTCGCTTTTGGCGCCTTGGCACCGCATCAGCCCTCGTCCTCGGCGCTGCCGCAATCGGTACCTGGTTCGCGCGCGACTGGTGGATGGATTCTCCAAAGCCTCACGAGGCGCTCGTCGGTCGCTACTGCCTCGATTGCCATAATTCGACCGACCTGACTGCGAACCTGTCGTTCGAGCATGCCGATTTCACTGATATCGGGGCCAAGCCCGATCTGTGGGAAGCGGTGGTTCGAAAGCTGCGCGCCGGAATGATGCCGCCGGCCGACGCATCACAGCCCGGCCAAAAAGAACGGACCGAATTCGTTGGGTGGCTCGAGCGACGACTGAACGAAGCTGCGTCGTCGCATCCCGATCCCGGTCCTGCGCTGCTGCGACGCCTCAATCGAGCCGAGTATGCGACTGCGGTTCGCGATCTTTTGCATGTCGACGTCGATTCGAAGGCGTTATTGCCGCCGGACGATTCCGCCTACGGGTTCGACAACATTGCCGATGCGCTAGGCACGTCGCCCGTGCTCGTCGAGCAATACCTGAGTGCCGCGGGAAAGATAGCTGCGCTCGCAGTCGGAGATCCGGACACAGGACCAGCCGCGCAGACGTTCAAGATTCCGCAGGACGCCTCGCAAAACATTCCTGTCGTCGGCATGCCGCTCGGCACTGTCGGGGGCGGTGTCGCTCACGTCGTTCTGCCTCTCGACGGGGAGTACCGTCTAGACGTCAATTTCTTCAAGTCCAATCTCGGTGCGATGAAGGGGCTCGAGTTTCAGCACGACGTCGAGATTGCGGTCGACGGTGAACGCGTGCACCTCGCTACCATCGGCGGCGCGGACGATTTCAAGGCGCTGATGCGCAATATCACCGAGGCCGCCGATGCGATCGCGCAACGCAGTTCGACCACCGTGGCACTGCCCGCAGGTGAGCACGACATCAGCGTCGGGTTCGTCTACAGCGGCGCCACGCTTGGCAGCACGCGCCTGCAGCCTTTCCTGCGCAGCTCGCAAGACATACTCGACGCTACCGGCCACCCCCACATTCAGACGTTGACCGTCACGGGCCCCTTCAATGCAACGGGCCCGGGGCACACGGCGTCGCGCGAGAGAATCTTCGTGTGCGATCCGCGAAGTGGCAGCGCCGAGGCGCCGACAGCGAGTGCCGAGCATGCGTGCGCAGAGAAAATCCTGTCCCTTCTCGCGCGGCGTGCATATCGCGGCATGGAAAGCGGGCAGGACGTCGCCGAATTACTCGACTTCTACGAAAGCGGCCGCAAACAGGGCGGCTTCGAGACCGGTGTCCGCACCGCGGTAGAACGGTTGCTGTCGAGTCCCAAGTTTCTATTCCGAATCGAGGCAGCGCCCGAGACCGCAGTGCCGGGGTTCGCCTATGCGCTCGCCGGTCCGGAGCTCGCTTCGCGGTTATCGTTCTTCCTGTGGAGTAGCGTCCCGGACGACGAATTGCTGGATGTCGCCAAAGACGGAACGCTGATGAAGCCGGAAGTGCTGAAAGCGCAGGTCGTCCGAATGCTGGCTGATCCCAAGGCGCGCGCCCTTGTCGACAATTTCGCCGCGCAGTGGTTGTACCTGCGCAACCTCGATGGATTCGTCCCGAACTCCGTGGGTTTTCCGAATTTCGACGACAACCTTCGGCAGGCCCTGCGTAAAGAGACCGCGCTCTTCTTCGAGAGTATCGTCAAGGACGATCGCAGCGTCGTCGATCTCATGACGGCGAACTATTCGTTCCTGAACGAACGTCTCGCGAAACACTATGGGATCCCGGGGGTCTACGGGGCTCATTTTCGGCGCGTAGCGCTCACCGACGAGCGGCGGTTTGGATTGCTTGGGAAGGGCAGTGTGCTCATGGTGTCGTCGCACACGGATCGCACGTCTCCCGTCGTACGCGGCAAATGGGTGCTCGAGAACGTGCTTGGTTCGCCGCCGCCGGCGCCGCCCGCCAACGTACCGAAGCTCGATGACATCGACCCGAAAGGCGTGATGCCGCTGCGCGCTCGGTTGGAAGCGCACCGCAAGAACCCGGCGTGCGCGGGCTGTCACGCGACCATGGACCCGATCGGCTTTGCGCTCGAGAATTTCGACGCGGTCGGCGCCTGGCGCGAGAATGAGAAAGGAGTCGGCAGCGCCAAGATCGACGCGAGCGGGCGATTGACGGACGGTACCGTAATCACGGGTCCGGTCGAGTTGCGTCATGCTATTCTCAAAACGCCGGAGCGTTTTGTCTCTACGGTAGTTCAGAAGCTCATGACCTACGCGTTGGGTCGCGGGCTGAGCGGGCGGGACATGGCCGTCGTTCGTGAGATTGTTCGCGACGTCGAAAAAGACGATTACCGATTTTCGGCGGTCGTTTTGGCAGTGGCCAACAGCGTTCCGTTTCGAATGCACAGGGCGCCCGTCGATGGCGTCGTCGCCACGAATGAACAGCAAAGTGGAGTAGGTCGATGACCTTCTTGACCGGAAAACGTGTGTCGCGTCGCCACGTACTTCGCGGCGCAGGCATCGCGTTAGGGCTTCCGCTGCTAGACGCTATGGTGCCCGCAGCCCGAGTGTTCGCGCAGGACATCCTTGCGCCGAAGCGCTTCGGCGCCGTTTTCGTTCCGCACGGCGAACGGCCGGGCTTCTGGACGCCGGATAAAATCGGCTCGGACTTCGAGCCTTCCACCATTTTGAAGCCGCTCGCGCCCTACCGTAACCAGCTGACGGTCGTTTCCCAGCTGTCGAATCCCGTGGCCGGTCACGGGGTGAGCGTCGCCTCGTGGTTGTCCGGCACGATCCCGAAGCGCACGGTCGCAGAGGATGTGCATGCGGGCAGAACGATTGACCAGGTCATTGCGGACAAGATCGGTCGCGACACCGTATTCAGATCGCTCGAAGTTTCGATTGAAGACTTCTCCGGGTACATCGGCGGATGCGACCCCGCCTACGCGTGCGCCTACATGAACACGCTTTCCTGGAAGTCGGAGAGCGAACCGCTGCCGATGGAGATCAACCCGCGGAATCTCTTCGAACGCATGTTCGGCCGCCCGGGCACTGCAACTCAGCGGCTCGAACGCATGCACACGGGCCGGAGCATTCTCGACTCGGTCAGCGGCGATCTCACGCAGCTCACGCGTTCCGTCGGTCCGCAAGACCGCGCTAGGTTGAATGACTACCTCGATCACGTTCGCGAAACCGAGGACCGTATCGCGCGCGCGGAAAAGCAAGCCAGCGGCGCCGTCGAGATTCCCGATGCGCCCATCGGCATCCCAGATTCGTTCGCGGCACACGTCGGCCTGCAGCTCGACCTGATCGCCCTCGCTTTCAGCACGGACCTCACTCGAGTGTTCACATTCATGATGAGCCGCGATGTCACGCAGCGTACCTATCCTGAGATCGGCATTACCGAGCCGCATCACGCGATGTCACATCACGGCGGCAACGAGGAGATGAAGAAAAACCTCGTGAAGCTGAATGTCTACCACATGACCTTGTTCGAGAAGTTCGTCGCGCGGCTCAGCAAGACGCCCGATGGCGATGGCACTCTGCTGGACCATTCCATGCTTCTCTACGGCAGCGGCATGAGCGAGAGCAATAACCACGAGCGGCTCGATCTGCCGACGTTGCTGGTGGGCGGATTCGGCGGGCGCGGCAGTTTGCACGTGCAAACCAAGCCAGACACCCCGGTCGCAAACTTCATGCTGAGTCTCGGCCAGCACTACGGCGTAGAGATGGACAAGTTCGGCATCAGCACGGGTACCGTAGCGATCTGACCGTGGCAGCTCAGCACTACAGGTGTGTGGAAGGCGTCCGCAACGTGTTCCGCGGCAAATGGGTTGCGTGGCTGGCCGCCGGCGCGCTGGTCGCGTTCTCCGCCGCTAACGGCACCGACCTGTCCGACGCGGCGCGGCAAGGGAACGCGGCCGGTGTTCGGACGCTGATCAAATCGCAGGCGGGCGACGTCAACTCCGCCGGCCGCGACAGCATGACGCCATTGCTCTGGGCGTCACAGTCCAACGATGTCGAGATGGCGCGCGCGTTGCTGGACGCAGGGGCCGACGCGAATCTTGCGAATCGATACGGCATCACGCCNNACGCAAATGCGCGCGAGAAAGGCCAGGGCGAAACAGCGTTGATGTGGGCCGCGGCAGAGGATCACGCCGACGCAATTCGCGTGCTGGTGACGGGCGGCGCCGATCCGAATCTTGCCTCGAACGCGCTCGATCTGGCACCCATGGACTGGCTTCAAATCGGAATGGTCTCGACGGTGATGCCGGTCGGAGGCTGGCAGCCCTTGCTCTTCGCGGCTCGGCAAAATGCGAAGTCGGCGGCGCTCGCTCTCATCGAGGTGGGCGGGAATCCGGACATCCGAGACCCCGACGGATTGAACGCGCTGAACGTCGCGATCATGAACATGCACTATGATCTCGCCATCGCGTTGCTCGACGCCGGGGCGGGCCCGAATGTGGCCGACCGCACGGGTATGACAGCCCTGTATGGCGCCATAGAGATCGCCAATCTGGGGTTCGACATCGGCAGGCCGCCGGTGGCGCGCGCTGACGAGCACGACACGATGGACTTCCTGAAGGCTGCGCTCGCGCACGGAGCAGATCCGAACGCGCGGCTCACGGGCCCGATTCTCGCGCGCTACCACGGCTTCCCGGATCGCAGTCTGGGCGCGGGAGCCACGCCGTTGATGCGCGCAGCGAAAGCGCGCGACCTGAAGGCGATGCGGCTGCTGCTCGAAGCTGGCGCTTCCGCAACCACGAAGCAGGACGACGGGTCGGGCGTCCTTCACGCGATGGCCACCGGGCGCGCGGCCCGCACCGATGACGATGCCGCGACCGAGCGCGACGCGCTGGACGTGCTGCTCAAAGCAGGCGCAGAGGTAAGCGCCGCTAGCATGGACGGTCAGACGCCGCTGCATCGTGCGGCGCGAAGCGGCAACGCCAAATTCATCACCTTGCTCGTGGAGCATGGCGCGAGGCTCGACTCGAAAGACAAAGAGGGGCGCACGCCGTTCGATATCGCGGCGAATCCTGGGCGCGGCGGCAATCCCGAAATCGCAGCGCTTCTAAAGAAGCTCGCGGGCGGCTAGCGCGCGTTTGCCGCGCCCAAGAAAGGCGCGCGGCAGCCTAGGACGATCGTGCTCAGTGAAGTTCGCGCTGCAATCGCGGCGCGCAGGCCTCGCACGGCGCGAAGGGGGTTAGGAAGAACCCATTGGGATCCGCGACGAGTGCGCCCATGAGGTTCGGCGGAATCGGCACGGCGACGCCGCCTTGGGACACGACGTGAAGACCCGCGTCCCGCATCGCCGAAACCAGCGCCTCGACGTGGTCGGCTCGAAGCTGCAATCGGGCGGCGCCGCGATCCTGAATCTTCATATCGAGCGGCTTGCGGTCGACGCCTCGATACTCGATGAACTCGATCCACAACTTCGCGCCGGGACCCTGCACCACGCTGCGTCGAAACTTTGCCTGCGTCAAACCGGTCAGTGCGCGCAGATACTTGTCGGCGCCGAGGTTGGCTTCGCTATTGACGGCGAATCCGAGCACGTCACGGTACACCTGAAGGGTGTGCGCCATATCGTTCACGCTGATCGAGAGCCGCATCTCTACGACGTTCGTCGGTGCTTGCGGTGCGGCCCCTGAAGCCGGCTTTGCGCTGGGCTGACGCAGCTCGATGTATCGGCCGTCCGGATCGCGGATCAGCATGGATTTGACACCGTCCGCCCGCTGCACGGGCGCGCCCCCGGGTGTGACGAGCGTGGCGTGCGCTTGCTTCGCGCGTTCAACTGCGGCGGCGATGTCTCGGACGCTGAACACGAGCGTCATCGCACCTGGGTCCTGGAGACGCAGCGGGATCGTGTGATGGTCCACGTTCTGAACTTCCATGAGCTCTAGGCGGACGTCGGTGCCGGGAATATGGGCAGACTGGTGGCGCTCTTTCGCGCCTGGAATATCGAACATGGCAAATAGCTGCGCGTTAGTCGGGTTGTAAGGCCGCTCGCCGGATTCCGGCAGTGGCGGAACTTCCATCTCGAATGCGTCGTGATAGAAAAGGAGCGACCGGTCCATGTTCTCGACGAAGCCGGTCACGGCGCCCGTACCGAGGACGGATGCCTGGGTGGGCGGTTGCTTTTGCGTTTGTGCAAAGCACTCGACCGACGTTGCGAGCATGAGCAGGCCGACGACGGCTCCGATAGCGATATGGCGCGCGTTCACCAAGACGGAACTCCTAGAAAGGTAGGCAGATTGTCGTGGGTCTTATACACGCCCCGGTGGCGCTCGGGTACCTGGACGCGAGGAGGTGACTTAACGAACGACACCTCAAGTTTTCCGTACGCTCCGCGCAACCCCTTGGAAAACCTAGACACGGGTAACAGGCACCTCGATAATCGGAAGCTAAGCTTCGTGGCCAAAAGGGCTCGTCTTCCAAGAGGCCCGGCCACTTTTGCGGGCGCGTGACGGCGCGTCCATTTGGGGAGTGCAGCCATCAAACGCCGCCTTCGATTTGCGCTTTACGCGCTGCCCGTGATCGCCGTCGCGGCGGTGGGTGCCGTCGTCACTCTGAAAGCCCGTTCGGTTCATGAACGCGACGCGGCGGAATGGGGCGTCGTCAAGCACTACTGCTTCGACTGTCACGACAGCGCCGAGCAGGCCGGCGGGCGCGCATTCGACAAGCTGTCGCCCGACCGCATCGCCGACAATGCCGAGACATGGGAAGCCGCCATTCGTAAATTGCGCAGCGGTCTCATGCCGCCGGCCGGCCAACCGCGTCCAGACGTCA
This sequence comes from Gammaproteobacteria bacterium, assembly GCA_003155415.1. Lineage (GTDB taxonomy): Bacteria > Pseudomonadota > Gammaproteobacteria > Steroidobacterales > Rariloculaceae > FEN-1219. The sequence goes on along the minus strand of PMCP01000110.1, from coordinate 106,355 downwards.
AAGCCACCACGCAGCTGGTGTCCTGGCTCGAGAATCGCATCGACGCCGAGGCAGGCAAGAACGAGCCGGGCCGCGTTCCGCTGCATCGGTTGAACCGACGTGAGTACGCGCACGCCATTCGTGACCTGCTCGCTCTCGATATCGACCCGGCCGTTTTGCTGCCCGAGGACAACGTCAAAGGCCGCTTCGACAACGACGCCGACGCGCTCCAGGTTTCGCCGGCGTTCGTCACCCAATACATCGGCGCGGCGCGTGCGATCGCGCAGCAGGCGGTCGGCGATCTTAAGGCTCCGCCGCTCGCGGCGCAGTACGGCGACCCCGCGAACATGGTCATCTCGCTGTCGCCGCAAGGGGCTCCGGGCACGGGCCGCCAGCAGCATCACCTCGAGGGCATGCCGTTCGGTACGCGTGGCGGCCTCATCGTCGAGCACGACTTCCCGGCCGACGGCGAATACGAACTCACGATCGGCGATATGGCGCTCGCGCGCGAAGTGCCGCGAATGGAGTTCGAGAACACGGTGATCGTGCTGCTCGACGGCGAGGAGTTCTACCGCACGACGGTCGGCGGCGAACGGGATCACAAAGCGATCGACCAGACTCTCGATCCCGCCGTGGAGGAAATCAACGGCCGGTTACGCAAGATCAAGTTCATGGCCACCGCCGGTCAGCACAAGCTGGCCGTCACGTTCGTCCACCGCAGCTTCGCGGAGAGCGACGAGCGGATTCGCACAGTGGCGCTCGAAGGCGGACAGGAGCGCATACAAGCGGCGCATGCGCTGCAGATTCGCGGGCCGTTCGTCGTCACCGGCATCGGCGATTCCGCGAGCCGCAAGAGGATCTTCACGTGTCGCCCATCCGAAGGTCCTGAGCGCGCGTGCGCCACGGAGATCGTGACGAATCTGGCCGAACGCGCGTTCCGCAGGCCGGTCACGAGCGCCGACGTCGACCCTTTGCTGGCGTTCTACGACGCCGGATTCCGCGACGGCGGATTCGACACCGGCATCCGCGACGCGCTGAGTGCTGTGCTCGCGAGCCCGCACTTCATCTATAGAGCCGAAGCTGGGCAGGGCAGCGGCACCGTTTCACTGACCGACCTCGAGCTCGCGTCGCGACTGTCCTTCTTCCTTTGGAGTAGCGTGCCCGATGCGGAGCTGCTGAAGCTCGGGCAGGAGTCGCGTTTGAGCAAGCCGAGCGTGCTGGCCGCTCAGGTCAAGCGCATGCTCGCTGACGATCGAGCGAAGTCGCTTTCGAAGGACTTTGCGTTCCAGTGGCTGGGTCTCTCGAAGCTGGACACGATCGTTCCGGACCGCGTTCAGTTCCCGCAGGCAAGCGGGTTGCTCGATCCGCGCGACCTCTTCAAAGAGGAACTGCAACTCTTCATCGACAGCGTGCTGCGCAGCGACCAGAGCGTGATGAAGCTGATGACGGCGGAGTACACGTTCTTGAACGAGCGCCTCGCCATGCTGTACGGCATGGAGAACGTCAAAGGTTCACGCTTCCGCCGCGTCGAGCTGCCGGACGAGGCGCGTTATGGTCTGCTCGGCAAGGGCGCGCTGCAGATGCTGACTGCGTACCCTAACCGCACGTCGCCGGTGCTGCGCGGCGCGTGGATCTTGGAGACGATTCTGGGCGCGAAGCGCCCCGTGCCGCCGGCCCAGGTGCCGACGCTGCAGGAGAACAAACGCGGCGAAGTGCCGAAGACGCTGCGGGCTCGGCTCGAGCAGCATCGTGCGAATCCCACGTGTTTCGCGTGCCACGGCGTCATGGATCCGCTCGGGTTCGCGCTCGAGAACTTCAGCGCGGTGGGGCAGTACCGCGCTGACGATCCCGATACGCACACGAAGCTCGACGCGAGCGGCGTGCTGCCGGACGGAACGCACACCAATGGCCCGGCGGAGCTGCGCCGTGCGTTGAGCGCGGACCCCGAGCTCTTCGTGCGCGCGTTCACCGAGAATCTGATGACGTTCGCATTGGGTCGGGAGGCGGACTACCGCGACATGCCAACCGTGCGCGCGATCGTTCGGCACGCCGCGAAAGACGATTACCGATTCGAGTCCCTCGTGCTCGCAATTGTGTCGAGCGACGCGTTCCGTAAGCGCGAGGTCTCGAGCGCCCACGACGAGCTCACGCAGGCGTCGTTACGGTAGACTTGGTTCAAGGGGAAGCGCAGTCATGTTTCTGACACGCAAACATCTCTCGCGACGCGCGGTGCTTAAAGGCGCTGGCGCCACGATCGCACTGCCGCTGCTTGACGCGATGATCCCCGCGGCCACCGCGTTGGCGGAGACCGCTGCGGCGCCAAGTTCGCGGCTCGGGTTCGTCTACTTTCCGCACGGCGCCCTGCAGGACCTGTGGCAGCCAAAGAAGATCGGTCGCGACTTCGACTTTCCGTACATCCTCGAGCCGCTGGCGCCGCTGCGCAACTACGTGACCGTGGTCAGTGGTCTGCGCAACAAGGCCGGCGAGGGTGGTGTTCCGCACGGCAACGTCGAAGAGACGTGGCTGAACGGTGTTCACCCGCGCTCGCGCAACGTGCAGACCGGCGTCGGTGTCACGGCCGACCAGGTGGCGGCGCGGCACTTGATGAAAGACGTCACGCTGCCGTCGATGGAAATTTGCGGCGAACCGGGCGGCAAGATCTCGTTCCGTACACCGGACCAGCCGTTGCCGATGGAAGGCAACCCGCGCAAGGTCTTTCTGTCGATGTTTGGCCAAGGCTCGACGAAGCAGGAGCGCCAGGCGATTCTCGGCACGACCGCGAGCCTGCTCGACTACGTGCGCGACGCTACCTCGAGCCTGAATCGCGAACTCGACGCGGGAGACAGGGCGAAGGTCAGCAATTATCTCGACTCAGTCCGCGAGGTCGAGACGCGCGTGCAGAAGCTCACGGCCAGCAACGAGTCGCTGGCGAATCTTCCGGACGCCCCAATCGGTGCGCCGGACGAGTTCGGCGAGCTGCTGGACGTGCAGTTCGAGATGTTTGCACTCGCGTGGCAGACGAACCGTACGAACGTCGTGACCATGAAGATGGTCGAGGAAGCGTCGATGCGGACGTACCCGAACCTCGGGGTCCACGAAGCGTTCCATCCCACGTCGCACTGGGGTGGCTACCCCGACCGCATTGCGAACCTGAAGCTGATCCAGCATTTCCACACGGCCACGTTCGCGAAATTTGCGCAGCGCCTCGCAAACACGCCAGACGGTAACGGCTCGCTGCTCGACCACGCCATCATCCTGTTCGGTAGCAACATGTCGAACAGCGACGCTCACAACAACGATCCGCTGCCGCAGGCGCTGATCGGTCGCGGCGGCGGTCTGAAAGGCAACCAGCACCTGCACTATGCGCAGGACACTCCGCACGCCAACATCCTCGCTACGATTCTCGAGCACGCTGGCGTGCCGGAGAAAGAGTTCGCGAAGTTTGGCGACAGCACCGGCACTCTCTCCGAGGCGTGAGCGTGGCGCTGATTGCATTGCGAACGGCGGCTTGGGGTGCGCTGGCGGCGACGCTGCTGGTAGGCGTCGCTAGGGCCGCCCCGCCGAAGGCAGACGTCAATCACCGCAACACAGACGGCAGCACGCCGCTCCAGTGGGCCGTCTACGAGGGCAACGCGCGTGAAGTCCGCCGGCTGCTCGACGCCGGCGCCGATGTTGCTCTCGCCAACGATTACGGCGCGACGGCGATGAGCCTCGCCGCTGAAGTTGGTGACGTCGCGATCTTGAAGCTGCTGATCGAAGGCGGTGCGAACGCCGACTCGCCGAACGCCGACGGCCAGACTGCGTTGATGGCCGTGGCGCGCACGGGGAACGTCGATGCCGCGCGTCTGCTGCTCGATCACGGCGCCACCGTCGATGCGCGCGAGAAGTTTGGCGGCCAGACGGCACTGATGTGGGCGTCTGCGCGCCGGCACCCGCAAATGATCGACTTCCTCATCGATCGCGGTGCGGCCGTCGACGCGCGCTCCGCGGACCGTGATTACCAACGCCATGTGACGGCCGAGGGCCGGCCGAAGAGCCTCGACAGCGGCGGCTTCACCCCGTTGCTGTACGCCGCGCGCGAGAACTGCATCGCGTGCGTGAAGTCTTTGCTCGCGAAGGGCGCCGACATCGATTTGCCGGACCCCGACGGCGTGTCGCCGTTGCTGGTCGCGGTCATGAACTCGAACCTCGATCTCGCGAAGGCGTTGGTTGACGCTGGCGCGGACGTCGACCAGTGGGACGTGTTCGGCGAGGCGCCGCTGTTCACGGCGATTGGTCTCGATGCGAGACGCGGCGCCGGGCGTTCGTCGATCGATCCTGCGAACGAGCTGGACGGCCCCGGTCTCATACGACTGCTGCTCGAGCGCGGCGCGAATCCGAACCAACAACTTTACTTCCACCCCGCGAACGTGCGCGGCGAGACGAACACGCGCGGCGCCACGCCGTTGATGCGCGCGGCGGTCAATGGCGATCTGGAGCTCGTGAAGCTGCTGCTCGAGCACGGCGCGGATGCGAAGCTGTACATGGCCGACCGGGAGACGCCGATCCATGGCGTGCTCGCGGGCCGCGCTCCGGAGAAGAGGGCGGTCGAGATCATCCGCGTTCTGCACGACGCTGGCACGGACGTGAATGTCGTGGCGCTGATCAACCACGAGGAAGAGATCCGCGGGGGCTCTGCGCTGCACTTCGCCGTGCGCAAGCGCTACAAGGAAGTCATCAAGCAGCTCGCGTCCTACGGCATCGACGTGAACGCCAAGGACCAGGACGGCCTCACCGCGCTCGACTACACGCAGTCGCGCGGCTTCATGCCGTTCATGGCGAACCAGACACCCGTTTATAAAGAAGAGGCCACGCTACTGCGCGAGCTCGGGGCCACCAAGCTGCTGCATAAAGACCCTGTGTGGCCGGTGCTCGGCCCGCCGCAGGGCGTGTGGGCCGACATCTGGCCAGTAGGTGAGCCGCGAGTTCATGAGCCGGTTTACAAGCACTCGCCCGTCGAATAACGAGCGCTTGTCCCGACGGCGCTTCCTGCGCGCATCCGTCGAGGTGGGCGTCGCGTCGCTCGCGTTGTTGCCTGCGCTGGCGCCGCGCGCGCAATCCGGCGCGCAGATTACCACCAGCGATCTGAGCGGTTTGAAGCTGTTGCAAGGTGCCGGCTGCAACGTGCTCGCGATGCACGGCGAGGGTGGTGCGTTGATGGTCGACGGCGGCCTCGCAGCGAACGCCGAGGCGTTGCTGCGAGCGGTGTATGCGGCCACCGGCAACGATAGCGTTCGGCTGCTGATCAATACGCACGGGCACCCGGAGCAGACCGGCGCGAATGCTACCGTCGGCATGGCCGGCGGCACGGTCATCGCGCACGAGAAGACGCGCCAGTATCTCAGCCACAAGGTGTACGCCATGACGGCAGATCGCCGTCTCGTGCCGGTAGAGCCGCTAGCGGAGAAGGCGCGGCCGACGCAGGTGGTTCGCGACACGGGCACGCTCGAGTTTGCCGGCCGCAAGATCGACTATGGTTACCTGCCGGCGGCGCACACCGACGGCGATCTTTTCGTGCACTTCCCGCAGGCGAATGTGTTGGCCGCTGGCGGGGTCGTGTCGGGAGAGAGTTGGCCGCTGCTCGACTATCGCAACGGCGCCTGGCTTGGCGGTCGCGTGCGCGCGGTGGAATGGCTCGCGGATATCGTGCGGCCGGACACGCACATCGTGCCCGCGCAGGGCAAAGTGCTCACCGGTCGCGACATCGCCCGGCAACGCGACATCTACCGCGAGCTTTTCGAGACCATGATCGGTTACTTGAACAAGGGGTTCGGCGCAGAGGACGCAGTGCGCACGAATCCACTGAAGCGCTACGAATCAGAATTCGGCGACGCATCGGCGTTCCTCGACGGCGCGTACCGAAGTATGCTGATCGCGTACGTGCCGGATTGAGAGAGACGGGAGGGACCCCATGCAGTGTCTAGTGCGAGCTCTAGCGATCGTTACCGTTGCAACATGCATCGTTGCGTGCGGTCGCCCGAGCGGCACGGTTGCAGTGCCCGAAGACGCACGAGCGGTGCTGAAGCGCTACTGCGTGGGGTGCCACAACGACGCCGAGTTCGCCGGCGAGCTCTCCTTCGAAAAGAACGACCCGGCGAGCGTGGCCGGACACGCCGACGTGTGGGAGCGCGTGCTACGCAAACTCGAGACGCGGACCATGCCGCCGCAACCCGAGCCCCGCCCCGAGGCTGCCACCTACAGTTCGTTCAGCGCCTGGCTCGAAGCCGAGCTCGATCGTTCGGCCACGCAGAATCCGGGCCGCCCGGCGTTGCGCCGACTGAATCGCAGCGAGTACGCCAATGCCATTCACGACCTACTCGGTTTCGACGTGGACGTCGCAGCGCTGCTGCCGCCCGATGATTCCGCGTTCGGCTTCGATAACATCGGCGATCTGCTCGTCGTGTCGCCGTCGTTGCTCGAACGGTACCTTGCGGCCGCAGACCGCGTAAGCGCGCTGGCGCTAGGCGATTCGTCGGCAGAGACTGGCGCTGTCACATACCGCAATCGCGGCGATCAGTCGCAGACACAGCACCTCGAGGGCTTGCCGCTCGGCACGGTCGGTGGTCTCGCGGCCGATCACTACTTTCCGCTCGATGGTCAGTACGAGATCAAGGTCACGCTGTTGCGCACGAATCTCGACGCCATTCGGGGCCTCGAGCATACGCATCAGCTCGAGATCGCCGTGGACGGCGAACGCTTGTTGCTCGAGCCCGTGGGCGGTGAGCGCGACGCCGAGCGGAAGGGTCAGCTGATCCCGGACCGCTCTGAAGCCGTGGACGTGCGTTTGCGCGTTCGCGCGCCCATCAAAGCCGGCCAGCATCACGTCACGGCTGCGTTCGTACGCAAGGTCGGTGAGGGCACCAACCGCCTGCGGCCTTTCGACCGCAGCAACGCCGACACCTACGATTCGACGGGACGGCCGCACGTACAAGCGTTCACGGTGACGGGGCCTTACTCGCCGACGGGGCCAGGTGACACCGTCAGCCGGAGGCGGATACTCGCGTGCACTCCGGAAAACGGCGCCGACGAGACGCGGTGCGCGCGCGACATCATTGGCACGTTTGCGCGTCGCGCGTATCGCCGTCCGGTCGATGATTCCGATCTCGAGCGGCTCATGCCGTTCTTCGAGGCAGGGCGTGCAAGCGGTACCTTCGATTCGGGAATTCAGCTCGCGCTGCGCCGCGTGCTCGCGAGTCCGGCGTTCGTGTTCCGCGTGGAGCAGGAGCCCGCCGACGTCGCGCCTGGCGCCGCATACCGCATCAGCGATCTCGAGCTCGCGACGCGCCTCGCGTTCTTTCTCTGGAGCAGCTTACCGGACGACGAGCTGGTTCAGAGCGCCGCGGCGAATCAGCTGCACGAACCGGGGGAGCTGAAAGCCCAAGTGCTGCGGATGCTCGCGGACCCGCGTGCCGATGCGCTCGCCGCAAACTTTGCTGGGCAGTGGTTGCACCTGCGCAATCTCGAGAACATCAATCCGAACTCGGATTTCTTCCCCGATTTCGACAACGATCTGCGGCAGGCTTTCAGGCGCGAAGCAGAGCTGTTCTTCGGCAGCGTGGTGCGCGAGAACCGCAGCGTGCTCGATTTGATGACTGGCGACTACACGTTCGTGAACGAACGTCTCGCGCGGCATTACGGTATCCCGAATGTTTACGGCAGTCAGTTTCGGCGTGTCGCGCTGGGAGATGGACTCGAGTCGCGGCGGGGGCTCCTTGGCAAAGGAGGCGTCCTGTTGGCGACGTCGCACGCGGACCGGACCGCGCCGACGTTGCGCGGCAAGTGGGTGATGGAAAATCTCCTAGGGTCGGCACCGCCACCACCACCCGCCGTGGTGCCGGCGCTCGATGAAGGGCCGGCTGCGGCACCACGCACGATGCGCGAACGCATGCAGAAGCATCGCGCCGCGCCCGCGTGCTTCAGTTGCCACGGGCTGATCGATCCGCTCGGTTTTGCGATGGAGAACTTCGACGCTGTCGGCCGGTGGAGGGATTATGACGGGACGAACAAAATCGATGCCACCGGCGGACTGCCAAATGGCACTGCCGTCGACGGAATCGCAGCGCTGCGCGGTGCTCTCGTCAGTGATCCCCGGCTATTTGCGGGCACGGTCACCGAGAAGCTGCTCACATATGCGCTCGGTAGGGGCCTCCAATCCTATGACATGCCCGTAGTTCGTGGGATACTTCGAGACGCCGCGCGGGATAAATATCGGTTCGACGACATCGTGCTCGGAATCGTGCGCAGCGCTCCGTTCGAGATGCGAACGAAGCAAAAAGCGAACTGAACACGGCAGGAGATTCATTAAGTGTTCATCACCAAGAAGTCGCTGTCGCGACGCACCGTCCTCCGCGGTCTCGGAGCCACTGTTGCGCTCCCATTCTTAGAATCGATGGTGCCGGTCATGGCCGCGCGAGCTGCGACGGTCGCGCCCCTGCGCTTTGGTGCCGTTTACATGCCGAATGGTTGCACCATCGACAGTTGGATTCCGAAGGGCGATAGCGGTCCCCTGGACATTCTGCCGATCTTGAAGCCGCTGGAGCCGTTCCGTAATCAGGTGACGGTCGTCGGCAATCTATCCCGCGCCGGTGGAAAATCGGTGACCGATCACGCTGTCAGCTCGGCCGGCTGGTTGAGCGGTGCAGTGGCTAAGCAAACCGAGGCGGAAGACATCAGCGTCGGTGTCACGATCGATCAGGTGCTCGCGAAGCACGTGGGACAGCAAACGCCGCTCCCGTCGCTTGAATTCGCAACCGAGGATTTCACCGGCTACGTCGGCGGCTGCGTGCCGGGCTACAGCTGCGCGTACATGAATTCGATCTCCTGGGCCTCGGCCACCGAGTCGCTGCCGATGGAAATCAATCCGCGCGTTGCGTTCGAGCGACTATTCGGTCGCGCGGGCTCACCCGACGAGCGTGCGCGGCGCAAGCAACAGGACTTGAGCATTCTCGATTCGATCACCGACGAAGCGCGTTCACTGCAACGCGCCGTCGGCTCGCACGACAGCAACCGGCTCGACGACTACCTCGGCAACGTGCGTGAGATCGAGCGCCGGATCCAGCGCGCCGAATCGAAGAGCCGCGTCGCCGTCACGCTCGCAGCGCCGGTCGGCATTCCGGAAAGCTTCGAAGAGCACATGACGCTAATGTTCGATCTGCTCGCGATCGCGTATCAGGCGGATCTCACGCGAATCTTCACGTTCATGACAGGCCGTGAGGCCAGTCAGCGAACATTCCCGGCGCTCGGCATGACCGAAACGCATCACGACACCTCGCATCACGGCCGCCAGCCCGAGAAAATGGCGCAACACGCGAAGATCAATACGCACTTCACGTCGTTGTTCGCGGCATTCCTCGATAAGTTGCGAGCGGCGCCCGAGGGCGACGGCTCCGTGCTCGATCATTCGCTCATCGCGTTCGGTACGGGCATGAGCGACGGGCAAGCGCACAACGCCTATCCGTTACCGCTCGCAATGATCGGCGGCGCGGGCGGAAGAATTCGCGGCAACCGCTTCGTCGTCGCGCCAGAGTGGAGCCCGATTGCGAACCTCTGGCTGGGTGTCGCCGGTCTTTTTGGTAGCCCCATCGACAGCTTCGGCGAGAGCACGGGGCGGCTCGAGCTCACGGCGTGATTCGCGCAGTGGCGCTCGGCCTTTTGGCCATTGGCGGTTCGATCGCGTGGCCGAATGGTCGCGCGATTGCGCTCGAAGCATTACCTCCGGTGGTCGAGGCTGCGAAACGCGGTCACCACGACGCCGTCGCGCAAATCATCAAGCGTGGCGAGAACGTCAACGCGGCGGAGCCCGACGGTACCACCGCGCTGCATTGGGCTACACGCGCCTCGGATGCGACGCTAGTCAAGCAGTTGCTCGCTGCGGGCGCAAACCCTAACGCAGCGAACCGATACGGCATCACATCTTTACAGCTTGCAGCCGAGAACGGCGACGCGGCTGTGCTGCGCACGTTGCTTGCGGCCGGCGCGGACGCAGACGCCGTGCTGCCCGAAGGCGAGACGGTGCTGATGACGGCCGCGCGCACGGGCGCGCCCGATGCGGTGCGCGCTCTGCTTGATAAGGGCGCCGACGTTCACGCCCGCGAGGCCTGGTACGGCGAGACGGCACTGATCTGGGCTGCGGCTCAGGATCATGCCGATGCTTCGCGCCTTCTGCTCGCGCATGGCGCCGACATTAACGAGCGTTCGGCTCTGCTGACGATGGAAAAGCGCCGCACGGGGCAGTCGGTCCTGTCGCTCGGTAGCTGGACGCCGCTGATGTACGTGGCGCGAGAGGACGCACGTAACGCGGCCGCGGTATTGATCGAGGCACATGCGGACTTGAACCTCGTGGACCCCGACGGCGCGACGGCGCTCGTGATCGCGATCCTGAACGCTCACTACGAGCTCGCGCAAAAGCTGATCGAAGCCGGCGCGGATCCGAACATCGTCGACAACGACGCCGGAATGGGTGCGCTTTACGCGGCCGTGGACATGCATCGGCTCGCGATCGGGCACGGCCGCCCGAATCCGCGGCAGTCTGGAACGATGGGCGCCGAGGACGTCGTACGGTTGCTGCTCGCTCACGGCGCAGATCCAAACGTCCGCCTGAAGAAGCCGATCATGCAACGCCAACACACGTTCGGCGACGGTGCGCTCGGCAACGGCGCTACGCCGCTGATGCGTGCGGCGAAGTCGGGCGATGTCGAGTTGATGCGGCAGCTGCTGTCCGCCGGCGCGGATGCGAAGCTCGAAATGCCGAACGGTTCGACGGCACTGATGTTCGCGGCGGGCTTTGGCTGGCGAAACGGTAGCGCGCTCGCGCCTTCCTACGACCAGGGCTCGGAAGAGGATGCCGTCGAGGCCATTCGCCTGCTATGCAGCGTTGGTCTCGATCTGCACGCGCCGAACCATGATGGCGACACGCCGCTGCACGCCGCGGTGGGCGGGCGCAAGTCGGAGAAGATCATCCGCTATCTGCTCGAAGAAGGCGCGGATCCCGCGGCCGCGAATGCGAAAGGCGTGACGCCACTCGTATTGGCGGAAACGCGAGGCACCCCCGAGATTCTCGCGCTGTTGCAAGAGGCAGGCGTTCAGCGCACCCAGACGCCTTAGGTGATGCTCCGCGGCTGTCGCAGATCGCCCCCTGGTTTCGACGCCGGTCAGTGTGTCCAAAACAGGCAGTGCCCATAGGAAGCGGGCTTTTTTTCTATATCTCGCCAGATCTTGAGTAATTTCGAGCCGTAGCAAATTGAGCCCAGGCGCTGGCAGTGCTAGGCTCGCCCGCAGTTCTTGGTATCTATGCGTTGAGCATGCGGCGGCACGCGGTGCCGTTGCCAATCGGAGGCGGGCGAATGATCAGGAAGACGTTGGGATGTGTCGCGGTGGCCGCGTGGCTGTTGGCCAGTGGTCAGGTTCTGGCTCATCACTCTCTCGCGGGCACGTACGACATCAAGAGCGAAGGCAAGGTGACCGGCACTCTGGTGAAGGTGGCGTTCACGAATCCGCACGGAGCAATGACGATCTCGGTGCACAACGCCGACGGCACGGACACCGAGTGGGTCATGACCACGGGCTCGGCGAACACGCTGCAGAACCTGGGGTTCGGCAAAGACGGCCCGAACACGGTGAAAGCCGGTGACACCGTCACGATCTCGTATTTCGCGGCTCGCAACGGTAAGCCGATCGGCTTCATCCGCTCGATCACGTTGCCGGACAAGCGTGAAGTCACGCTCTCGAACGGCGGCAGCAACGACTAAATGACTGGGTGGAATGCGATGACGGTGCGAGGGAAGACCTGCTCGAGGATGGCGCTTGGACTCGTCCTTGCGCTCGGCTGGCCGTTGATGGCGGGCGCGCAGCCTCCCCCCGCCGGTCCCCCTCCGTATACGCCGGCGCCGAACGCCAAAGATCTGAAGGCCGTCCTGTTCAACTGGGGCTGGCACATGGTCCAGCTGCGGGGTCTCGACGAGCACGAGCTCGCGGTTTCGTTGGAGTACACGGGCAAGGGCACGCTGCAGGTCGACGGCCAGCCGTGCACGCTGACGAAGTATCGCTCGAGCTCGAACTACCAGACGCCCGGTCAGCGCATCCAGTACGCCTGCACGCGTGCGAACGGCCAAGCCTATTCCACGATCGAGGTCGTCAGCGGCCAGTACGCATGGAATGAAGACATCCCGGGTGCCGAAATCATTGCTGGCAAAGGCAAGGCCACGCCGATGCCGAACGTGGTACAGGAGCGGCTCATCCGCCTATGGGCCGGGCCGCAGGCCGCGCTGAAAGCAGCTCTGGCGGGCGCGGGTATCGCTCTTTCGGCGACGGATCGCAACCCAGGCATGCTGCTCGCGGGCGGTGCCGCGAAGCTCAAAGATACGTCGGTGGTGTGGAAGGGCGGCAAGCCGGTCGTGACATTCCCGGTTCCAGGCGTCGCCGGTGCGACGGCCGTCGCCACGCTAGACCCCAAGCACTACTGGCCGGAAAGCGTGGTCGTGACGCAGGGTTCGACGACCACCGCGTTCACCTATGGCGACTACAAGGACTGGAACAATCCGCTGAATCCTATCGAGGCGCAGTACGCCGGCAAGATCACCGAGAAGCGTAACGGCCAGACCGTGCGCGACCTCACGACGGAGCAAACAGAAACGGGCAGCGTCTACGTGGTCATGCCGGTGCCCGCCAGCGTGCGCAACGCGATCACGCCGGGCAAGGCGGCCGAGCACGAAGCGCTAACCGGCAGCGACCGGCAGGTCAAGCTCGAATCGAAGGAGCCGACACCGCGCACGGCTGACGGCAAGCCGGACCTCTCGGGTAACTGGTTCGCCGCCGGGATGAACTGGCGTTACGGCAACCGCCGCTGCTCGCCCGAGCAACTCGCCGGTTGCAGCGAGGCGTGGAATCAGACGCTCGACTTCGAGTTCGAGGCGCCGTCGCGCTTCGGCCCGAATCGCCCGCTGTACAAGCCCGAGCACTGGGACAAAGTCCAGCAGCTCGACATGTGGACGAACAAGTACGACCCCGTCATGACGTGCCAGCCGCTGGGCATTCCGCGGCACGGCGCGCCGCGGCGCATCGTCCAGAACAAGGACGACATCATTTTCTTCTACGGGCAGTATGCTGACGGCGGCGGTGGACAGGGCGAGTACCGCATCATGCCGACGGACGGGCGCAAGCACGACCCGAAGAAACGCGAGACGACCTACATGGGCTCCACGGTCGGCCACTGGGAAGGCGAGACGCTGGTGCTCGACTCGGTCGGCTTCAACGATTTCACATGGCTTGCGCGCGGCGGCTTCTTCCACTCGGAAGATATGCACGTCGTCGAACGCTTCACACGCAAGGGCAATGAGATCCTGTACGAGGTCACGATCGAGGATCCCGAAGTTCTCGTTGAACCCTGGGTCATGACGCCGCGCATCCTGCGCCCGGCGCCTTTCCCGGACGCGGGGCTCTTGCCGGAGCGCGGCAACTGCGAAGTCTACGAGCTCGAGGACGTCGCGACCCAGATCCGGCACTAGCCGAACGCAGGCTACACGCGGCCCGTGACCGGAATCAGCGCGCCGGTCACGGCGCGCGCTTCGTCCGACAGCAGGAACACGATCACGTTCGCGACGTCGCGCGCCGTTACCCAGCGCGTGAAATCCGCTGTGGGCATGTCCGCCCGATTCGCCGGTGTATCGATGATGCTCGGCAGCACTGCGTTGACGGTGATGCCGCGGTCCTTGAGCTCCTCGGCGAGCGATTCGGTCAGCTTCAGCACGCCGGCTTTGGCTGCCGCGTAGGCGCCCATGCCCGCGCCCGCTTTTGCGGCCGCAGCCGCGGCGCCCACGTTCACGATGCGACCGCCACCGGCATGCAGTAGCAGCGGCAGGGCCGCGTGGCACGCGCTGACCGCGGTTCGCAGGTTTACCCGATAGAGCAGATCCCACGTCTCGATGTTGCCGTGCTCGAGCGTTTGCGAGCGAAACGTGCCGGCGGTGTTCACGAGCCCGCTGAGCCCGCCGAGTGTTGCCGCTACGGTATCGAGCGCGCGTGTGGCCGCGTCAGGCTCGGCGAGATCCACGCCGCCGATCACGAGCGCATCGCGGAACGCGCGAGGATCGGCCGGTGATGAGCCCGCGCCGATGGCGGCGACCCTGGCCCCGGCTGCGAGCGCGGCGTGCACGATCGCCGCGCCCAATTGCCCGAAGCCACCCGTGACGGCAACAACTTTTCCAGACAGGTTCATGGTGGCACGTCCTTTATGGTTGCGCGGAACGCGGATCCCGCGCCGTTCCTGGGCTTTACGGTGCTTGACCTGAAGTTAGCTTGATGTATTAGCATTCCGCAACAGGTCGTCTCAACGCAACCCAATGAGCGAGGCACAATGAGCGCAACAGCACCGACTTCCGCCTGGGACGCCATCTCGGACGCCCTCTACAACATCCTGATGCCGCCGTTCCTGCTGCATCACACGCGCGACCCGGAGGCCACGTTTGGCATATTCGCCCTCATCAATGTCGAACGCATGGCCCAGACCTTCGTGTGGTACACGGTGGTGGGATTCGCGGCTTACGCGCTCACTGTGATGTGGCTCCGCAGAAAGGGTGTTGCGCGTTTCTCGTACGCGCTGCCGATCGAAGAGCCCGGCGATAAAGTGTCCTTCCTCGGCGGTTTCAAGTACATGCTGCCGAAGTCGTTCTTCACGCACGCGTCGTTCAAGTTCGACATGCTGTGGATGCCGTTCTCCTGGGTGCTCAACTTCTTCGGTTTGCTCGGCGTCACGCTCGGAGCGGGTGCGGTGCAGGGGTGGCTCGGGCGCCAGTTCGGCCACTCGCCGCTCACGATTCCCGATAACGGGTTCGTGATCGTGTTCCAGGTGTTGGTCGTTCTCGTGGCGCGCGACATCGGTCGCTTCGCGTGGCACTGGCAAGGGCACAAGATCCCGTTCTTCTGGGAGTTCCACAAGGGGCATCATTCGGCCGAGGTCCTGCATCCGTTCGGAGTGCGCACGCACCCCGTCGATATGTTCATCCGCAACACCTACACGGCCGTGGGCGCAGGGCTGATCAGCGGCACGCTGTTCTATGCGCTCGGTACGGAGTACAGCGTGACGACGGGTTCATTCGTCGCCACCGCCCTCGCGTTTCTGGTGCTGCTCGAGCAGTTCGAGCATTCGCACGTGACCATCTCGTTCGGCAAGACACTCGACCGGTTCTTCTACGCGCCCTATATGCATCACTTCCATCACGGTGCGCTGCCGCAGCACATGGACGTCAACCTCGGGATCACCGGCGGTCTCACGCTTTGGGACCGCCTGGCCGGCACGTTGTACTGGCCGAAAGAAGGAGAGCCGATCGTCTGGGGCTCGACGATGCAAGAGCTCGGCGAGAACAATCCGCACCGCACGTTGCGCGGCTTCTTCTTCGGTCCGTTCATCGCCGCGTTCCAAACGTTGCGCCGCCGCGATCGTGCCGCTGAGACGGCTCCCGCAACTGGAGCCCTGACCGGTTAGTTTTGAAGCGGGCCGGAGGGCGTCAGTCCTCCCGCTCCGCCATCAGTTCGGGGTCGAGCAGCTGCGGTCCGGGGCCTTTCTCAGCACAACGATCGCCCGGGTTGTACAGCGGGCATGAGTCGAGCGACAGGCAGCCGCAACCGATACAGCTCGAGAGCTGATCGCGCAACTTGATCAGGCGCTCGATCCGGTCGTCGATCTCCGTGCGCCAGCGCTTCGAAAGCTGCCCCCAATCCTTCGACGTCGGAGTGCGATTTGCGGGCAATGACAGCAATGCCTCGCGAATCGCGCTGAGCGGCATGCCGACTCGCTGAGCGACCCGAATCACGGCCACGCGGCGCAGCACTTCGCGCGGGTACCGCCGTTGATTGCCGCTCGTGCGCCACGCTTTGATCAGGCCCTTGCTCTCGTAAAAATGAATCGCCGAGACGGCAACGCCGCTGCGAGTAGCGACCTCGCCGACGGTGAGCTCTTTCGCAACCGGTGTGTCCGCAGAGCGCGGCATGCGCAATCCTCAAAGACCTGAAGTTAAGTTCGACTATACGCAGGCGTTGCCCGCAATGCGCGAGGGTTCAGCGCGTGCGAGCGACCCGGTGGACGAGGACTGGGGTATCGACGTAACCCAATCTCGCGAGCATCGGGGCGAAGCGCTCGGCGCAGAAGGTGCTTTGCGCCGGTGTCAGCGTGTTGATCCAACCGCCGGACGAACCCTGTCGCAGGAACGCGGCGCGCTTGCAGTCGCCTGACGTCGTGAACCGTGTTTTCGCGTTGGCGAATGTCTGTCGGGCGATGGCCGCGCGAATGCGCTCTGCGGAGGAATGCACTCCCAAATGCTGTAGCAACCGGCAGCACTCGGCCTCCGGCGCATGGAGCATGTCCTCGTAGCGAACGACGAACGCCCCAGCGTCGAGGTAATCGGCGACGTGCGAGTCCCAACTGGACGCGCACCACGGACTCGCCGTGCGATCGCCCGCGGCAGCGGCATTCAGCATGCAATCGATGCGTCGTGTGGTCTCGGCTTGCGGTGTCGGCGGCCAGAGCCAACGTGCCGCACGGCGTGCGCGGCCCGCTAATGTGCGCGACCGAAAGGAAAAGTAATGAGCGCCCGACACTACGACGTCGCGCACGTCGCGCACCACGTAGACGATATCCTTGCACTCGAAGTCCGCACGTATGTCATCGAGGCGTTGATGCCCTTTGTAGACTTCGAAGCTAGAGCTGCGCCACGCGCCCTCGACGGCGATCTCGACAGCGCTCGGCTCGCTCCAGAATCCGCTCACGGGAGCCGCCAGCAACTCGGCCGTGAGCCTCGTCAGCCAGGTGTTCCCGCTTTTCGGATATCCCACGACGAGGATGCGCCGCAATCCCAATCTGCTTCCCTACATTGAACGTCGTCTGGGGCAAATCGTCGCTGACGAAGTGCTGACTGTGCCGCAAAGATTTATCGAGCAACCTGCGTGACATGGCTCGCTGCAGCTGGGCGAATGCAACCCGGAATCGCCTATACTCTTCGACTGTAACGAACTGCAACCAACTACGACTCACTGCAACTCGAACCCATGAGGAACGCCCGATGCGCCGAAGACTTGTAGCTGCTTTGGTCACGTGCCTCGTCGTCATCAGCGCTCCCAGTTTTGCGCAGCGCCCGGAAGCATTCACCGCGCGTCTCGATTGGGTGCCGATCGGCGGCACGGAGCGCAACGACGTCGCCGGCGAAGGGTCCTTGAGCGCGAAGCTCAGCGGCACGAATCTCACGATCGCGGGCTCGTTCACCGGGCTGCCCGCCAAAGTCACGGGCGCCAAATTGCACGCGGGTGTCGCTACGGGCGCGCGCGGCCGCGGATTGGTCGTGGCTGACCTGCAGGTCACGGGCGCCGCAAGCGGCACGGTCTCGGGCGACGTGCGTTTGAGTGCGGAACAGGTAGCCGCGCTGAAGGCGGGCCAGCTCTATGTGCAGATCTATTCGGAGAAAGGCGTGCTGCCCGACCACAGCACGCTGTGGGGTTGGCTACTGCCCTGACGACGGTTGCGACAAGAACAAGAGGTCCATCCGAATGAACCCCAGGCAGGCCGCACGCGCGATTCTGATCAGTGCGTTGGTTTCAGGCTTTGCACTCCCGGCCGCGGCATTCACGGCAGACCAGGCCGCTACCGGCCGCGCCACGTTCGAGCAGAATTGCGCGCCGTGCCACGGCCCGACGCTGCGGCAATTGCCGAGCGCAATTCTGGCGGGCCCCGAGTTCGTGTCGAAGTGGGGCGAGCGCACAACGGCCGATCTCGTCGCACTGGCCGGCGCGACGATGCCGCCGGATCGTCCGGGCGCGCTCTCGCAAGCCGAGTACCTCGGTGTCATGGCCTACATCCTGCAATCGAACGGCGCCACGCCAAGCGCGCAGGCGCTGACGGGCACGGGTGTGCGGATCGGTACGGGTCTGAATCCCCAAGCCGCACTCGCGGCCGCTCCCGCGGCAGCGCCAGCCCGCAAGCAGGAACCGACCGGCGTCGTAGTGCACGGCACCGTGAAGAATTTCGTTCCGGTCACGGATGCGATGCTGCGCAATCCTTCGGACAAAGACTGGCTCATGCTGCGCCACGACTACAGCGCCACGAGCTACAGCCCGTTGAAGCAAGTCACGGCGGACAACGCGAAGCTGCTCCAGCTCGCGTGGATCTGGCCGATGCATGAGGGCGGCACGAACCAGCCTGCGCCGATCGTCTACAACGGCACCCTATATCTCGCGAACACGGGCGGCATCATTCAGGCGCTCGACGCGCGTACCGGCAATCTGATCTGGGAACACCATCTCGGCGCCGACATCGCGCCGCGCGGCATCGTGCTGTACGGCAACAAGCTGATCTTCCAGAGCGCCGAGGAGTGGGCCGTGCGCCCGCAGGAAGCGCATCTCGTCGCGCTCGACGCTGCGACGGGCGAGATGATCTGGAACGTCAAGATGCCGGACGTCTACGCCACGAACAGCGGTCCGCTCGTAGCGAACGGACTGTTGATCCAGGGCATGGGCACGTGCACGGTCTACGAGAGCAACAAGTGCTTCATCAGTGCGTACGACCCGCAGACCGGCGAGCAGAAATGGCGCTTCCGCACCGTTGCGCTCGACGGCGAGCCGGGCGGCGACAGCTGGGGCGGTTTGCCCGACCTGTATCGCGCCGGTGCCGAGTCCTGGATCACCGGTAGCTTCGACCCGGATCTCAATCTCACCTACTGGGGCACGACGCAGGCGAAGCCCTGGATGCCGGCGAGCCGCGGCATGAAGGGCAGCGACGTCGCGCTGTACTCGAGCTCGACGCTTGCGCTAGACGCGGCCACTGGCAAGCTCGCGTGGTACTACTCGCACGCGCCGGGCGAGGCGTTCGACATGGACGTCGTGTTCGAGCGCGTGTTGATCGACGGCCCCGGCCGCGACAAGTGGGTGCTGTCCGTCGGCAAGGACGGCGTNNGGGCACGCCGCGCTATCGCGAAGACATCCTCGATGCCAAGGTCGGCGAATGGGTGGACTCGTGCCCGAGCACGGCCGGCGGCAAGAACTGGCACCCGATGAGCTATCACCGCCCGTCGCGCCAGGTGATCATCCCGCTCTCACAGAGCTGTATGTCCCTGCGCGCTCAGGCCATCGAGCAGAAGGCGGGCGGCGGCAGTGGCGGTGGCGCCGATCGGCGCTTCTACGCCATGCCCGGCACGAACGGCAACATCGGCAAGCTCGGCGCGTTCAACGTCGATACGTTCAAAGAGACGTGGTCGCTGCAACAGCGCGCGTCGTTCCTGACGGGTGTGCTTTCCACTGCCGGCAACGTGGCGTTCGTCGGGGATCTCGATCGCAGCTTCAAGGCCGTCGACGTGCGCAGCGGCAAAGTGTTGTGGGAAACGCGGCTCGCGACATCGGTGCAGGGGTTTCCGATCACGTTCGAGGTGAATGGCCGCCAGTACGTCGCGGTGGGCACGGGATTGGGTGGCGGAAGCCCGCGCGGTGTGCCGTCACTGATCGAGCCCGAGATCCAGCCACCCACGCGTGGGCACGCGCTGTACGTGTTCGCGCTGCCGCAATAGCCGCCGCGGAGGAGTGTCCATCGACCACGTAGGCGGGATCCCGCCCGGACTCGACGGGCTTTCATCGCTCGAGGCACAGCGGCGCCTGGCCGAATCGGGCCCGAACCGCTGGGTCGAGGGCGATCGGTTCGCGCGCTTACGCGAGATCGCGGGCCTGCTACTCGATCCGATGGCCATCATGCTGGTCGTTGCCGCAGGCGTGTACTTCGCGCTCGGCGAGACGACCGACGCTGTCGTGCTCCTGCTCGCGCTCGTTCCGGTGCTCGGTGTGGACGTGGCGCTCGAAGCGCGATCCCGCGCAGCACTGAAGAAACTGGCTCAGGCCGCCGCGCCACGTGCCGACGTGGTCCGTGACGGGCACGTTGTTTCCGTGTCGCTCGAGCAGGTCGTTCCCGGTGACGTGCTCGTGCTCGAGGATGGGCACGTGATCGCAGCTGACGGCGTCGTCCGCTGGGCGGCCAACCTCGCCATTGACGAGTCGTCGCTGACGGGTGAGTCGGTGCCGAGCGCGAAACGAGCATGGACCGGTGACGAGCCGGAGCAGGTTCCAGCGGACGCCAGGTTCTTTGCGGGATCGCAGATCGTGTCGGGCCACGGATTCGGACTCGTCATGCAGACGGGACCGGCCACGCAGTATGGCGGCATCGCCGCTCTCATTCGGCAGACGGCGCCGTCCGCCACGCCGTTGCAGAAGCACGCGGGCGTGCTGGTGCGGCGGCTCGGGCTGGTGGCCGTTATCGCTACGCTCGCGCTATTCGGTTTGAGCCTCACGCGCGGCGAGCCGTGGACGCGCGCGCTACTGGGCGCCGTAAGTCTGGCCATGGCCGCAGTCCCGGAAGAGTTTCCGATCGTGCTGACGTTGTTCCTGTCCGTGGGTGCATGGCGACTGGCGTCACACGGAATGCTCGTGCGCCGTCTGGCCAGCGTCGAGACGCTCGGGTCGACGACCGTCATCTGCACCGACAAGACGGGCACGCTGACGCGCGGCGAATTTACGATGACGCAGCACGTCGTGCTCAAGCCGGGATTGGCGGAACGCGACCTGCTAGAGGCAGCCGTCCTAGCCTGCGAGCCGCATCCTGTGGACGGCATGGAGCGTGAGATTCTGGCCTACGCGGAACAGCGCGGCGTGCGGGCGGATGATGTCGCCGCGCGCTGGGTGCTCACGAAGGACTACGACTTCGACGCCGTCGGGAAACACATGTCGCACGTTTGGAAGTCGCGCGCGGTGCACGACGTCTACCTCGTCGCCGCGAAAGGCGCCGTCGAAGGCATTCTCGAGCACAGCGGGCTCGACTCGGCGGGCCGGGCTCACGTGCTCGATGCGAATCGGCAGCTCGCGGCGCAGGGCATGCGGATCCTCGCGCTCGCGACAAAACGAATGGCGAAACCGGGCGCCCGCCGCGTCGACGACGAACGCGATCTCGAAGTGTGCGGCCTGTTGGGCTTTCAGGATCCGCTGCGGCCGGAAGTGCCGAGCGCAGTTGCCGAGTGTCAGCGCGCCGGCATCCGAGTGCTCATGGTGACCGGCGATCACACCCTTACCGCGCATGCAGTAGCTGAAGCGGCCGGGATTCTGCATGACGATGCGCTGATGATCACGGGCGAAGAGCTGGCAGCTCTGAGCGAGCGGGAACGCAACGCGCGGATCCAGAACACGGCCATCTTCGCGCGAACCAGCCCGAGCCAGAAGTTCCTGATCGTCGACGCTTTGCAGAGGGCCGGCGCCGTGGTGGCCATGACTGGCGACGGCGTCAACGACGCCCCGGCGTTGCGGCGCGCGGACATCGGCATCGCAATGGGTAAGCGCGGCACGGATGTCGCCCGNNGTTCGCGAAGGCCGACACGTGCTGCAGAACATCCAGCGCGCATTCCTCTACCTGATCGCGTTTCATTTGCCGATCGTCGGGCTTGCACTTGCGGCGCCGCTGGTCGGCCTGCCACTCGTGTTGCTGCCGATTCACCTCGTGTGGCTCGAGCTGATCGTGCATCCGGTCTCGGCGATCGTGTTTCAAGCGGAGCCTGCGGGTGCGAACGTCATGCTGCGGCCGCCGCGGGACCCGCGCGAACCGTTGTTGCCGCATAGCGCGGTCATCCGCTCGGCGCTGGCCGGCGGGCTACTCGCAGTGGCCGCCTTCACGGCGTACGCGATGCAGTTGCCCGCAGTCGGCGAAGCGCAGGCGCGCGCGCTGGCGCTGATCGTAATGCTCGGCGGCTATCAGACGCTGATGTTCGCGGAACGACTCGCCCTGCCGGAGCTCGCTGTCGATCCGATTCCGCGTAACGGAGTCTTTTGGATTGTGTGGTGCGCCAGCGCGCTGAGTCTCGTCGCGCTTCTGTATGTGCCGTGGGCGGCCGTGTTGTTCGGGGTCGAACCGCCGTCCCCAGAGCAGGTGCTCGCGGCGCTTCTGCTGGGCGCGCTCGCCGTAGGGTGGCGATTCGTGCTCGGAATCGGGGGCCAGCGCCCCTAGGGCCGTTGGGACAGCGTCGATCAGGCTTTGCGAGACTTCTTCGGCACGAACGCGAGGAAGCGCCGCGAGTTGTCGACGGTGATGCGGTGCAACGTCGCGTCGTCCGCGCCGGCGGCCTTGAGCTGCGGCAGGAAGGCCGTCAACGGCTTGCCGTACGACCGCGATGCGTCGCCCGAGATCAGCACGTGGTCGGCGAAGCCGGCGTTCAAGAGTCCCATGACGAGCGGCACGACGGCGGCATCGCCGCGCCCGCCCTGGCGGTCGAAGCCGACGAACGCGCCGCGGCGGCATAGCGTCTTGTGCACGTAGAGGTTCGGGTCGGCGAGGTTGCCGAGGTGGCCGATCGCCACGCGCTTCGGGTCGACCCCCGCGTCCTCGAGGAGGTCGAGCTGCTCGATCGCCGCCTTACCGGGAATGCCGGTGTGCGTGAAGATCGGCAGGTTCGTCGCGAGGTGCGCTTTGCCCACGGCGCGGAATACTTTGCGCTCGACTTTCGACATCTCGTCCCAGGAGCCGATCTCGCCGAACACGCCGGCGGGGTAGCTGTCGACCTGCTTGAGCAGTATGCGCACGAGCTGCTCTTCGCTCATTCCTGCGATTTCCTTCGGGTAGAACGGCTCGACGTAGAAGCCGGCGCCTTTGACGACCGGCAAGCCCGATTTCTTCGCGGCGGCGCGGATGAATGCGAGATCCATACCGGCGCCCTCGAGCCCGGCGTCGACGAGGCACGCGACGCCATCGCGCTGCGCCGCACGTAATTCCTCCACCATGAGGTCGACGTCGCGCATCGGGTCCGTGCCCGGTGGCGCGGGCGGAGGCGCGGCCGCGTTAGCGGTCGGCAAGCCCTGCGCGGCAAGCACCGCGGCGGACGCCGCACGAAACTTCTCGCCGAAGTCCACGCCAAGTGACAGGTGCTCGTGAAACAGCGTAGCGCCACCCGCCAGCTCCTCCGGCGCGTAATCCTTGAACAATGTACGGATCACGGCGCCTTTCGGAAACGCAGGCGCTTGCGCCGACGCGTTCGAGCCGAGCGCCGCGGCGGCTGCGGCGCCGCCGACCAGTTGCAGAGCTTCGCGGCGAGTCAGCATTGTCATCGGGACCTCGTCATTGCGGAGTTCTTTTCGAACGCCGCAATATCAGCACAACCCCATGAGGATAGGAAGGAGCGTGGCGGGCGGGCCGGTGGTAGTGGCAGTCCCGCTTGACCGGTGCGCTGCGGGCTACCCATGATCGGTGTACGGGGGTGAACATGACTGACGAAGAGAATCGAAACGCCAATACGGTGGTCGACGACGGCGCCGACGCGTCCACGCCAAAGAAGCGCGGTGCGGGGCTGTCGCGTCGCGAGATGCTGTTGGCCGGTGCGACGAGTGCTGTGGCGCTCGCAACCGAAGTCGGCGCGCAGGAGCGCAAACGAGCCGGAGCTGCGGTCGCGACAAAGACCGTCAAAGGTATGCCGTTCCGTGCTTTCGTTCGCCACGGCACACAAGGCGAAGTGGTGGACTTACGCTTGCGCGACATCACGCCGACGCAAGTCGTCGTGCGTACACGCGGCTCGTGTGGCTGCTATACGGTGACGACCGCCGTGCTCGGCGACGCGCCGGTGGCGACACCGAACATCCCGAATCACTCTGGAATGGGCATTGTTGAAGCCGTAGGCGCGCAGGTGCGGCGCGTGCGCGTCGGCGATCGCGTGCTCGTCTCCGGCACGCCGTGGTGCGGCCACTGCCACCAGTGTTTGAGTGGCACGCCCGAGTGGTGCAACTACCTCGCGCCGAACGGTGTGCCGAACGATCCGATCGCGGACATGAGGGACAAGACGGGCGTCATCGAGGCGGCCGTCATCGGCGGCTTGAGCGAGATCATCGTCGCGTACGAGGAGTACTGCGTGCCGATCTTCTCCGATGTGCCGGACGAGCAGATCGCGATGCTCGGCGACACGGGTGCGGTCGGCATCGCGGCCACCGACGTCTACGACCCGGTGCAGATCGGCCAGAACGTCGTGATCTTCGGCGCGGGGCCAATAGGCCTTGCGGCCGTGCAGGGCGCGAAGGCGAAAGCGGCAGGCCAGATCATCGTGGTGGAACCCGCGCGCACGCGGCGCGAGAAGGCACTCGGGTTTGGCGCGACGACGGTACTCGACCCGAATCAGGACACCGCCACTCTCGTGGAGCGCATCCGCGGCATGTGCAAGGCACGCACGGATCGCCTCGAAGCGGGCGGGCAGGTGCCCGGCAACAACCGCTTCTCGATGCGCGGCGCCGATCTCGTCATCGATTGCTCGGGCTACGATCGCTTCCCGCCGAAAGTCGAGCCAGGCCCGGACCCGACCGGTCTGCTCGCGTTGCGGCAGGCGTGGGAAGTTACGGCGCCCGGCGGCAGTCTCGTGACGCTCGCGGTGCAAAACGGCGACATCGCATTCCCGGGCGCGATCTTTTGCTTATCCGGCCGGCGCATCTTCGGTGGCCAGATGGCCGGCATGAACGTGATGCGCGACACCCCGCGCTTCATCACTGCGATGGAGAAGGGCCAGGTGGACATCGGCGCGCTCGTGACCTCGAAACGGCCGCTCGATCAGGTGAAGGCAGCGTTCCAAGGCGTCGCCGATCGCACGGAGCTCGGTGTCGTCATCACGTTCCCCACCTAACCACAACCGCCGCGCGGCCTACGAAAGCTTCAGCCCGGCGATGATGCGGCGCGCGAGCTCGTCGTAGCCTCCGCCGAAGTGGTGGCCGCCTGGCAGAGCGACGGCCTGCACATGGCCCGTCGGCACCTTCGGGCACAGCGAATCCCCTTCGGTCTTGCCGTAGAGGCACAGCGTGCTGCTGGCGTCGAGGCGATCGACTTCGGGCAGTATCGGCAGCCCGTCGGAATCGCCGCCGAGCCAGTTCGTGAAATGGAACTGGAACGACGCGTTCTCGCCGAGCCCCATCATCACCGTGCGTTCGACCAACGAGCGCGACGCCGCGGGCAGCCGGTTGATGGCGAACGGCAACACGTCCGCGCCCTGCGAGTAGCCGACGAGCACTGCGTGGGCCTTGTGCCAATGATCGGCGTAGTAGCGCAGCACGCGATCGAGATCGGCTGCGAGCGCGTCGGGTGTGCGTGCTTGCCAGAAGTAGCGCAGCGAATCGAGGCCAACCACCGGAATGCCCTGCGCGGCCAGCGCGGCGGCCACGTCCTTGTCGAGCCCGGCCCAACCGCCGTCGCCGGACAAGAGCACGGCGAAGGTGTCGTTCGCACCCGCAGCAGGCACCTCGACCAACGGCAGGTCCGCGAGCGATGCCGGTGGTGGCGGCAGTGAGGCGTGCGGGTCCTGCGCGAGGGTGCGGAACGCCGTGAGGAACTGCGGCATCCAGTTCTTTGGCACGGAATAGCCGTGACCGACGTTCGGTAGCTCGACGAGCGAGGAGTTGTGAGACTTCGACACGAAGTCTCGGGTCCCCGCAATTTCGCACACCTGATCCAGCGCGCCGTTCACGGCGATCCACGGATTGCCGATCTTGGCACTTGGCTGCACGTCGATGCCGCCGTCATTCTTACGACGCGTGAACTTCAGGCCTTCGCCGCCGCACAGCGGTTTGTGGAGCAGCAGGTCGGGGCAGAATCCGACCGACAGCGCGCCCGCGAACGTGTTGGTCGGCGCCTGGGCCAGCATGGCGTACGCGAGCGTGGCGCCCGAGGAGTAACCGACGAGCACGGGCTCGTGATAGGTCGGCAGGTCTGCGTAGCTTTGAACGAAGTGCGAGAGATTTTCGAGATCGCCATCCGGCGACACGCAGCTCTCGCCGTCCTTTTCGAGGTTCGCGAGAAGCTTCGTCACGTCGACGCCAGCGACCAGCGCGCCGTCCTTGGCGAGCGCCTGCGCCATGTCGACGACACCCAGGTTCCAGCCGCCGTCGCCGGACAGGAACAGCACGACCGACTTTACGGCTCCCGCTGGCCGGTAGAGCGTGATGGACTCGAACCGGCCGTGCGTCAGCGTCTCCGCCGCATGCACGGGCAGTGCGGGGAGCGCGAGCGCGAGGGCACTCAAGAGCCAAGCTGTGCGCGTATTCGTCATGGTGACGAAGCATGCGCGGGCCTAGCTGACTGGAAGCTGAAGGCCGCGCGCCGCCAGGCGGCGCGCGGGCTTCAGTGAGGTGTGCTAGCTAACGCGGCGGCAGCAGCGCTGGCCGATTGTCCGGCAGGTGCTGGTCGATCGTGGTCATCACCATGCCGACCATGACGTAGTCGCCCATCACCGTCACGAGCTCCACGAGTCCCTTGCGGCCGAACAGCTTCACGGCGTCGGCGTACATCTCGGAGCTGACTTTGTGGTCACGCATGACGGCTCGCGAGAGCTTGATGATCATGGTCTCTTCCGGACCCAAGCCCACCGGCTCGCGGTTGAACTTGATGGTATCGATCACGGCCTGCGGCGCGCCGTAGCGCAGCGCTGCGGGCTCGTGCGCCGAGTACTCGTACTGTTGCTGGATCTCCCACGTCGCCGCCACGATCGCGACTTCCGTGAACCGGGGGCTCAAGTCGCCGTTGTAGCGCAGGAAGCCGTTCAGATCGTTGAACACGAGAGCGATTTTCGGGCTGTACAGCGACAACGCGACAGGGCCGCTGGTCGGCGCCGGCCCGGTGCCGACGATCTTGTCGTAGATGGCCTTGCCTTCGTCGTTCAGGTCGTCGCGCTTCAACGGCGGCAGGCGCGTCAGCGACACAGGATTGACGTCGGGCGGCAGCGCTTGCGCCTTCTTCTCTTGTGCGGATGTGGCACCCGAGAGCGAAAGCCCCAGGATCATCGAGACGAGCAGCAGATTACGCATGGTGTGTTCCTTCTTGTTGTTGTTTCGCATGGACTAACGCTTCGCCTGGAAGACCACTTCGCCGCCCTTGATCGTCGTCGTCACGTGCAGCAGTGCGTGGCTATCCGTCAGCGGGTCGCCGTCGATGATCACGACGTCGCCGAACTTGCCGGGCTCGAGCGTGCCTATCTCGGCCGGGTGCAGGGTCGATTTCGCGGCGCCCTGCGTGATGATCGTGACGATCTCGGTCGGCGAGAACACGAGATCGAGCTCGCGCAGCTCGTCGAGCAGCGTCTCCTTGGGCGGCCACTGCGTGTCCGTGCCGTAGCCGTAGCTCACGAGGCCGTTGTTCACGAGCAGGCGCGCGTTCACCGGCCCTTGGCCCGCGCTCGAGAGCGTGTGCCACGGAAACGGTTTCGCATCGCGGAACAGCGGCGTGTTCTCGTGGCCGAAGTGCGGTCCGAACACGGACAGCGTGGACGTCATCGGAATCTTCGCCTCGACAATCTTGCGGATCGCATACGGATCCTCGTCGAGCCGGCCGATGTGCGGCGTGTGCACGAGCACGTCCGGGTGCGCTTCGATCGCAGTAAGCGTGTCGATCACGCTGACGGCGTGAACGATCGTCGGCATGCCGACCTTTTTACCTTCCGCGACGATCAGCTTCAGCGTATCGAGCTCGGGGCCGTTCGGCGTCGATACCAAGACAACCTTCAAGTAGTCGTAGCCGGCGCGTTTCGCGGCTTGCACCTGCTGAATCGTTGCCTCGCGCGGGATGGCGGGAGCCGCCGGGCCGTTACGCGGGCCGCGCGAGGGGTCGGTGCGCGCCGGATCGTCGGCAGGCGGCGGGCCGGTGGCTCCGGCCACGGGGAGGAAGGTGCCGGTGAATAGCCGGGGGCCCTTGAGCTTGCCGCCTTCGATCGCCTTGCGCGCTTCGATGATCGGCGGCGGGTCGATCGCGGAGAGCACCGTAGTGAATCCGGCGTCGAGGAATTCTTGCAGCTCCTTCGGCGCCACATCACCGAGCCACTTGGCGGGGTCGCCGGTCACGAGGTGCCGGTGTGCGTCGATCAAGCCCGGCATGACCGTCCTCCCGCCGGCGTCGATGCGCCGCCCGGCCGCCGCGCTCGGCGCGCCGGAGGCGACGGAGGCGATCTTGCCGCCGCGGATCACGACGGATCCCCGCTCGATGACGCGGCCGGTGCCGTCGATGATACGACCGTTCGTGATCGTCAGATCTTGTGCATTCGCAGCCGCAGTGCCGAGAAAGGCGAGGCCGCACAGCCAGAATTTCGCGTTCATTGGAATCCCCCGGAAAGGTGGCGCGAGTGTAAGCAGCCGTTAGCGTCTCGCGCAACGCCGCAGAACGTCGGCGCCGAGCCGAAATGCCACCAAGCTCATAGCGAAATCTTCTGATGCGGGCGCTGTCGCGACGGGCACAATGTTGTCGAAAGGATGGCACTCGAGTGAACCGAAAAGGGATCTTCATCGCGCTGGCCGCATCGGCGCTGGTCGGTTGCGGCGCGCGCCAAGGCCCCGCGGGCGAGCGTGGCCCAACGGAAGTTGGGGTGGTGACGCTGGCGGCGCGCAGCGTCAGCATCGTGGACGAGCTGCCTGGACGCACCGTGGCCTATCGCGTCGCCGAGGTGCGTCCGCAGGTGTCGGGCATCGTGCAGAAGCGCATGTTCGAAGAAGGCAGCGAAGTTAGGAACGGCGAGCAGCTTTACCAGATCGACGCCGCGACTTACTCCGCGGCATTGCACTCGGCCGAAGCTGCGTTGCAGCGCGCCGAGGCCAATCGCGACAAAGCGGTGCTGCTGAAAGACCGCTACGCGCCGCTGCACACGGCGGATCTCGTGAGCAAGCAGGCGTACGACGACGCGGTGACAGGCGTCGCGGCGGCGGAGGCGGATGTGGCCGCGGCCAAAGCGCAGGTCGAGACCGCGCGCATCAATGTCGTCTATTGTCAGGTGCGTTCGCCGATTCCGGGTCGCGTGGGCCGCTCGCTCGTCACGGAAGGTGCGCTCGTCACATCGCAGCAGGCGGCGCCGCTTGCCGTCGTCCAGCAGCTCGACCCGATTTACGTCGACATCACGCAATCGAGCGTCGACATGGTCAAGCTGCAACGCGCGTTCGTGAGCGGTGAGCTGCAGCACGACCAGCAGAACGAAGCCGAGGTGAGCCTCACGCTCGAGGACGGCAGCGAGTACGGCCAGCGCGGCAAGCTCCAGTTCTCCGAAGTGACGGTCGATCAGGGCACTGGCGCCGTGTTGCTTCGTGCACTGTTCCCGAACCCCACGCGCGAGCTCTTGCCCGGCATGTTCGTGCGCGCGAAGCTCACGCAGGCAAAGAAGCGCGACGCGCTGCTCGTGCCGCAACGCGCCGTGACGCGCAATCAGCAAGGTGACGCGGTGGTGCTCGTGGTGGGCGACGGCAACGTCATCGCGGAGCGCATGATCATGGCCGCACGCACGATCGGTAACGACTGGCTCATCGACGACGGGCTCAAAGCCGGCGACCGCGTAGTGCTCGACGGTCTACAGAAAGTGCGGTCCGGCGCACAGGTGAAGCCCGTGGAGATCGAGGCAGGGCAGTCGAAGCCGGGTGGCGCCCCCGCGGCCGGCGTGGCCCAGCGCTAAAGGGCTCGGCGTGATCTCGCAATTCTTCATCGACCGGCCGGTCTTTGCCTGGGTGCTCGCGATCGTGCTGATGCTGGCCGGCGGGCTGTCGGTGTTCCGGCTCCCCATCCAGCAATACCCGAGCATCGCGCCGCCGCAGGTCGCGATCAACGTCAACTATCCCGGCGCGTCCGCGCAAACGGTGCAGGACACGGTCGTTCAGGTCATCGAGCAGCAGTTGAATGGTATCGACAACCTCGACTACCTGACCTCGGACAGCAACGCCGACGGCACCGCGCAGATCACGCTGACGTTCGATCAGAGCGCGAATCCCGACATCGCTCAGGTGCAGGTACAGAACAAGCTGAACCTCGCTACGCCCCTGCTGCCGCAAGAGGTCCAGCAACAGGGCATTCGTGTGGCGAAGCCCACGCGCAACTTCCTCGTGATCCTGGGCTTCATTTCGGCAAACAACAGCATGTCGAGCGAGGACATTGGCGATTACGTCTCGACGAACGTCCTGGATCAGCTCAATCGCACGCCTGGCGTCGGCGACGTGCAGATGTTCGGCGCGCAATACGCCATGCGCATTTGGCTGGATCCCGAGAAGCTCAACAACTTCGGGCTCACGAGCAGCGATATTGCGGCCGCGATTCGTGCGCAGAACGCGCAGGTGTCGGCCGGTCAGATCGGCGGGCTGCCGGCGGTGCCGGGGCAGCAGATCACAGCCGCCATCATCGGCCCGACCCGCCTGTCGACGCCCGACGAGTTTCGGCAGATTCTCCTGCGCGTCAACCCGGATGGGTCGCAGCTGAAGCTCGGCGACGTCGCGCGCGTGGCTATGAACGCCGAGAACTACGCTCGCGACATCAAGATCGACGGGAAGCCGGCCGCCGGCATGGCCATCCGCCTCGCCATCGGCGCCAACGCGCTCGACACCGTCGACGCCATCAACGCAACCCTGAAACAGCTCGAGCCGTTTTTTCCGCCTGGCCTGCAGCCGACGTTTCCCCTCGACACGACGCCGTTCGTGCGCACGTCGATCGAGGATGTCGTGTTCACACTGCTCGAGGCGATCGGCCTCGTGTTCGTCGTCATTTTCGTGTTCCTGCAGAACCTGCGCGCAACGCTGATTCCGACGATTGCCGTGCCGATCGTGCTGCTAGGCACATTCGGCGTGCTCGCGGCGTTTGGGTTCTCGATCAACACGCTNNACCATGTTCGGCGTGGCGCTGTCGATCGGGTTGCTCGTCGACGACGCGATCGTCGTCGTCGAGAACGTCGAGCGCCTGATGGTGCAAGAGCAGTTGTCGCCGAAAGATGCCACGCGTAAATCGATGCGCCAGATCACTGGAGCCTTGATCGGCATCGCGCTCGTGCTCGCGGCGGTGTTCGTGCCGATGGCGTTTTTCGGCGGCTCGGCCGGCGTGATCTACCGGCAATTCTCGATCACCATGGTGTCGGCCATGACGCTGTCGGTGCTGACGGCCCTGATCCTGACGCCGGCGCTGTGCGCCACGATGCTGAAGCCCATCCCGCCCGGCGGCCACCATCCGCGGCGCGGTTTCTTCGCATGGTTCAACCGCGCGTTCGGTGCGAGCGCCCGCGGCTACGACGCCGGAGTGGAGCACGGTCTGCGGCGACCGGTTCGCGCGCTCGTGGTCTACGGTGCTCTGGTGGCGATCGTGGCGTTCGTGTACGTGCGGCTGCCGACGTCGTTCTTTCCGGACGAGGACACGGGAATTCTGTACGGGCAGGTACAAGCCCCGCCAGGGGCTTCGAAGGAACGCACCTGGCAATCGCTCGATGCGATGCAGGACTACTTCTTGAACAAGGAAAGCGATACGGTCGACGAGGTCCTGACGGTGGTCGGCTTCAATTTCGCCGGCACTGGCCAGAACTCGGGGTTGGCGTTCATCAAGCTCAAGGACTGGAGCGAGAGGAAGAAGGCGTCGCAGTCGGTCAACGCGCTCGCCGCGCGGGCGTCGCGTTACTTCGGAACGATCCGCGACGCCATGGTGCTCGCATTCGCACCACCGCCCGTGCTCGAGCTCGGCAATGCCACGGGTTTCGACATGCAGCTCCAGAACCGCGGCGGTCTGACGCACGAAGAGTTTCTTGCCGCGCGCAATCAGCTGCTCGCGGCGGCGGCGAAGAATCCCGCCGTCGTGGCCGTGCGGCCAAACGGGGTAGAGGACGCACCGCAGATCAAGCTCGACATCGACCGCGAGAAAGCCAGCGCACTCGGCGTGTCGATCGCCGACGTCAACCAGACCATCGCAGCCGCGTGGGCTCCGAGCTACGTGAACGATTTCATCGACCACGGGCGCGTGAAGCGCGTGTACCTGCAAGGCGAGGCCTTCGCGCGTATGCAGCCCGAGGACTTGGGTCAGTGGTACGTGCGAAATGCGAAAGGCGGGATGGTGCCGATGTCCGCGTTCTCGACGGCCAAGTGGACGTACGGGCCACAGAAGCTGTCGCGTTTCAACGGCGTGCCGGCGTACGAGATCCTCGGAGCGCCGGCGCCTGGACGTAGCTCTGGCGAGGCCATGGATATCATGGAAGACCTCGTCTCGAAGCTGCCGGCCGGAGTAGGGCTCTCCTGGACTGGCTTGTCGTTTGAAGAGAAGCTCGCCGGCGCGCGCGCGCCGATGTTGTATGCGCTGTCGCTGATCGTCGTGTTCCTGTGTCTCGCCGCGCTATACGAGAGCTGGTCGATACCGGTGACCGTATTGCTCGTGGTGCCGATCGGCGTGCTCGGTGCGCTGCTCGCGACGTGGCTGCGCGGCCTTTCGAACGACGTGTACTTCCAGGTGGGCCTGCTCACGACGATCGGCTTGGGTGCGAAAAACGCCGTGCTGATCGTCGAGTTCGCGAAAGCGAGCTTCGATCACGGCCACGGCTTGAAGGAGTCGGTCGTGAACGCCGCGCGGCTGCGCTTCCGTCCGATCGTGATGACATCGCTCGCATTCACGTTCGGTGTGCTGCCGCTCGCCATCGCAACCGGCGCCGGCTCGGGCGCGCAGAACGCCGTCGGCACGGGCGTGGTCGGCGGCATGATCGCGTCGACGCTGCTCGGCATCATGTTCGTGCCGGTGTTCTTCGTCGTGGTGCTCGGCCTCTTCAGAGTGAAGCCCACGAAGCTCGGCTCGCCGGATCCGGTGGCGGTGCCTCACGCGGCCCACGTGCCCTGAGCTGCTAAGCCGAGATCGCTGCCATCGTGATGCGCGAGATGCAGGTCAGTTGGCCGCGCTCGTTACGGATCTCGATGCTCCACACCTGGCTCGATTTGCCGATGTGGACGGGTTTCGCGACGCCGGTGACTTTCGAGCCCTCGGGCACGGGCCGCAGGTGGTTCGCGTTGATTTCCTGGCCGACAAACCGGCGCGTCGTGTCACGGTTGGACGCGTTGGCGGCGAGGCTGCCGAGTGTCTCCGCGAGCACAACAGAAGCTCCGCCGTGCAGCACGCGCATGGGCTGACACGTTCGATGATCGACGGGCATGGTGCCCACGATGAAGTCTGCGCCGAGCTCGGTCAGCTCGATGCCGACGTGGTCGGCTAAGGTTCGCCGCATGCGCTCTCGCATGTACTCGAGCGTGGCTTCGGGGCGCCAGAGGGATGCAGGCTGGGCGTCGGTGGTCATGTCGCCGGCTCTTCTAAACTCGGTGCATCTTAAGTGACTCGGTAATCGAAGCAGAAAAGTGCGTCAGATACTCCTGCTGGTCGGCCGTCAGCGCATCGATCGCGACGCCCGCGGCCGCGAGCTTCAACTGCGCCACGCGCGCGTCGACGTCCGCAGGCACAGGGTGAACGTCGGGGCTGAGCGAGGCTGCCTGCGTGACGACGTGGTGCGCGGCCAGTAACTGCAGCGCGAAGCTCATGTCCATGATCTCCGCTGGATGGCCGTCGCCGCAGGCGATGTTCACGATNNAGAAGTGGCCCGCGTTCGCGAGCAGCACGTTGTGCTTCAACAGCGCGAAATGCTCGCGCCGCAGTGTGTGGCGTACGCCGGTCACGGTCAGCACTACGTCCGCGATGCGGCAGGCGTCCGCAAGTGGCATGACGCGGCAGCCGTACATCAGCGCATCCGCCGCTTTGATAGGGTCCACTTCGCAAATGACCACGTGCGCACCGAGGCCTTGCGCACGCAACGCCACGCCGCGGCCACACCAGCCGTACCCCACGACGACGACGGTTTTGCCGGCGAGCACGAGATTCGTGGAACGCAGCACCGCGTCCCACACCGATTGGCCGGTGCCGTGCACGTTGTCGAACAGGTATTTGCAGCGGGCGTCGTTCACGAGCATGACCGGGAAGCGCAGCTGACCGGCTTTGGCGCGCGCCCGCGCGCGCAAGACTCCTGAGGTTGTCTCCTCGCACGCCCCGAGCATGTCGACGCCGTTCGCACGGTGCGACTCGTGCAGCAGTTCTACGAGGTCGCCACCATCGTCGATTACGACGTGCGGCATAAGCTCGAGCGCAAGGCCCATGTAGCGTCGCATCTCATCCGGCGCCGCGCCGTGACGCGCATACACGTGCAGCCCTTCGGCGGCGAGTGCGGCCACGACGTCGTCCTTCGTGGACTCCGGGTTGCTGCCCGTCACGGCCACCGTCGCGCCGCCAGCGCGCAGCACCAGCGCGAGGTACGCCGTCTTGGCCTCGAGGTGGATGCACACCGCGATTCGTTTGCCGGCGAATGGCTGTTCCGCAGCGAACTGCCGTTCGAGCTGATTCAGAATCGGCATGTTTCGGCGCACCCAGTCGATTCTGCGTCGGCCTTCGGCGGCGAGCTCGGGTGTGGCGACGACGTTTTTTTGCATCACGAGTACCTGCAGTTCCGATTCACGCAAGACCAGTTCCGATTTACGCAAGCGATGGAGCTCGCGTGTCGCTACGCTCCAGTGTTATCCGAAAAGTTTCTGATTGGCGGATCACGTATCGCCGCTCGTGCCGCGAGGTGGACTCGGTGCGACAGCGGTGACAAGTGTAACGAGAAAACAACACAGGTATGTTGACTGCCACCAAGGAAGAGAATACGGTCGCCCCTTCGAAAAAAATCGCCGCGACGCAGCAGGGGAAGGGACGTCAGCGTCGCGGTCGTGCGACAAAAAAGATTGGGGATCCGTACAAATAGTCTTTTTTTTCACCCACACCTGTCCATTAACTTCACATCGGGGGAATGAGTATGCCGCGCAATTCGCGGAGCGCCGGTCGGCGCTCGGTTGGTTTCGTTATCTTTTTCGAGCGGAAAAAACTAGCGGTCGCAGTCGCCACCGCGCTCGCACTACCTATCATCGGTCTGCAGCCCGCCCACGCCCAGCAGCAAACGCCGCAGGCGCAGGCGCAACCGGAAGAAATCACGGTCACGGGCTCGCGCATCGTGCGCCGCGACTATGACGCGAATAGCCCCATCCAGACCATCGACAGGGGCGCGTTCGAGAACCAGAATTCGGTTGCCCTCGAAACCGCGTTGAACGAGTTACCGCAGTTCGTCCCGGCCGCACAAGGCCTGACGCAGCTGCAAGATCAGAGCCAGATTACCGACAACTTCGCCACGCTCACGGCCGGCGCATCCACGATCAGCCTGCGCGGCCTCGGCGCGAACCGGAACCTCGTGCTGCTCGACGGCTACCGAGCGGTGCCGGTCAACGCGACGATGGCCGTCGACGTGAACTCGATTCCGGCTGCGGCCATCGAGCGCGTTGAGGTCATCACGGGCGGCGCCTCGTCGGTGTACGGCGCAGATGCCGTCGCCGGTGTCGTGAACTTCATCCTCAAGAAGAACTTCCAGGGCTTTAATGTCGACGCCCAGACCGGTTCGATGCAGAACGGCGCCGGAGCGGAATCGCGCGTGTCGGCGTTGTTTGGCGTTTCGAGCGCGGACAACAGAGGCAACATCATGGTCGGCTTGGAGCTGGCCAAGCGTGACGCGATTGATGCGGACGACACCAAGTTCTGGCACAACGCGCTGCGCGATGGGACCACCTACCCGACGCAGCTGATTTACACGGGCCCCTACATCACGACGGACGCGAACAACGCGCCGAGCCGGGCCGCTGTCGATGCGATCTTCAACCGACCGGGCGCGATCGGCGTCGTGGGCGGCAATCAGACTGGCGCCAACGCCGGTCGGATTGGAAGCACCAATATCTACTGGAATCAGGATGGCACCCTGTACACGGGCGCTGCGTCGTTCAGCAACGGCACGACTCCCGCCGGCCCGGCCTCTACGGCCGGCGTGTACCGCTATAACGGCCCGACGTCTACGTCGCGGACCAACGCGAACGTGGCGGGCGACTACCCGTTCCGCTCCGTCAACAACTTCGGCGAGATCATTCAGCACATCTTGCCGTTCGAGGCCAACATTCCGCTCGACCGCAGCTCCGTATTCGGCCGGGCCACGTACGGCGTATCGGACAACGTCGAGGCCTATGCCCAGGTGCTGAACGTCTCGTCGAAGACGCGGCGGTTCTTCACCGACTCCCCGGCAGTCGCGGGTTGGGGCAACATCGCGGTCCACGGCAACGGCGTCTACGCGCCGTCGCTGAATGCGAACGGCACCACGAACGCCGCCTATCTCGCGGGCGGCCAGTACGGCTTGAACTGCGCTCCGACGGGCGGTTGCACGAAGTCCCAGGCGTTCCCGGTTTCGCCCGAGCTCGCGGCGCTGCTCGATTCGCGTCCTGATCCGGAAGCGAACTGGAGCTTGAACTACGGCATGGACTTCGGCGATTTCGGCGCTCCGGGCAATCTGTATCGCTCGGTGTTCAGCGAAACACGCACCAATCAGATGTCGTTCGGGCTCAAGGGCAAGATCGAAGGCATCGACGGCACGTGGGACGTGATCGCGTCGAAAGGCCAGGCGAAGCTCGACCTCCATCTCGAGGGTTACGCGTCGCTGACGCGGGTTCGTACGTTGCTCGCGTCACCGAACTTCGGGAAAGGGTTCTTTGCGCAAGGCAACTCCGGCTCGCCCGGCTTCGGCTTCTCGGGCGGCATCGCTCAGTGCACCAGTGGCGTGCCTGTCTTCGGCGGTACCAATCACGGCACCATCAGTCAGGACTGCCTCAACGTGATGTACGTCACCTTGAACCACCAGTCCGAGATGGATCAGAAGTTCGTCGAAGGCAACGTGCAAGGCCGCGCCTTCAACATGCCGGCGGGCGAGGCTCGTTTCTCGGCCGGTGTGCATTCGCGCACGAACACGTACTACTACATCTTCGATCCTCTGCAGACGGAAAACGCGTTCAACGACAACCCGGAGGGGTTCCCGGCGGACAATACGAAGGGCGAGACCTCCGTCAAGGAGCTCTACGGCGAGCTGCTGTTGCCGTTGTGGAAGGGCAAGGGCGACGGGCACCACCTGAATCTCGAGCTCGGCTACCGCTACTCGGACTATGAGCTGCAGGGAGGCGTTGGCACGTACAAGGCCCTGTTCGATTGGGGCATCACCCAAACGCTGCGGTTCCGCGGTGGCAGCCAGCTCGCGACTCGCGCTCCGAACATTGCAGAACTGTTCCAATCGAACACGCAATCGTGGTCGGTGCAGTTCGGCGGCGAGCCGTGCGCGGTCAATAGCACGTTCGCGTACGGTGCCAACCCAGCCAGCAATCCGACGAACGCAGCGGCCGTCCAAGCGCTGTGCTCCAAGATCATTGGCTCGGTGGCGCCCACGTACTACTCGCCGGGCCAACAGGCTCAGATCAACGGGTTCGTGTGGCTGCCGTTCGTGGACGCTACGGGCAATCCGAAGGTCAACCCGGAAGAAGCGAAGACGCTGACGGCGGGCATCGTCTGGCGCCCGAACTCGAAGCACGAGAAGTTGAACGGGCTGAACCTGAGCGTCGACTACTACGACATCAAGATCACGGACATGATCTCGGTTGAAGGCGCGCTCACGGTGTACGAGAAGTGTCTCAGCGCCGCGTCCAACCCGACCTTCGATCCGACCAACCCATCGTGTCTGAAGATCCATCGCAACCCGGTGAACGGAACTGCCACGACGACGACGGTTTCGTACGTCAACGCGGCGTTCGCGCAAGTGTCGGGTATCGACCTCACTGCGGATTGGAAAACGGATCTCGGCAAGGGCAAATTCGGCGTCAACTTCATGATCTCGAATCTGCTCAACGAGAAGACGCAGGACACTGCCAAGGCCCCCGTGGTCGACTGGAAGGGCAGCCTTGGACCCGCGGCGACCACCTCGTTGAACAACGGTGCGTTCGATTACCGGACCTTCACGACGGTGAGCTACGGGCGTGGTGACTGGAATCTGGCCCTGCGCTGGCGCCATTTGCCGACGGCGATCGACGCTGCCCAGGCGGTCATCAATTCGAACATCGCGGCTGGCCGCGCTCCTGCGAATACTCCGCCCTCCACGGGGCTGGGTGCGCAGAGCTCGTACGACGTGTTCGATCTGTCCGGCAGTTACACGATGGGCAAGCGAACGACGCTCCGCTACGGAATGGACAACGTGTTCGACAAACTGGCGGTCTGTACGGGTGGTCGGAGTGCCGCGGACGCATTCCCGAGCGCGTGCGGTGGCCAGACGGAAGCGGGCTTCTACGACATCCTGGGTCGCAGCTTCTATGCGGGTGTGAACGTAGCGTTCTAAGCGCGACTTAGCGCGCTTTCGCAAGCAACGGCGGGCCCTCTGGCCCGCCGTTGCCTTTTCAGGGGGGGCCGCAATTGGCCCCACCGCCACCGCTACGCCATAATTTCGAAATGGCAACACGAGAGCCGTCCGCCGCATTGCTATCTCCTGACGTCGAGCGCGCCGAGCACTGCGACGCCACGGGCGCGCACGGCGATGCGATCACTCACTTGGCGAAAGGGGCACGCAAACACGACGTCGAAGCCACGACGCGCCTCGGCAAGCGGCTGCTCGTGGGGGATCGCGCGCCGTGCTTGCCCAACGACGGAGCGCGCTTCGTTGCCGAAGCCAGTGAACGCGGCGGCGCGGAAGCGGCGGCGGTGTTGGCGGTGCTTTACGCAGTGGGCGCGAGTCGCGGGCACGACGTGAGCTCCGGCCTTGAAAGCCTGATCGTTGCGGCGGAGCGCGGTTGGCCCGCGGCCCAAGCGCAGCTCGAAGTGCTCGCCGGGGTGCCCGAGGCCCCTGGCGATGCGTATGGCGTCGATGGATCCGTCGCGACAATGCCGCACGCAGGCCACTGGCGGGCCCTCGGGCAAGCGGTCGATCTCAAGGCGTGGCAGAGCGCGCCCGCCAGCGCCGATCTTAGCGCGGCACCTTTGGTTCGCTCGTATCCCCAGTTTGCGAGCCCGCGAGTATGTCGCTGGTTCATCGAGCGGTCGCGAGGGCGCTTGTCGCGCGCGTTGGTCTACGAGGCCATCAGTAAAGAAGTCATGGCTCGGCCCACCCGGACGAATACCGCCGCGGCGTTCAACCTCGTCGACACCGACCTCGTGTTCGTGTTGGCCCAGTTACGCATGGCTGCCTGCCTCGGCATGCCGTTGCGTCACTTCGAGGCCGTGACCGTGCTGCACTACGACGCGGGCGAGGAAATTGCCGAGCACTACGACTTCATCGATCCGAACCTGCCCGACTATCGGCAGCAGATCGCTCAGGGCGACCGCGTCGTGACGTTTCTCGTGTACCTGAACGACGGCTACGGCGCGGGACAGACCGCGTTCCCGCGGCTTGGCATCGACCACAAGGGCACGTGCGGCGAAGCGGTCTACTTCGTCAACGCGGGCAACGGTCGAGCGGACACACGTACACTACATGCGGGAAGAACTCCGGTGGGCGGCGAGAAATGGATCATTTCACAGTTCGTCCGCGACCGTCCTTTGCTCTGATCAAGGCTTACAGAAACACTTCAACCAGCGGTGGCGACATCATGCGAACGGCGCTTTATCTTGGCATCGTGTTTGGAATCTCCAGCGTCGCGTCTTCGGCGCTGTCGCAGCCGGTGGGACAGACGAAAGCGCTGTCCCACGCCATCCATGCCGTCAACGATCTCGACACGACGCTCGCGTTTTATCGCGACGTGTTCGGCATCGACGGCAAAGCCATGGAGTTTGCGAACCCCGGCGTGCCGCTGCTGACGAATGCGCCCGGCGTTTCGCTGCGCCTGTCGATGGTCGCGCTGCCCGGCGGTACGCGCTTCGAATTCACGCACTTCAAGGGGCTCGAGCGCCAGCCTGCGCAGGCCAGATATACGGATCCCGGCGCCGCGAGCCTCGTGCTCTACGTGCGCGACATCGATGCGCTCGTGGCCGCGGCGAAGAAAGCGAAGGCCACCGTCGTCACGACGGGTGGAGCGCCGATCGAGATCACGACCACAAAGGGCAAGGCGCGCTCGATCGTGCTACGCGACCCCGATGGCTACTTTCTGCAGCTCGTACAGGAGACGCCGGCGGCGGGTGCTCCGGAAGGCAGCATCCAGCGCGTCGCACTCGCGTTCACCATGGAAGACGTGGCGGCGACGAAGCGTTTCTACGCCGGCATGCTCGGGGTCGAGCTGAAAGGCGCCGACGTGTTCGGCAAGGATCCGGCGCTGGCCAAGCTCATCGGCGCGCCCGAGAACGTCGAGTTCCGCAAGGCGACGGCCACGCTGCCTCCCGGCACCGTGGTCGACTTCACGGAGTTTCGCGGCGTGCCGCGCACCAAGTTCCATCTGCGGGTGCGCGACCCGGGCGCGCCGGCGCTGTGCGTGCAGGTCGAGAACATTCAGGGCATGGTGGGCCAGATGAGAGCCACGGGCGTCAATCTGATCTCGGCCAACGGCGAGCTCGTGGACTTCGGCAACGGTGTGCGCAACATCTTCGTCGAAGACCCGAACGGCCTGAACATCGAACTGTTTGAACGGCCGACGCCGCCAAGCGCCGCAAAATAGGACTTCATCATCACTGCTCGGCGCGACGCCCGCACAGCGATGGCGGATTCCTAGCGGCCCCGTGTCATAAGGCTGCGCGGTAGCGGTTGGACATTGATGGTCTGAATCACCAGCGCTCCGCGAGGGGCGACGCCGCGACGTGGGCCGCCGAGGGTGCCTTTGCGCGTCGAGTCGCCGTCGAGGATTCGCTGTCGTATGCGTAAGACCACACCGCGTACCTCTGGTAACAAGCTCTCCAGGAAATAGGGCTCGCGATTTTGGCTCGCGCGCGAATACTCGCAGAACATACTGAAAAACTGCCCAAAAGCCCGCTCGTACTCGCACACGAGCTCCGCGCCACCCGTGTCCTCGGCAATCTCTAGCAATCCGGCGGCGCACACTTGATTGGTAGCGGCGAGCAGGTAGCCTCGATGCTCCGAGAGCGCGGCGTCGCGCGGATCGCTCACGCCGTGGAATTCACGTAGCGTCTGCTCACGCTGCTGACCCACCACGTGATAATCGCGCAGATATCGCACTAGAGCTGCCCGATGGATTTGCTCGAGCGCGAAGGCGCGCAAGGCGAGGATTTGACGCCTGCGGACGCGAGCATCCGCAACGGTGCTCATCCGATTCTCGTGGCTGTCGTGCCAACGCGAGTAACGTGGCGGCTGCGCGAGCAGTTGCGAGCAAACGCGCTTCGGCGCTGGTTCACCTTCCCGGGCGCAGTCTTCGATCGCGCGCTCGGACTCGAGCATCAGCCGTCCGCGAGTGAGGTAAGTGATCGGTCTGCCTCCTGCATACGTAATCGATCAACGAGGCGTGCCAAGTAACGCTTCCATGAGGCACGCAATCGATTCCAGAACTGGCCCGTGAGCGGAGGTGGGCTGTACGAAGCCCGAGGGCCATCGACAGAAATGTTTTAACAGAAAGTGGCGAGGGTGGGAATGCCTCGCGCGTGCCCGTAAGCGTGCGTCGCGTGCGTGCCGGCGCGGTACACTGCGGCGATGAACGGCAATCGCATGACGAGGCGTTTCGTCAGCGATGAGACGCCGCAGTGAAGGCACGAGGAAATTCAATCGCATGAAGCAAGTATTTATTGTCGTGTATATGGGGGCCGCCGCAGCGACCGCTTTTGGTGCACAGGCTCAGACCTCTGCACCGATCAAGACCGAGGAAGTGCCGCAGCATAAGAAAGTTGCGCCGCTGCCGCCGCGTGGCACGTATGTGCCCGTGAAGACGTCGTGGGGTGACCCGGCCATCGCTGGCGCCTATAACAACAGCGACGAGACGGGCATTCCGTTCGAGCGACCGGCAGAGTACGCGGGACGCACGCTCGACAGTTTCACGCGCGAGGAGCTCGCCAAGATCACGCAGCAACGCCAGGAACAGACGATCGAGAAGAATCCGACGCTGTCGGAGTTCCCCGGTGCGACGAGCCCCATGCACTGGTTCGAGAACTACTTCGCCGCGA
Organism: Gammaproteobacteria bacterium; assembly: GCA_003155415.1. Taxonomy (GTDB): domain Bacteria; phylum Pseudomonadota; class Gammaproteobacteria; order Steroidobacterales; family Rariloculaceae; genus FEN-1219. The sequence continues at coordinate 64,603 of PMCP01000110.1, read as the reverse complement.
ACAGTCGTCCGTGGCTTGTGAGCGAGCCGGCCGACGGCAAGGTACCGCCGCAAACAGACGAGGCGAAGCAGCGTGCGGCGGCGCGCGAAGCGGCGCGCAAAGGCCGCGGCCCTGCCGATTCGTACACGGACCGGAGCCTGTACGACCGCTGCATCACGCGGGGCGTGCCCGGCTCGATGATGCCGGCCATCTACGGCAACTCGTACCAGATCATGCAAAGCCCGGACGCCGTCTCGATCACATACGAAATGATTCACGACACGCGCGTGATTCCGCTCGACGGCCGCAAGCACATCGACTCGTCGATTCGGCAGTATCTCGGCGACGCACGCGGGCACTGGGAAGGAGCGACGCTCGTCGTCGAGACGACGAACTTCAACGATCAGGTGCCGTTCCGCGGATCGAGCAAGGATCTGAAGATGGTCGAGCGCTTTACGGTGCTCGGGCCCGACACGCTCGAGTGGTCCGTGACATTCGAAGATCCGCACACGTGGGCGCTGCCGTGGACGTTTGCGATGAACCTCACACACGACGAGTCGCAGCCGCTATTTGAGTACGCGTGCCACGAGGGCAACTACGGGCTGCACAACATTCTTTCCTCCGCGCGTACCGAGGAAGCCGTTGCAAAGAAACAAGGCGGCGCCAAAGGCGGCGCGAAGTAGTCCTCAGCTACCCAGGCGGTGTTGCCGCAGAAGGTCCGCGAAAGCGTCCGGATGACACGGCTTGCTGAAGTAGAAGCCCTGGATCTCGTCGCACCCGTTGTCGCGCAGGAATTCGTACTGCGCGGCAGTTTCGACGCCTTCCGCGATGACCCGAACTCCGAGCGCCTTGCCGAGCGACACCACGGCCCGTGTAATCGCCGTGTCGTCCACGCTATGCGGGATGTCGCGCACGAATGCCCGATCGATCTTCAACGTGTCGATCGGGAAACGTTTGAGTTGCGATAGCGATGAGTAGCCGGTACCGAAGTCGTCGATCGCGAGCTTGACCCCCAGCGTTTTCATCGTAGCCGCCTTCTCAGCGGCAATGTCGACGTGATTCATGATCATGGTTTCCGTGATTTCGAGCTCGAGGAGGTCGGGGCGCATGCGGGTTTCCTCGAGTATCTTCACGATGCCGCTAAGCAGCGTGGGGTCCTTGAACTGTCGCGGCGACAGGTTCACGGACATCACGATTTCCGGCAACCCGAGCTTCTGCCATGCGACGTTCTGTTCGCAGGCTTTGCGTATGGCCCATTTGCCGATCGCAACGATCAAGCCCGTGTCTTCCGCAAGCGGAATGAAGCGCGCGGGCGGCACAGAGCCTAGATCGGGGTTCGACCAACGCAGAAGAGCTTCCGCGCCGCGAATCTCACCCGAAGCGATGTCTACTCGGGGCTGATACTGCAGAGAGAACTCCGCGCGCTCGAGCGCGTGAGCCAGCCGCATCTCGAGCTCCAGGTGCTCCACCGACATCGGGCTCATGTCTTTCGAATAGACCTGGAAGTTGTTCTTGCCTTCATCCTTGGCGAGATACATCGCGAGATCGGCATGCTTCATCATGGTCGCGGCATCGACCGCGTCGTCTGGATAGGTGGCGATACCGATGCTGACCGTGACTCGACACTCGTGGCCCATGATCTTGACCGGCGCGTGCATGCTCGCCAGGATGCGGCGCGCGACCTCGGCCGCGGCGTCCGCCGTGGACAGCTCCTCGAGGAGCACCACGAACTCGTCGCCGCCGAGACGCGCCACGACAGCGGACTTCCGCATGCACTGACGCAATCGGCTCGCGACCTCCTGCAGCAGCAGGTCGCCGGCGTCGTGCCCCAATGAGTCGTTCACGATCTTGAACCGGTCGAGGTCGATGAACAGCACGGTACACCGGCGATCGTAGCGCCGCGCGGTCTCGATGGCGTGCTCCAGCAGTTCGGCGAACAGCGTACGGTTCGGGAGGCCCGTCAACTCATCGTGCGTGGCCAGGTACTTGACGCGCGCCTCGGCGGACTTGCGTGTCGTGATGTCCTCGATGACGGCGACGTCGTACATCAGCCGGTCTTCGGCCGTTCGCCGCGTGGCCACCGTGATCTTGACCCAAATCGGCGTCGAGTCCTTTCGCAGGCAACGCTTTTCGAGCGTGAGCGTTTCGATTTCTCCCGCGTGCAGGCGGGGCCGATCCCGATCCGCCATGTGCGAGTCTTCGGGATGCGAAATGTCCCAGATAGTGAGCTTGAGCAGCTCGTCGTTGTCGTAGCCCAGCAGTTCGCGCAATCGCCCATTGCTCCAGATGAACCGGCCGTCCAAGCCGATGTGCGCGAGGCCCATGGCCGCGAGCTCGACGGTGCTCGAATAGCGAGATTCGCTCTCGCGCAACTGGTTCTCGAGCGCGCGCCGCTCGGTGATGTCGTGCACGGTGCCCACGACGGCGAGGGGTGTGCCGTGCTCGTCGACTCGCACTTCGACGATTTGCTCGACGATTTTCTCGCGGCCGCCGGAGAGCATCAGCCGGCTTTGCGTGGGCACGTAAGCGTTAGGGCCGGGGGCGATCGTGCTCTGGCCAGCGATCAGCGCCTGGCGGTCGTCGGGGTGCACTTTGACCAGGAAGTTGTCGAACGTGGCCTTATAGTGCAGTGGGTCTTCCTCGAGCAGGCGGTAGAGCTCATCGGACCACCAGCTCGTGTTGGTCGAGAGATCCCACTCCCAGTTGCCCATCTTCGCGAGACGCTGTGCTTCGCGGTAGCGGAGGTCTGTCAGCCGCAGAGCCGCCTGGGTTGCCACTTGTTCCGTGACGTCCTGCAACGTGCCGTGAAGGTGAATCGGGCGGCCGGCCTCGTCCAGCGTAGCCGCTCCCTGGCTGTGAAATGTTTTTTGCGTGCCGTCGGGCAGCGTAGCGCGCAGCTCGATTACGCTCGGCGCGGCGCCCTGCGCAATGTGTTGCATGCGCTGGTTCATTCGCTCGCGGTCGGCCGGATGAACGAGCTCACTGAAGCGCTCGAATGCCCGAGCGTGGCCACCCTGCTCGAACTGGAGCATCCGATACATCTCATCGGACCACCAGTGCTCGTTGGTGACCATGTCCCACGACCAGCTGCCGATCTTCGCGATGCGCTGTGCATCCTTCAAGCGCCGTTCGACATGACCCCCGTGGCGCAGCGGCTCGCGCGCGCTCGAGCCGCGTAACAAACATAGCGCGAGCGCCGAGTCGTCGACGTCGAGCCAGGCAATCTCCAACACAACGGAGCGCTGTGTGCCATCTGCGCAGTGAACGTGCGCCTCGATGCGTGTTGCGGTCGGCCGACCGTCGCGAAGAGCTTCCGTGAGAGTCTGCTCGACGCCGTCGCCCACTTCGTGGCGCACGAGCCGGCTCAGGGGTTGCCCCACGAGCTCTGCATTTGCGAATCCGAACTGGTGGACGACGTGCTGGTTCACGAACACGATGCGCTGCTCGGCATCGAACAACACGATCGGCTCCGCTATGGCTTCCGCGGTCGCGAAGGCGCCTTTCCGGTCGCTGGCGCGAGAGGTGGATTTAGAGCCGGAACGAGGGGTGCGGCGGGTGGTGCCCATGACTTTCGTCGGCTTGGCTCCGAAGAATGCGCCCGCCGAGAGTCGATGTTGAGCGCGGGCTGTGCTCCTATGACGGCTCGACGAGGCCGTCTCTTAACTTGGGCTCGCAAGATCGTGACCCACGTCACACGCGGGGGGCGGCGGCGGCGCGGCCCGCTGGCCGGAAAGCCGAGCACCCAACGCATCGCGGCTCCGTTATGATCTCTGCGTGGGGATAAGCCCACAGGAGGGGACCATGCTGACCAACCGTAGGGACTTCATCGCGGGCTGCGCTGCAGCCGTCGCCGCCACGCAGCTCAGCGCCGGGCGCGCCGCTGCCGCGGACAAGGTGCCGGTGCTTGGCTTGATCTTCCCGCCAGCCGATCGCGGCATCCCGGAGGAAGGCGTGGCCATGTACGGCGAGCGAATCAAGTTCGTCGTGACCGGCCTCGGCGTCGAACGAATGACACCCGAGGGATTCAACGCAGTCATAGACCGCGTCCCGGCCGCGGCCAAGAAGCTCGCGGAGCTCGGCGCCGAAGCGATCGAGCTCACGGGCACGTCGCTCACGTTTTACAAGGGGGAGGCCTACAACCAGCAATTGCGCAAGATCGTCACCGAAGCTTCGGGCCTACCGGCGACGACGATGAGCAACGGCGTCATAGAAGGCTTGAAGGCGGTTGGCGCTCGCAAGGTGGCCGTCGCAACGGCGTACAACGACGAGGTCAATGCGCGCCTGCGCGCATTTCTGATCGAGCACGGCATGACGCCGGTAGCCGTCACGGGGCTCGGCATCGAAGCCATGAAGGATGTCGACCGCGTGACGCAGGACGATCTGATCGCGTTCGGCGAACGCGTTCGAAAATCCGCGGCCGACGCAGACTCCCTGTTGGTCTCGTGCGGCGGCTTTCGCACACTCGAGATCATTGCGCCTCTCGAGGCGCGCACGGGCGTGCCCGTGATCTCGAGCATGCCGCACGGCCTCTGGGCCGGCGCACGCCTGGTCGGGCTGAACCCTTCGGCGCCCGGTTACGGCAAGCTGCTTTCGCGCAAGGCGTAGCGTGATGCACGTCCGGACGGGCCGATGCCCGCGCCACTGAGCCGCGGCTGCGCGCGCAGCATTGTGGGTTTTGCGGCGGTGCTCAGCCTGGCGCATGCCGGAGCGCAGGGCTCTGCACCTGCGAGACCGGAAGACACCGAAGTCTGGCAACCCGCGCCGCCCGTCGTCACGCCGCCTCCGATGGAGTCGAACGCGGGGCCTTCCGACGCTATCCGGCTGTTCGACGGCACGAGTCTCGACGAGTGGGTAAATACCAAGGACGGCACACCGGCGTCGTGGACGGTCATGGATGGCCGGATGGTTGTCGACAAAGCCACGGGTAACATCGAAACGCGAAGACATTTCCGCAACTACCAGTTGCATCTCGAGTGGCGTGTTCCAGCGGATGTGATGGGGACGGGCCAGGCTCGCAGCAATAGCGGCGTGTTCCTCGCATCGACGGGCGGTGGCGATCGCGGCTACGAGTTGCAGATTCTAGACTCGTACCGCAACGACACCTATGTCAACGGCATGGCCGGCAGCATCTACAAGCAATCGCCGCCGCTCGTAAACGCGGCTCGCAGACCGGGCGAATGGCAGTCCTACGATGTCGTATGGCGCGCGCCGACCTTCGAAGCAAACGGCGCATTGACGAAGCCTGCTCGAGTGACGGTATTTTTCAACGGCGTGCTGATCCAGGACGATTTCGAGCTGCGCGGTGAAACCGTCTTCGTGGGCACGCCGTCTTACACGAAGCACGGCGACTCCGCGATCAAACTGCAGGCGCACAACGATCCCAGCGCGTCGCCCGCCTTCCGCAACATTTGGCTGCGCCCTCTGCCCTGATGCGTTGGCGGCTAGCGAATAGCGACGCGCGGCGGCTCCGGCAGTGAGCGCAGGTAGTTGTAGATCGACCTGAGCTCGCGGTCGTCCAGCACTTGCGGCGCGTACGCCGGCATCTCGTTCGCCGGGCGCCGGACCAACGCTGCAAACGCCTCGAACGAGTACGCCGTGCGCGCGAGGCGCGCGCCGGCGCCGCCCTGGCCGACGTACCCGTGACATTGATAACAACCGTTGGCGACGTACGGCGAGCGTTCGTCCGGTGCGGCGCCCGCCAGATGCGCCAGCGCGGCGAGGGCGAAGGCGGTGAGCCGAAGGAGCGTACGCAACGCGCTTGTCTTCATCGCGGTTGTCCCACGACATCGATCAATGCTGGCTCACCGCGCTCGACGACGGCTAGCGCTTCGCGCAGCACGGGCGCGAGCTCGTCCGGATTCTCGATCGGCCCCGCTGACCACACGCCGAGGCCTTTGGCCACCGTTGCGAAGTCGATGAACGGATTCTCGAGCGTATTGCCGGTACGCGCGCTGCCATCTACGCCGCGGCGCCGGCGCGCGGCCATGCGCTGCACGTGCATGAGCTCCTGGTGATAGGCGCGGTTGTTGTGCATGACAGATAGAAGAGGGATCCGGTGATGCGCGGCCGTCCACAGCGAGCCCAAGCAGTACATCAGGTCGCCGTCCTTCTGGATGTTGACGGCGAGTCGCCCGGCATCGCGATGTGCGACTGCGGCGCCCACGGCCGCAGGGGCGCCGTATCCCATGCCGGCGCCACCCGAGCCGCCGATGTACTGGTAGTAGCGATCGATCTCCCAGAACTCGTGCAGCGACGGGAATAACGGCTCGGCCACGAGTGCCCAGTTGCGATCGCGAATCGCGGTCCAGATCTCGGCGCTCAGGCGCTCGGTGCTTACGGGGCTGGCATCCCACGCATAGCGCGCGGCTTCGAGCGCTTGCTCGCGGCGCGTTTTCTGCGCTGCACGCAAGCGCGTGGCGCGTGCCTCGAGCGCCCGTCGCGAGTTAGCCGGTAACGCCTTTTTCACGGCCTCGATCAATGCCGGCAGGCTCGCCTGCGCATCGCCGACGATTGCAAGATCGCTGCCGTAGTAGCGGCCGAAGCCCTGGTAGTTCGAGCGCCAGAACAGCTCGCCGCTGCCCAGAGTGATGAGTTTCGCGTCGGGTTTGGCGATGCGCGTGGTCGTGCGTTGGATTTGGTCCGCTACGTTGTGGAACAGACCGAAGTTATCCGTGACTTCCAGTGCGAGAACGACATCCGCCTGTGCAACGACGTTGGCACCCTGGCTAAGGTGGTGCGTGTTCGGGAAATTCATGCGGCCGCGCCGGTTCACGACGGCCGCCTGCAGCGTCTCGGCCAGTTGCACCAAGAGATCAACGCCGTGCTGATCGTGCGCATAACGTTCTGCGACGATCACCGGGTTCTCCGCAGCCACGAGCAGCTTCGCCGCCTCGCGGAGGGCGGCGTCGTCGGCCCGCGGCGGCTGAGCGGGGCTCGGGCGCGGCAGCGCCGGCTTCGCGGCGCCGACTTCGTCTTCCTGCAACTGGCTGTCGGCGACGATCGCGACCGGGCCCATCGGCACGGTGGTCGCAATCTTGTGCGCTCGCACGAGCGACTCGTTGAACTGCGACAGTGACACCGGCGCGTCGTCCCATTTGATGTAGTCGCGAATCGGTGCAACGCAGTCCTGCGCCGAGTGCACCCACTCGAGCACGCGCCGCTCCGTGCCGTCGAGATAGTTGCCGGCGATCAGCACAACGGGCACGCGGTCGCACCANNGCGTTGTAGACCGCCATGGCCGCATGCTGCAGGCCCACGGTGCCGTGGACCGCGGCGATGATCGGCTTGCCGGCGACTTTCGCGTAGCCGTGCGCCATCGCCACGGCTTGTTCCTCGTGCACGCACGTCAAGAGCTCTGGGCGCTTGTTGCCGCCGTAGTTCAGCAGCGACTCGTGAAGCCCGCGGAAGCTCGAGCCGGCGTTCATCGTCACGTAGTCGATGTCGAGGCTCTTGATGACGTCGACCATGACGTCGGAAGCAGGGTGGGAGACGAAATAGCGCGCTTCCTCGGCGGGCGTGTACGCGTCCACGGTGGGTTGCTCACGTGCGAGCCGCTGATCGGTGGGTGGTACCGGCTTGCGCTCATCGGCGGGCGCAGTTTGCGCGGTGGCGGGCTCGGCAGCCGCCAGAGCGACGCCTGCCAGTGACGCGCTAGTGAAGAATTCCCGTCGGTTGAGCCCTTTGGGCTCGCGTGTGTCGTCGGCCATGTATTCCCCCGTCCGCCGTCGAGGTCTTCGTCGGCGTTCCCTGAGCATAGCAGCGCACAATCGTGCTTTCAGTTAGTTCGGAGCCGCGCGTAAGATGCGGCGACGACAATTGGAACGGTGCACCATGGCGCTACCTCCCGGCGTGGCTCAACGTGATTTTTCCCGTGCGCTCGGCGAACTCGCCAATGCGCTCGGTCGCGAGTGGGTGTTTACCAGCGACGAGGACCTGAAGCTCTATCGGGATGCCTATTCGCCGTTCTACGGCGAGAGCGAGGATCGTGTCGCGTCGGCGGCCGTCGCGCCGAACAGCACCGAGCAGGTTCAAGCTGTGGTGCGTATCGCAAACAAGTACAAGCTGCCGCTGTGGACGATCTCGACCGGCCGCAATTTGGGGTATGGAGGCTCGTCGCCGGCGTACTCCGGCAGCGTGGTCGTCGATCTGAAACGCATGAACCGCGTCATCGAGGTCAACGACAAGACCCACTACGCGGTCGTCGAGCCCGGCGTCAGCTACTTCGATCTGCACCGCTACATCCAGGAGCACAAGCTCAACGTCTGGATCGACCCCGCGGACCCGGGTTGGGGCAGCCCCATCGGCAATTCGCTGGAGCGCGGCGGCGGTCGCACGCCGATGCGCGACCACTGGAATGCCGTGTGCGGCATGGAGGTCGTGCTGCCGAGCGGCGAGGTGCTGCGCACCGGCATGGGCGGGTTGCCGAACACGCAGGTGTGGCACCAGTACAAATACGGATTCGGCCCGCTCGTCGATGGTCTCTTCTCACAATCGAACTTCGGCATCGTGACCCGGATGGGCATCTGGCTCATGCCGGCGCCGGAAGCGTACCGTGACGGCCGCGTGAACGTCGCGAAGCACGACGACCTGGTGCCGTTCATGGAGCACTACGCGTACCTCATGAACTCCGACGTGCTGCGCGGCACGATGCTGCTCGAGAGTCCGCTCCTGAACTATCACGCGTCGCAAGGCGGCTCGTTTTTCGAGATGCCGGGCGGCCCGTCGATTGCAGAGCTCGACAAGATGGCGAGCGAGCGCAACCTGCCATACTGGAGCGCGGAGTTCCGCTTCTGGGGACCGCCGAAAGTCGTCGACGCTCAATGGGAGACCGTGAAGGACAGGTTCGGCGCGATTCGCGGCGCTACCTTCAAGGACGGCCGCAGCTATCGCTTCCCTACCGAGGTCGACCAGAACGATCCGACACTCACGGTTGCTCTCGGCACGCCGAGCCTTGGTGTGTTCGGGCTGCTGCAGGGCGGCGGCCACCTCGGTTTCTCGCCGATTATCCCGATGACGGGTGAAGCCGTATTCAAGGCGCAGAAGGTTTACGGCCAGCTGTACGCCGAGATGAATCTACCGGTGGGCAATCAGTTCGCGGCGCTGCCGTGGTCCTACAGCCCGCGCGCGCTCGTGATGCTGTTCGGCATTCCCGTGTCGCACGATAAGGTCAAGAACCAGGACGGTAGGCGCATTTTCGACAAGCTCGTCGAGGTCTCGGCCGCAAACGGCTGGGCAGAGTACCGCACGCACGTCGCGTTCATGGACAAGGTGGCCGACGCGTACTCGTTCAACAACCACGCGATGCGGCGATTTCACGAAACCCTGAAAGATGCGATCGATCCGAACGGGATTCTCTCTCCCGGCAAGTCCGGCATCTGGCCGAAACGCCTCCGCGGCACGCGCGGCGCGTGATCAGACTCGTGATCGATTTGGCAGTCGCAATCGAGAGACGCTTGCGCGGTTCACCGCGCGGCGTTAGCATGCGCGCCGTTATGAACAAACGCGCCACNNTCAGCAACCGCGACTGCTCTGCACCGAAAACCCTGGTCAGGCAGTCGCCTCACCGGGGTTTTTCGTTTATGAGCGAGCAAAACGTCGAGAACATTCTCATCCGGCGCGCCGAGCCCGAAGACTTTCGCGGGCTGCAGCGCATCCATGAGCAGCCACTGGCCGTTTACGGCACGCTGCAGCTGCCGTATCCGTCGGCGCAGACCTGGCGCCAGCGTCTCGAGAAGCGAACGCCGAGTCACTACGGGCTCGTAGCCTGCGTGCGCGACACGCTCGTCGGCGGCCTGGGGCTGCACGTGCCCGAGCATTCGCCGCGTCGTGCGCACGCGGGAGAGATCGGTCTCGCGGTGCACGATCAGTGGCAGGGACGCGGCATCGGCACGGCGCTCGTGCGAGCAGCGGTCGATCTCGCGGACCGTTGGCTGAACTTGCGGCGGCTCGAGCTCACGGCGTTCGCCGACAACGAGCGCGCGCTGAACCTCTACAAGAAGTTCGGCTTCGAGATCGAAGGCCTGCTCCGCCGCTATGCGTTTCGCGACGGCGCGTTTGTCGATGCGTACGTGCTTGCGCGGCTGCGATGAGCAGCCGCGCCGGCTTGCGGTAGCGTGGGCGCTGTGCTCAAGTGGAGCGACCTGGATGTGTCGCGGGGGAAAGGCCAATGAGTCGACTCAAGTTAATTGCATGTGGGCTCGCCGCCGTCCTGGCTGTCATAGCCGGTACTGCGACGGCGCAGCCACCGAAGCCCGGCGTCAAGGGCTACGAAGTCGAGTGGGTGTACCGCGTGAAGTACGGCTTCATCGACGAGTGGTGGGACCTGTTCCGCAAGTACCAGATCCCGGTTCTCGATCGCGCCAAACAGATGGGGTACATCCTCGACTACCGCGTGTATCACCCGCAATTTCATACCGACGAAGCCGCGCGCTGGGACTATCGAATAGAGATCACGTACCCGGATCGGGAAGCAAACTCGCACGAGGAAGAGATCGCGCGCGAGCTATTCCCCGACAGCGCCACTCGCAAGCGCGAGGAGCAGCGGCGCTGGGAGCTGACGACGAATCACTGGGATCTGCCGATTTTCCAGGTCGATACCGCGAAGGGTCGCTGAGCGCAGAGCTCGGCGCGTCGTATTACCCGCGGACGGGCAGGATGATCGCGGAGGCGTGTGCCGGGTCGTGGTACACGAACTGAGCCGCGGCGACGAGCCGCGTCGCCGTCGCGCGCGGTTCGCCGGTGCCATGGTTGCGCGCGTAGCGCGGGAACGCGCCGCTCGACACCTGCACGCGGATACGGTGCCCGCGCTTGAAGCGATGCGCCGTGGGCCACAACCGCACGGCTGCAAGTGACGGGGTATCCGCCGTACTCAAGCTGACCAGCCCATCGCAGACGTTGGCGGAACGCCCGCGCTCGTCGACGTCGCATAAGCGCACGAACACGTCGGCGTATGGCACGCTCGAACGAAACCAGATCTCGGCGCCGATCTCACCGACGACTTCGACGTCATGCTCGAGCACGCCGGTCGTGTACTTTAGAACGTCGGCGCGTGCTTCGAGTTTTGCGTTGTCGACGCGACCCGCGTCGGGAGGCATGCGCGCTCCGCCGACGGACGGCGTCGGGTCCGCGGGATCGTAACCGTAGCGGTCCGGCGCGGATTCGGGCGGCGGCGTTTCAGCAAGCGCTCCACCCGCGTGCAGATGAAACCGGCGCGGCGCGTAACCGCTCGGCGGCCAAGCGTCGAAATCGCGCCAGGCCTCCTCGCCCATGACGAAGAGCCGGACCGGCGCGCGCTCCTTCGGTTCGGCGCCGCGAGCGTGAGCAAGCCCGAAGTCGATGGCCTCGAGGATCGGAACGTTGGTCAACGCCACGTGCGTCCACGGCCCGATCGTAAGCCGGGCCGGTTTGCCGGCCGCGACTAGCGCCCGAAAGTCGCGGATCTGGCCCGGCAGAAAGATGTCGTACCAGCCACCGATCGAGCTGACGGGCACGGTCACGTTCGCGGCGCGGCGCGAGTGGTCGAGTCGTTGCCAATGCGGATCGTTGGCGTCGTGCGCGAGCACGTCCTGGATGTACTGCGAGCGGTGGCCGAGGGCCACCGTATCGCTGTCGCGCAGCGGCAGTGTGCGTATCGCGCGGCTCAGTCTGCGTCGCTGGAACGGCTGGCGTAGCAAGGCGAACGAACGTTCTTGGCTGCCGACGAGCACCCCCCACCCGAACGGCGTCTCGAGCGACATGCCATCCTTGCGCAGGAATTCGAGCGTTAGTGCGGACTCGCTATTCTGGGGGATCAGTGCCTTGACCTCCGGCGGCAAGCTGTCCGCTACCGCCCACTGGACGTAACCCATGTAGCTCATGCCCACGAGCACGATCGAGCCGCCGAACCACGGTTGCTTGATAAGCCAATCGAGCGTCGCGAGACCGTCGGCGCGCTCTTGCCGCAACGGGTCGAAGGTCCCGCCGGAGCCGAAGCCACCGCGCGTGCTCTGCAGCACAACCTGGAATCCTCGCTCGGCGAGCGGCCGGGCCATCATTGCGGCGAACAGCCCGCGGCGGCCGTACGGCGTGCGGATCAATGCCGTGGGCAGCGACTCTGCGCCGCCGCGTGGTACCCAGCGGTCCGCGAGCAGTTCGACGCCGTCGGCCATCGATACGCGCAGATCGCGTTGCACGCTGACGCTGCGCGTCGCGGGCGGCGGCAGTTTCAGCAACCGCTGGAGCAGATGACTGACAAGGTTCATCGCTTGTGCGCCATGGTGGATAGCTTCGGCACGGCATATCGTAGCGGAACCACGCCACCGGCGATTCAATCGGGCTCAGTAGAGGTCAATCCAATGGAAGCCGAACCTACTCCGATCATGGGTCACTGGTACCGGGGCGAAGGGGCAGAGCGGCCTCTGCTGGTCGTCAACGTCGACGACGAGCTCGACATCATCGAAATCCAGTATCCGGATGGTGAAACCGGCAAGATCGACTCCGCCGCGTGGACTCACATGACCCTCGCGGTCGCCGCACCGCCAAAGCATTCGCAAGACTTCGACGAGGACGATTCGAACGAGGGCGCGATGGACTGATGACCGGCGAGCACGCACACAAGATCACGGGCAAGGTCAATGCCTCGATCGAGAGGCGCGTCGACCTGACCGGAAGCCTGCGTAGGCGCGACTAGACGAGCTGGTACTCCGGCGTGCTCATGATGAGGTGGGTCGTCATACGTAGAGCGTCTTCCATGTAGCTCCTGGCGCGTTCGAGACTGTCCGTGCCGAGCTCTTTGGCGAGGAACACGACGAACGCGTCACGCGTCGCAGGCGCCAACGGTACGCGCAGCATGCGGGCCGCGAGATAGTCGACACCTTCGGCTGCTGTTGTGGCGCCGCCGCCGCGTACGAGCTCCGACAGATCGAAACGCGCGGCATCGCGCGGCGTCGGAATCAGTTTGCGCGCGGCCTGTTCCCAGCCCGTGTATCCCGATATCCGCGTGTTGAACCGTTCATCGCGCTCGAGCGCCACGCGATCGAACGTGCTCATCTTGGCCGGGTCGCTCACCGCCGTGGCGGCGCCGATGTCGTAGCCGTCGCGCACGCGTTGCCCGAGCACATCGTCGGTGCCGGCCGTGAAGTTCCAGTCGTGGAAGCCGGTCATGTCGGGAATCAGCACGTCCCGCGCCACGTTGCCGCGCGCGATCAAGAGGCCGGGCGTGATCCACGCTTTGCCGCCTGCCCAGCCGGCGACGGAGGGCGGATTCAACAGATGCTGGCCCATGGCGATCGTGGCCTGATTGAAATCCGGCACGCCGGGCATCGAGCTTGCGCCGAGGTGCTTCTGCATGGCCACGATGTGCTCCACCGGCCCTTTGATGTGGCCGCCATAGCTCGCGGCGCAATAGAAGTCCTTCGAACTGAAGATTGCAGTCAGCAGTGGCTTCAGCTCGTAGTTGGCGTTCCGCAGCACGGCGCCGAGGGATTTGCGTAAATCCGGCGACAGCTCGTCGCGCACGAGAAAGCGATAGATCTTGCTGGCGAGGTATTCCGCCGTGACGGGTTGCTCGAAAATGATCTTGATGACGTCCGTGCCATCGAAGTTGCCGTCGCGCCCCAGAAATTGCTTCGTGCCGGTGTCGTGCTTGTCCGCATCGACGTGGAAGGCGAGGTCGTCGAAATACCAACCGGTGAACGCGCGCGCGCACTCGCGAACATCCTTCTCGGTGTAGTTACCGACGCCCATCGTGAAGAGCTCCATGACTTCGCGCGCGAAGTTCTCGTTCGGCGCACCCTTCACGTTGTACTGCGCATCGAGGAAGTAGAGCATCGCAGGGGTTTGCGCGACCTTGATGGTCAGATCGCGCGCGTTACCCGTGGCGCCGTGCTCGAACAGCTCGATCTGCTGCAGCATCTTGCGGTAGTCGCGGACTTTGTTTTCGTGCGTCGCAAAATGGCCGTGCCAGAACAGCGCGAGCTTTTCCTCCAGCGGGTGGGCGGTCGCGAGCATGCGGTTCGCCCACCAGTAGCCGAGCCGCCGCGTCTCGAGCATCGTCGCGCGCAGCCAATAGAAGAACCTGTCGGACACGGGTTGCACGGGGCGGTTGCCGGCCGGCTTGGCTGCCACGCCCATCGACTCGCCGTGCTGTTCCGCCCGGTCGGTGGCTTCCGGTCGACTATCTGGGAAGCCCTTCAGCGACGGATCCCAAAGTCCGGATTCGACGAACGGCGCGAGCTTCGGATTCGGGATGCGCTCGTAGTGCACGAGCTGTGCGACCGCTCGCTCGAGTCCGAGATCGGTCAGCTTCTGAATTTCCTCCGGCGTGCCGCCAAAGCCCGCGTGGGCGAGCAGATGCGCGGCTCGGTCGTAGCTCCACTCGGAGCGTGGCAGGGGCGAGAGGTCATTCTGCCAGGCGGCGGATCCGGGAGACCACGTATTCCGAAGAATCATGGCGTTACGCCCTTATCATGCTAAACGTATCGAACGGCCGACCTAGGACTTTCGCGGCATCGGCACCGAGCCAGTCCTGGATCAACGTGGCGTACACGCGGCGGAAGTCCGTGGTGCTGGCGAGGTTGTCGCCGAGCACGAGCTCGGACAGGCTCGGCGGCTTGCCGTACATGCCGCCTTTGACGGCGCTGCCGACGACGAAATTGACCTGTGCCGTGCCGTGATCGGTGCCCAAGCTCGTGTTCTCCGGCACGCGGCGGCCAAACTCACTGTGCACGTACAGCACGACATCGCCCGCGCGGCCTATGCGCTGCATCTCCTGGAAGAAGCCCTCGATGGCGTCCGCGCAGTACTGCAGCTGCCGATCGTGCGGGGCGGCCTGGTTCACGTGCGTGTCGAACAGCGAACCGCGCAGCGGCACGTAATACAGCTGCGTGGGAAAGCCTGCTTCGATCAACGCCACCACCTTGTCGAGGTCGAGCAGGCGCAGATCGGGGTTGGCTTTCGCGCGGTATTGCGTCCACGCGGCGCGCACCACCTCGGATGCCTGCGCAGCACTCTTCGTAACTTCGAGCACGTACCGGTGCGCTTCCGTCACGGGTGAAGTCTGGGCGGCCAACGTGTCGAGTGCTGCCTTCTCCTGCGCGAACACGCCACGCTTGAATGCGGCGGGGTCGACGAACACGAGCGGCACGTGCATCTGCGCCTTCACCGCGAGCGTCTGGCTCTCCGCCACGTTCACGATCAGGTTGTCCCGCCCGCCGTTGGGATCGAGGCCGGACGCCGTGCGGCCGACCCATCCATATTCGTTGCCGCTGTTCGGGGCGGCCGTATGCCAGAACGACATCGAGGTGAAATGCGAGAACGACGGCTGGTCGTACCCCACGCCGTGCACGATCGCGACTTTGCCGTCGTCATAGAGGTGCTTCAGCGCACCCAGTGACTTGTGCCAACCGAACTGCGCGTCGATCTTCAGTAGGTCCTGTTCACGGATCCCGATCGTCGGGCGGTGCTTGTAGTACAGCGGATCGCCATACGGGACGATGGTGTTCAGGCCATCGTTACCGCCAAACCATTCGAACACTACGAGAATCTTGCCATTCGGCTTCGCGGCGACGCTCTTGCTCGCCTGCGCTAATACCGTCGGCACTGTGCCGAGGCTACCCGCAAGGCCAAGGCCGATGCCGCCAGCGCCGAGTCGCAGCAGGTCGCGGCGTGATAGGCCGCTCGCGGTCAAGGGATCGTGCTTCGGCATGGCTCGGAGTATGCCCGGCTTCGCGTTCTCGCACGAGATGGGGAGCGGTGGGGCCCGCGTCGAAGGACCGCCCTCGCGCCGCTATTGGTTCACGAACTTGCCGTAGCGAAAGCCGTCTTCCACCTCGGCTTTGCCGTCCGGGTAGAACACGATGCTGGTCACTCGAGACTCATTCAGCGCGGGCGGGCCCTTGCTCGGGACCTTGAGGCGCAGCGGTTTGCTCCTCGGGTCGAACAGGAACGGAGTCGGATTCACGACCTCCGACGTGTACCTCACGCCGACGTATGTGTTGCCACTCACCATGATCGACGGCAGGGCTTCGTCGATGTGGTGGAGTTGCGTCTTACCGAAGCAGAACTTCCACTCGATCACTTTGAGATTGCTGTCGCGCGATGAGCGCACGTTCTCGCTGTAAGCGGAGCGCCCGAGTTTCGTCAGACGGAACTTGGTCGAGAAGTGACTCGAACCTCCGTCGCCGTTCTCCGTCACCGTCTTGTCGAGCAGGCCCGCGGTTGCGAGGTCGTCACACCGGTCACAGGTCTTCGGCAGGTATTTCTCATCCGCGCCGGTGAACTGCCCCGTGACTTCGGCGTCCTTTGGAATCAGATACGGCTCCCCGCGCAGACACGCCCCGTCGGTCTGCTCGAGCATCTCGTTCAGGGCGCCTTTGATCTGGTCCATCTTGCCGGTCACGTCGGCGGCGTAGTTCGCGCGCTCGAACGGCGCCGTGACCAGCATGTGCGGAATCCAGTACAGGCCGGCAACCACCGCGAACAGAAGGATCGCAATTCTACTAATGCTCATTGCCGTTCACCCGCGGTTGCGACCGCCCAGCGTTCCTGGCCGTACACTCGTGCCGGCGTTGAGTGGACATTCGAGCCGCCGCCATCGCCGAGCACGCCGCCCGCGTTCTCGCCCCACGCAAAGATCTCGGCGTCGTGCGTCGCACCCACCGCGAAGCCGTAGCCCGCAGCGACGGACGTCCAGGGCCGCTCGGAATCCACTGCGCGCGGAACGTTGGAGTAGTCGTTGCTGGCGATGCCGAGGTTGCCGTGGGCGTTGTTGCCCCACGCCCAGAGTGTGCCGTCGGTTTTGAGGCCGATCGTGAAACCCGAGCCGACTGCGATGTCGTTCCAGCGTTCCTTCGTCACGCGCTTCAGTTGCGTGACGGGCTGCGTCTGCGTGAAAGAGTCGCCGTTACCGTCGCCGAGCTCGCCGAACTTGTCGTCGCCGAGGCCCCACAGCGCACCCTTCGTATCGAGCGCGAGGACATGCGTGGCGTTCGTGCGGCAGAACACGCGCGCAAGCGGCGGCGCGTCACCTGGAAGGCGCGTGAACTTCGCGAGATGGGCCGCTTGCACGCGATCCCATGTGCCGGCTTTCAGTGCGTTGGTCCAGAGGCTGCCGTCGGCGGCGACCGCGTAGATGCGATGAATTGCGACGCAGAAATCCTGCCAACGTTGCTTCGGCTCGACGGTCGAAAGCATGCCGCCGATATCGGCAGGGGAGTCCGACCGAACGTCGCCGTCGTTCCAGAGCCGCAGCGCGCCATTCGCATCAAGGCCAGCCGCAATGCCCCATGCTTCCTGCACTTTCAACCAGGGTCCGGCTCCGTACAGGGTCTCGTACGCCGGAGGTTTGCGGCCATTCGCACAATCGCCGTTCGGCCAATTCGGGAACGCCCGGCGCCACAAAGTGCCGTCGCGTGCAATGGCGTACGAGGCCTTCGTGCCCGCATCGACCGAGCTCCAGGTTCTTGCACCGTCAACGAGCTTCGGTACCGGCAGCGAGCATGTGCCCGCCAAGCCGATCTCGCCGTGCTGATTGTCGCCCCAGCCAAAGATCCGGCCGCGCGCATCGATCGCGAGCACGTTGCGCTCGCCGGCGCTCAGCGTGCGCGCGAGCGGAGGCAGCGTTGCAGGCAAATCAACGTCGGGTGGGTCGCTGCTGGGTCGCGCGCAGGCCGCGAGTAGCAATGCGGTGAGCAGAAAAATCGTTCGCATGGTTCGCGGTGGGAGTGGCCGGCAACGCACGATAGAAAATCGGCGCGCGGGGCCTCCAGGAACCAGTTCGCAATCCGTCGGCGGGAGCTCTGCGCGTAGCGCAACGCGTGAACTGGCGCGCTCAGCGCAGCGTGTTAGCGGGCGTCGGCGGTAGCAGTTGCGGGAGGAGCGCCGGCGGCTGCACGAACAGGGTGTACAGCGGGTTGCGGTGCCGCTTCTGCGCCTGGAACGACACGTAGATCGGCGATACCGCCGTGAGCGCGAGCACCACAGCGAGAAACGGCACGGCCTGAACGAACTCGACAGGTAACAACGCGCCGAGACGGTTCTCGAGCGCAGCCGCGAGCGCGAAGATCAGTACAACGAGCGCCAACCAAGCCGCCGGGTGGAACAGCACACGCTCGCCGTCCGTCAGCGTTGCAGCGACGTCGAGGAACAGAGTCGTCGCGGCGATCGCGCCGAGCCGCGACCATTGTCGTTCAGTCCACGACGCCCACGCGAGCGCTAGCAACAGCAGTGGGACGATGACGAACGCGACGTGCGCAACGCCGAGACCGAACCCCGTCAGCGCACCGTGATCCGAGGTGTACAGCGGTGCGGCCCAGGCCGCGACCAACGCAACAGCGAGCACCTTTGCGAGCAACGGTCGCGCGCCTATCGGAGCGGTCGTTTCCGTCGAAGGTTCGGGCGGTCGGGTAGACATGTCGGGGCGCGAACGACCCTGTTGAGCACACGCGGCCGGCGCTACCGCGCGCTCAGGGCAGCGTAAACGGCTTCGAGGTTCTTGCGCAGGATCTGCTGCAGCCCATCGCGTGCCAGTTGGCGGTCGACGACGATGCCTGGGTCGCCGGTCTCCAGAACGACGAGCTTGGCGCCGCCGGCTTTCACCGCATTCTGGATCGCGTCGCTCGGCTGCCACTTATGGAGCACGACCTTGATACCGTTGTCTTTCAGGTGCTTCGTGAGCGCCGAGAGATCGGATTCCGTCCAGCGCACGTCCTGCTTGATGAAATAGCCGTCGACGAACAGGCCCATGTCGTTCGTCAGGTAAACGAAGTCGCCGGTCAGTGCAAACACAACATCGGCCGTGCCTTCGATCAGCTTCTTCTGGTAGTCGCCGCGCAGCGCGAGCAGCGAGCGCTTGAGCCCGTCGAGATTCTTCGCGATGACGGCGTTCGAGTCGGGGAACAACGCGCCGAGATCGTGCGCGATGATGTCCGCCATGCGGATCGCGTTCGCGATGCTGAGCCAGAAGTAGGGCGCCGTCGCGGTTTCCGACGCGTCGCCGGTTCCACCCCAAGCGTTCGTTGATTTGGGTGTGTCGGCCAACGCGACGCCGGGTTTGTCGAGCGACCACGGTAGTGCCGCGTCGATGTCGATGACGCGGATGTTGGCGTCGCGTGCGAAGCGATACAGCGGGTCGCTCGGCAACGCGTTCGTTACCGAAATGACGGCTGCGGCGCCCGCGAAGGTAGCGGCGAGAGTGTCCGTGCGCCGCTGGATGTAGTCCTTCAGCAGCGACAGTTGCCGGCCATCGGCGGGCACGTTCTGCACCACGATCGGNNGCTGCCGAGAGCGGTGCGGCGAGAGACGGTGAGTGTTTTCGTCACGATCAGTGCTCCGTGTATCAGACCGAGGCCTCGCGATAGCGCGGCAGGGTCATGCGAATGATCATCGTGATCAGGAAGATACCTGCGGATGTCAGGATGATCGCTCCACCGGACGGCACCGGCAGATCCCAACGCATCGGAGCATAGACTCCGATGATGCAGCTGGCGGTCGAAAACCCGATGCTCCACCACACGAACCCGCGGATCGAGCGATTCAAGTTCCGTGAGGCGGCCGCCGGAATCAGCAGCAGTGCTTCGACGAGCACGGCGCCGATGATCTTCACGCACGCCACGGTGAGGATGGTGAGCAGCAACACGAACACGTACTCGAGCAGGTGCACCCGCACGCCGCGCACATGCGCGAGGCTTGGGTTCAGGCTCGCCAGCAGCATCTGATTGAACAGCGGCAGGGCCGTGACGGCCGTCAGCACGGTCGTCACCATCAGCACGTTCATGTCGGTGTCGTTGACGGTGAGGATCGAGCCGAACATCACCGTGTCGAGGATATGCGTGTTGACCTTCGCGGACACCCACAGCAGTGCGGTGGCGCCAATGGCGAGCGAGATCGACAGGAATACGCCGATCAGCGTATCGGACGACATCTTCGTATGGTTGCGCGAGAAGTTCAGGAAGAGGCCGAACAAGAGGCAGAAGCTGAACATCGACATATACGGTGCCGTGTACGATTCGCCGATGATCACGCCGATAGCGACGCCAGTGAGCGCCGCGTTGCCTACCGCCTGTGAGAAGAACGCCATGCGCTTCGCCACGACCATAGTGCCGATGCCGCCCAGCAGCGGCCCGATGATGAACGCGCACAACAGCCCGTTGACGACGAACGCGTACGAGAAGCTGTAGTGGATCTTGTTGGCGTTCGCGAGAGCGATGATGTAGTCGCGGGGGATGTGATACAGCCAACTCATGTGCGGGCTCCCTCGGCAGACAGGATCAAGGTCGGGAACAGATGCGCCGCCGCGCCGTTCGCGAGCACGGTGCGCGGCGCGCCGTCGAGCAGCACCTTGCGGTTGATGTAGGTCAACGCGTCGGCCAGTTCCGTGACCTGCACGATGTCGTGGTTGATCCAGATGACGGTGCCGCCACCCTTCGCGAAGGCTTTGATCGTGCCCTCCAGAATTTCCTTGCCAGCGAGGTCGAGTCCGGTGGTGGGCTCGTCCAGCACGAGCAGGGCGGGCTCCGGGATCAGCGCTTGCGCGAGCAGCACGCGCTGCCGCTCGCCGCCGGAAAGACTGCCGAGCGTGCTACGCAGCTTGCCGGCGAGTCCGAGCTGCTCGAGCTTGTCGGCGATCTCCTTGCGTCTTTCGCGCGACACGCCGAGAAAAACCGGCCGGCGCTGCGACGCCATGGCGACGAAATCGAGCACGGTGATCGGTAGGCTGCGGTCGAAGTCGAGTGTCTGGGGCACGTAGCCAATGACTTTACTGTCGTGCCACTCGATGCGGATGCGTCCGGAATGCGGCATCTGGCCGAGCAATGAACGCACGAGCGACGTCTTGCCGCCGCCGTTGGCCCCCACGATGCAGTGGATCGTGCCGGCCTGCACCTTGAAGGACACGTCTTCCAGGATGGGTGTGTTGCCGAGCGACAGGTTGACACGCTCGAAGTCGATCGAAGGTCCGCGCATGGCTAGCTCTTCGCCGATTCCCGGATCGCCGTGGCGATCGTCGTGAGGTTCTCGCGCATCTCTTCGATGAACTTCTCTTTCGTGTACGGACCGCTGCTGATGTGAGAGATCGAGTACATCCTCACACCCGTCGCGTCGCGAATCGTATCCGAGAGCTTGCTGGCAAAGTACTTCTCCGCGAACAGCACGTTCACGTTTGCGGCTTTGATCCGATCGATCGTCTCGGCCAGCTGCCGCGCGGTGGGCTCGACGCCGTGGCGCGGTTCGATCACGGCGGACACCTGCAGGCCGAGCTCCTGCATGATGTAGTCATAGCCGCTATGCATCGACGCGCAGCGGAACTTCGAGAGATCGGCGCCCGCGATCTTGGCGTCGAATTCGCCCCGGAGCTTCCGGATCTCGAGCGCGTAGTGGCGTGCGTTATCCCGGAAGAACGTGGCGTTCTCCGGATCGAGCTCGCCCAACGCGCGCGCGATCGTGTAGACCTGCTGGATCGCGGCCGTCGTCGAGATGAACGTGTGCGGGTTCACGACCTTTTCGCCGCTCGGATCCCCCGCGACCGGGATTAGCGACACGCCGTCGTTCGCGTAGATCAGCTTGAGCTTGTTGCGCATGCCCGCGGCATCGAGAATCTCGAACGCCCACGAGTCGTGGCCGATCCCGTTCACGACCATGACGTCCATCGCCATCATCCGGATCATATCGGCGGGTTGCGGCGCATAGCCGTGCGGATTCGCATCGGAGTCGATCAGGGGAATGATCTTCGCGCGGTCGCCGACGATGTTCGCCACGAAGCTGTAGTAAGGGTGCAGCGTGATGCCCACCCTGAGCGTCTTGGCTTGCGCAGAGCCCGCGAGCGCTCCCAGTGCAACCACGCCAATGGCGAGTGTTCGGAGCAGCATCCTTGTGAAAAACCGCATGACTACTTCCCTTTCTCTTTGTCCTGGCTGCCCAGAGCATCCAGGATTAGCTGTTCGACGTCGGCATTCTTGGCTTTCGTGGCGGCATCCTCGCCCGGCGTGGCATCGGTTGAGGTGGAACCATCAGCCGGAGTGCCATCGGGAGGGAAACCGTTGAACTGCGCTTTGGCGCGCTCCGCGGCATCGGCGCCGAACAGGCGCTTGACCTCTGCCGCGCCGCTATACGGCACGACCTCGCGCCAGCCCTGAAGTATCAGCCCGTCGCGAAAACCGCTCTTCGGCATCTCCATGTGGTTCTTCGGAATCCACCAGATCACCATCGCATTCGTATTCTGGAATCCGGCATGCACGTGGCCGATCACCAGCAGGAACGAGCCTTGCCCCGACAGTTTGCCGTCGGTGCCTAAATACATCGTCGAGCCCTGCATCTCGCCTTCGGGCAACGGCTCGAATAGCGTCCACGACAGGGAGCCCTGTTGCTCCCAGCTCGTGTCTTTATAGAACGGGGGCAGCAACCAGTCTTGAAAGTCCGTGAGGTTCGGCCAATGGAACTTCTGACCGGGCTCGTTGAAGCGGTTGATGTCGTCGTAGATGAAGGGGATCTCATCCTTGACCGTATACAACGAGTTGTAGATCGCTTGATCGGGCCCCGTGAGGCCCGCGAATGCGCTGACCTGCCAGTCGTAGATCGGCTCGGTGCTGTGCTCGTCACCGCGTTCGTAAACGTAGAAACCGAGCGCGCCAATCACCGCGATCGTGGCCGCGACCATCGCCAGCCACTCGAGGCGCCTGCCGGCTGGACGAACTTCTTGGGCCACGGCGCTCATCGCGGTGCTACTTTTTCATGTCCGTGGCCTTGAGCCACAGTACGGCATCCACGGATAGCTTCTTGCCCTGATGCTGCGCGCCTTCTTTCAAGTTCAGCGCAGCGAGACCCCACCAGCCGGCCTTCGGCAAGCCGATCGTGACTTCGCCCGCGGCGTTGGCGCGAACGCTGAGCGTGCTGAACGACTCTTGGGGCGCCGAGACCTTGCCCTCGGGATCGAATTTGTGAGCGTCGATCAGCGGCTCGTGGTTCAGGTACTCGACCTCGATCTCGGCATGCGGGACTGGCTTGCCGTCCGAGAGTACGACGGCGCGAAACACGCCACCGACCCAATTCGCGTACGGCTTGTCGAGCGGCACCACCTCGACGGGCAAGCCCAGTGGCTCGTCCCAGTTGCCGGGGATGCCGCCGACGTTGATCACCGTCTTCGTGTACTGCTGGATGTACTTGTCTTCGTTCTTTTCGTAGTAGGGCGCCGGCTGCAGGACAAACGTGTAGTCGCCGAGTGAGCGCGTGATGTTGCGCGGCGGATGGGCCAGGAAAGCAGCCGCCTTGCTGGTGCCGTCGCTGCCGGCCCATTCGATCGGCTCGAGGTACTGCATGAGATCGGTTTTCTTGGGCTCGCCTTCGCCGCGCTGGGCGACAACGTAGAACGCCTCTGGCTTACCCATGGCCATCGTGAAACCGTTGTCGAACGGGTGCGAGAACACGATCGCGAACGGCACTGCAGCCGCTTCCTTCAGCGCCGCCTCGGGCGTGTAGAGGAGCTGAAAGTGGGCTTCAGCGGGGCCAAAGGCACACCCTGCAAGCAGCAGCGCGCCCGCTGCCGCCGCGCGGCTACTTCGCGATGTCGCGGCCGTCGATCGTGACAATGTGGCCTTCGCCACCGTCGAAGACGACGCGGTAGTCGACCTTGGGCTTGGGGAATTTGAAGTCGCTTTGCGCACTCATGGCTCCTTCGATCAAGACCTTACCGGCTCCGTCGAGCACGCGTACCGGTACACCGACCGCTTTGCCGCCGTCGCTGAAACCGCCTTCGCACGTGATCGTGTTGTCGCCGTTGTCGAAACAGTCGCAAATCGCATTGTGCGCGTAGGCAACGGCGCCGAGCAGCGCGACGGGCGGCACAAGCCAAACCAGGCGTCGGAGGTTCATCAGCGGTACTCCAAGGCGGAAATCATGGGCGGATTTTCGCACGCGACGTTGAACAGCAGCTGAATTATCGGTTGGGCGAGGCCAGCCGCGGCAGGTTGCGGGCTGTTAATAACGGTTAATCGTTTTTCACCGTAGTGCGCGGCGCGTGATGTCGAATCGCTGCAGGAAACAGCGGCATTCACCACTTTGGCGCTGAATAACCGTTAAGGAAGAGAGGGTTCGTTGCCGCTCGGACGAGGCGTTACCGTCACTTGAAACTGAAGATATCTTCGTCGGCCGGCTTTTTCATGTCGCGCTCGAAATTCTCCTGCCAGATCTGTGCCCACGGCCGGCCGAACATGTCTGGCACCTTGTATTGGATTACGGCGCCCGGCGCGACGGGCGTCGCGTGGCCGTTCAGCGGATAGATGGTCGGCACGCATTCGATGAACTGGTACGGGTCGCCGGCTTCGACGTCGCTCGCCTTCTTGAGGTTGCGCACCATGCGGATCGGCTCAACCAGACCCTCCGGGTCGTAGAAGATGCCCTCGTGGTTCAAGCCGACGACCTTGCCTGCCGCGTCGCGGGCGGGCGTGTAGATCTCGATCGTCTGCAGCTTGCTCGAGAACTCGAAGTTGCCGTGAACCTTCCACCCCTGGATGTTCGAGGTCCAGGTGACAAGCGTGTCCTTGTCCCAGAAACCGACGGTCTCGCCGTACCACTTTGGCGTCTCGGCGCCGAAGTGCGGCACGTTGCCTGTCATGTCGAACGTACGGCCGATGTTCACGTGCGTGATGAAGTTATCCGCGTCGCCGGCCAGGATTTGCACGAGCTTCGGCGTCACGATGATGGAGTGCGGCTGATTGGTCACGGCGTGGTAATGCCAGCGCCGCATGAACCCTTCAGGCCAGCAGTATTGAGCGGGCCACTGCTGCGCGTTCGTGTGCCCGTCGTGATACAGCTCCTCGACCATGCGCGTCTGATACTCGGGTGTCAGCACGGACAGGACGGTGGGGATCTGCGTCCAGAATATTTCGGCGTACCAGTTCTGGCCGCGCGGCCAGAGGTAACGGCCGCCGATGTCGCCCGGCACCGTCGCGTACGTGTGTTCCGTAGGCCCGCCGCGCGATTGGGTTTCGGCAAGAAGTGCTGCGTAGTGCTCGCCGGCGGTCTTGAACGCATACGGACTCACGAGTGCCTCGCGAGGTAGTCCGCGGTTGCAGTACCCCCATGGAGCCGTGCGCGGTGGATCGCTGCCGATGATCGCTTTGGCGTTACCGCGCGCGGTCCACTGCTGTTCGAGCGCTCCGTTGCTGTTACAGCGGAAGTAGCGCGGGTCGCTCCACAGCGCGCGGTCCTGGTAAAAGTCTTTTGAGGTGAAGAGATCGACCGGCAACGGCTTCACGCCCTTCGGCGCGGCCCCATCCCAAGCGGAACCGTTGCGAACTTCGATCGGCTTGCCGTCGGGGCCCGGCTTGGAGCTGCGGAATGGGCCGACCATCCAATAACGTTCGGGCAGGCCCGCGATCTCGGCCGGCGGATATGCTTCGATGTCCTCGCTGGTGGGTGCGGGGAGCGCTACCGCGAGCGGCGCGGCGCGGCCCACGCTCTTGAAGCCGATGTTGGCGACGGGTTGTGCCTCGAGAGCACCGCCACACAGCGCTGCAACGGCAACGGCGGCCGCCCAATGGCAGAGCTTCGGAGAGTGGCAGGCTGGCGCGCTGATCTTCGACATGAGCGGGCTCCTTGGAGTCGGCACACTCTGCCACAAGCGGTGGTGGTGGCACAGGCGAGGCTCGCGTCGCGCGCACGGCTACCTCATTGATGCGGCATGGCTTCGTGGGGCTGGCTCTAGTACGATCCGAGCACACGTGGGCGTCATGTCCGCGCCGAAAAAAATAGTGATGGGAAGGGGGAAGTGATGCGTACTTTTTCGATCATCGTTACTGCCATCGTCATGTCGTCACCCGCCATTGCGCAGCAGCCGGCCGCGCCGGCCGCCGCCGCGGGCAAAACCATGGTCTCGGCCGCCGACGTGACCGCACTGATAGCGAAGGCGAAAGCGGACCGTAAGGATCAACCCATCATCGCGCAGTCGCTGTTACAGCTCGCGCCATACAACGTGAGCCTCGAGTATCGCGCTTCGGTCGGTAACGCGGCCGTGCACGAGACGGAAGCCGAGTTGTTCTACGTCGTCGACGGCTCCGCGACGCTGGTGACCGGCGGCAAGCTCACTGCTGAGAAGCGCACCAATGCCGAGAATCTGACGGGCGCCGGCATCGAAGGCGGCGAGTCCCGGCACGTCGCCAAGGGCGACTTCGTCATCGTGCCCGATCACACACCGCACTGGTTCAGCAAGATCGACGGTACCGTCGTGCTGATGTCGTTGCACTTGCCGGTGCACGCGGCGCACTAGTCGTGTCTGCATTCCGCTTCAAGAGGCGGCTCGGGCTCGCAGCAACGATCGCCGTGGTCTCCGCCGGGCCCGCGCTCGCGCATCACGGGTTCGGGCTGTTCCAGATGGAGAAGTTCGCGGATTGGTCGGGCACGCTCACGAAGTTCGACCTCGTAAACCCGCACTCATATCTCTACTTCGACACCGTCGGTGCCGACGGCAAGCCGGTGTCCATGCGCTGCGAGATGCGGGCTGCGACGCTAATCAAGCGTTCGGGCTGGAAGACGGAAGAGTTCGTAGCGGGCCGGCATGTGGACATCCACGGCCACCCACACCGCGACGATCCGCATTCGTGCTATCTCGAAACCATTTCCCTCGGCGGCGCCAGCACTACGTCGATCGACCGCAACGATCAGTTCACGCGCGCGCCGGTCGACACTTCGAAACGGCCGCTGAAGCTTGCATCCGGCGAACCGAACATCTCGGGCGACTGGGCGGTGGAGCAAGCCGTGCTGACCATTCCACCGAGTGGTGGCCGCGGCGATCTCGTGCCGCGCAGCCTGCGAGAGGCGTATGCCTCCGGCAAGATCACCATCGCCGAAATCAGGTCGCGAAATCCGCCGCCGTCGCGTGTGCAGTACACGGAGGCCGGGCAAACCGCCGCCACGGCGTTTCGCATGTGGTCGCCGGAGGACAATCCACGTCTGCAGTGCAAACCGACCAGCATCGTCTTCGACTGGACGTTCGACTGGCCCGTGAATCGAATCACGCAGACGACGGTAGGCGGCGAGAAAGTCATCGACATCGACTACGGCTTGTACAGCAACACGCGCCGCATTCACGTCGGCATGGACAAGCATCCAGCGGGGCTGACGCCAAGCAACACGGGGCATTCGATAGGCAAGTGGGAAGGCGAGACGTTGGTGGTCGATACCGTAGGCTTCGCTGCGGGCGTGCTCGTACCGCCGACGAGGAGTAGCGACAAGCTGCACGTTGTGGAGCGCTTCACGCTCAATCCAAAAACGTTCGCGATGAAGCGCGAGTACGCGGTCGAGGATCCAATTTATCTGACGACGCCATACACGGGCCAAGACACCGTGCTGTTGTCGGATACGCCGTTCGAAAAGCAACGCTGCGCCGAGCTGACGTTCGAGTTCACGCAGCCGGGGAACTGAGCTCATATTTTCTTTGGGGTGCGCGCCGGCACTTACCGGCGTGTGAGTGGGGGGGCAGGCCGATGAGCCGGTTTAAGCGTTCGTTAGCGCTCGCTGTGGCGGGCGTCAGCGTGTTTCATTGGGTAACGCCTGCGCGCGCCTTCACGGCGGCGCAAGTCGAGGCGGGCCGTACCGCATTCCGCGACACCTGCCAGATGTGTCACGGCGCGGATCTTCGGCAAATGCCAAACGCGATCCTTGCTGCGCCGGAGTTCGGCGCGCGGTGGACGGGACGCAATACCACCGATCTGCTGATTCAATTGCGCGCCACGATGCCGCCGGAGGCGCCAGGTAGCCTGCCGGAGACGACGTATCTCGGCATCATTTCCTATCTCCTGCAGACGAACGGCTTCACTGCCAACAACGCGGCACTCACGGCCGCGACATCGGCCGTCATCGGCAGTGACGCGCTTGCATCGGCGAGGCCCGTGGTCGAGCCGGTCGGCGTCACCGTGGCCGGCACCCTGCGCGACTTCGTGCCGCTCACGGAACAGGCGCTCAAGAATCCCGCGGCCGGCGACTGGCCGATGCTGCGGCGTGACTATGGGGCTTCGAGCTACAGCCCGTTGAAGGACATCACGGCGACCAATGCGCATCGCCTGCAGCTCGCGTGGATCTGGCCCATGCGCGATGGCGGCACGAACGAGCCATCGCCGCTCGCCTACCGCGGCACGGTGTTCCTGAACAACACGCAGGGCATCGTTCAAGCCATCGACGGCCGCGACGGCACGCTGATTTGGGAGCATCACTTTAAGGATACGGTCGCCAGTCGCGGAATGGCGCTCTACGACGACAAGCTGTTCGTGCAGGCCGCGGGACACCTGATCGCGATCAATGCGCGCAACGGCGAAACGGCGTGGGACGTGCAGATGCTGGACGGTCACGCCAGCAGCAGCGGACCGCTCGTCGCGAACGGCCTCGTGATCCAAGGCATGGGCGCGTGCCAAACGTACGAGCAACAGAAGTGCTTCATCAGCGCGTACGACGCGCGCACGGGTGAACAGAAGTGGCGATTCCAGACCATCGCGACGAGTGATCAGTCCGGCGGCAACACGTGGGGCAGTCTGCCGGATCTCTACCGCGCCGGCGGCGAGACCTGGATCACGGGCAGCTTCGATCCCGAGCTCGGGCTCACCTATTGGGGAACTGCGCAGGCGAAGCCGTGGATGCCCGCGAGCCGCGGTATGGGCGGGCTCGATGCGGGCCTCTATACGAGCTCGACCGTCGCGCTCGACGTGAAGACGGGCAAGCTCGCATGGCACTACCAGCACGCGCCTGGGGAGGCGCTCGATCTCGACGTCGTGTTCGAGCGAGTGCTGGTCGACGGCGGCGGCCGCAAATGGGCGCTGACGGTGGGCAAGGACGGCGTGCTATGGAAGCTCGATCGGCGCACGGGCGAGTACATCGACCACGCCGAGACGCTGTTCCAGAACGTTTGGGCCAGTTTCGACCGCGAAACGGGCCAGCCGCGCTACCGCGACGACATCCTCACGCACAAAGTCGGCGAGTGGGTCGACGGCTGTCCGAGCTCCGAAGGCGGCCACAACTGGCAGGCTACGAGCTTTCACAAGCCGTCGCGCACGCTGCTGATTCCGCTCGCGCAGAGCTGCATCGCGATTCGCGCGCAGGCCATCGAGCAGAAGGCCGGCGGCGGGAGCGCTGGCGGCGCGGATCGGCGCTTCTACGAGATGCCGGGCACGAACGGCAACATCGGCAAGCTTGCCGCGTTCGACGTCGACACCATGAAACAGAAGTGGGCCGTGCAACAGCGCGCCGCGATTCTCACCGCCGCTCTATCGACTGCCGGGGGCATCGTGTTCATCGGCGATCTCGACCGCAGCTTCAAGGCGCTCGACGTGCGCGACGGCAAGATCGTGTGGCAGACGCGGCTTGCGACGTCGGTGCAGGGGTTCCCGATCGCATTCGAAGCGGGCGGGAAGCAGTACATCGCGGTGACAACAGGCTTGGGCGGTGGTAGCCCACGGCTCGTGCCGTCGCTGTTGTCGCCGGAAGTGCAGCCACCGGGTCGGGGGCAGGCGCTGTACGTGTTCGCGTTGCCTGATGAGCGTTGAGTTTTTTTGCGGAGATCGATAATGAAACAGCTATGGGTACTCTCGGTGTTCACCATCCTCGGCGCGACCGCGCACGCGCAGCCCGCGGCGGCGCCGGCCGCTCTCATTACGGGCAACGGTAACTTCTTTAGCCCGATCGTCCACGACCTCGACAAAGCGGTCGCGTTCTATCGCGACGGGCTCGGGCTCGAGACGCAGGGCGAGCCCGGTAACGCCGACAAGAACGAGGGGCTGCGCAACATGTTCGGCCTGCCGAACGCGAAGCTTCGCTGGATGATCGCGCGGCCCGGCGGCATGCGCCAGGGCGTCGAGATCGTCGAAATTTCCGGCGCGGGCGGCAAGCCGCTCGAGCGCCGGCCGCAAGACTCGGGCGCATTCACGTTGATCGTGTTCGTGCGTGACATCGACGCGACTCTCGCGCGCGTGAAAGCGCAGGGCGCGCCTGTCGTGTCCGCCGGAGGTGCTCCCGCCGTGCTTCCATTCGGGCCCGGTCACACAGCGCGCATGGTCGTGGTCAAGGATCCGGACGGCCATTTCGTGGAGATCGTGCAGCCGGACGAGGCGCCGAAGACGGAGGCGCCGGCCACGTCGAACGTTGTCGATGTGCGGGTGCGCCTCACGGTCGAGGACGTGGAGAAATCCGTGCGCCTCTATCACGACGCGCTCGGCATGGAGCTCACGAACAAGCCGGCCTTTGCGGAGAACGCCACCGTTGGTGCCGCGCTTGGCGTCGGGGCTGGTGCACAGTTCCGCTTCGCGATCATGAAGGTGCCGACCACAGGCCTCATGTTCGAGGTGATGGACTACAAAGGCGTTGACAGGAAGACCGTGCGCGGCGACTTGAAGGACTCAGGCTCGACGCGTTTCCAGATGCAGGTGCGCGATATCGACGCTGCGGTGGCCGCATTCACGAAAGCCGGCGGCGCGTTCGTCTCCACCGGCGGCAAGCCGCTCGAGTTGCCCGCGCCCAGCGGCGCGATGAGGGTGGGCATCATGCGCGAGCCCGACAATCTGTTCGTCGTGCTGATTCAGGCGCCGCCGCCGGCACCGCCGAAATAAATCCACAGACGGCCCAAGCGTCGCGCGATTGACCCTGCTTGCGCGCTTCGTTAGGGTCCGTCGGTCATGTTCTCGAGTCTACAAGGAGAAATTGCAATGAATCGTATCCAAGTTTTCGGCGTACTGAGCGTTCTGGCGCTCGGCGCAGGGGTGGCGTTCGCGCAGTCGGCGGCGACCGCGAGCTTTTTCGTCACGAGCGCGAACCCGGGCAAAGGCGGCAATCTCGGCGGCCTCGCCGGGGCCGATGCGCATTGCCAATCGCTCGCGGCCGCGGTTGGCGCGGGTGGCAAGACGTGGCATGCGTTCTTGAGCACGAGCACGGTCAACGCCAAGGACCGCATTGGTAAGGGTCCGTGGGTCAATGTCAAAGGCGTGCAGGTGGCGAAGGATGTCTCGGATCTGCTCGGCGCGACCAACAACAAGATCAGCGCCGACACGGCCCTGACGGAGAAGGGCACTTCGCCGAACTACCTCGCCGGCAATCCCCCTGCGCCGAAGCAGATGCCGCTGCAGCATGACATCATGACGGGCACGAACGACGACGGCACCGCCTCGGCCGACACGTGCAGCAACTGGACGAACGGTGGCGACGACGCGAAAGCCACGCTCGGCCACGCCGACCGCCTCGGCCGTGCCGCAGGCGTGAACTCGTGGACGAATGCCCACCCGTCGCAGGGTTGCTCGATCGCGAAGCTTGAGCCGACCGGCGGCGCCGGCCTGTTCTACTGCTTCGCCGTGAACTGATAGTTCTTCGAAGCTCTGTCGACGAAAGCCCCGCACGAAGCGGGGCTTTCTTTTTTCAGCGCTTGCGCGCGCGCGTCAGCAAGAAGTCCTGCTTGATGCGGTTGTCATCGAAGTAGAGGCCCATGAGCTGCTCGAGGTCGGCACGGAACGCAGCCAGCTTGGCCGGATCGGAGCGGCTGAGCCCCTCGACGAGCTTCGCGACCGGACCGACATTGGTCTCGAGAAACACGCGCTGGTGCTGCGGGCTCAGAATCTGGAAGTACATGACGTCGCGGTCGAAGAAGAGGTCGGTGACCGCGTCGCCGAGCCTGTCGCGCACGATATTGGGGTCGCCCCATTGATGCGGTGGCGAGGTGCCGGGCGGCGGCGGCGGCGCGTAACGACCTTGTAGCGCGAACATGCGGCCGACCAGGAGCTCTGGTGGCCACGTCGAAAACGCGATGGCGCCGCCGGGCTTCAGCACTCGCAGCATCTCGCGAACCGCGACTTCGGGGCGCGGCGCGAACATGTGGCCGAACTGGCTGACGACCGCGTCGAACTCGCCATCCTTGTAAGGAAGGTCTTCGGCGTCGCCGACGTCCCAGGCGATGTCGAGGCCCATGAGCTTCGAGTTTTCTTTCGCGCGCTCGATCAATTTTGGAGTGAGGTCGCTGCCCGTGACGCGCGCCCCGATGCGCGCCGCCGTGAGGGCCACGACACCCGTGCCGCAGCCGACGTCGAGCACGCGCATGCCGCGCTGCAAGCCCGCGAACTTCACGAGTTTCGGTGCCACGGAACCAGTGGCCATTTCTGTCGGCGCGAACGACTCCCAGCCCGCTCGCGCGGCTTCCTTGAATTTGGCTATCGCATCCATCGTTGAACCCTCGTGCTACTGCATCTCAGTGATAACGCCGTCTAACCCGAGATCGAACATGAAGCCGCTCCAGTGGAACTCCGTCCCGAGCACCTTTTTGATGTCGTCGCGCGGCTTCTTCGCGCGGTTCATGTCGCGCACGGTCTCCTGCAGACGGACGGTCTCCTTCAAGTAGCCCTCCAGGTTGGCGCGGTCCGTGAGGCCGCTGTGACCGGGGATCACCGTGTCGAAATCAAGTCTTAGCGCGCCCTCGAGTGATCGGGACCAGTCGCGAATACTGCCGCCAGCGCCGTAGTGGACGAGATGCATGTAGGGCCCCCACAGGGCAAACAAGTCGCCCATCACCACGATGCGCTCGGTTGGCAGATGGATGACGATGTCGCCATCCGTGTGGCCGCGGCCGAAGTAGTAGAGATCGATCGGCAGCTTGCCTAAGTACAGGCGCAAATAGTCCCGTATCGCAAGGTTCGGCAACCCAGGCGCCGAGGTTTCGATCATGATGCGGCGCGCGTTCTCCGATGCGATGACCTGGGCACCGAGCGCCTGCAGCTTCTGGTTTCCGCCCGTATGGTCGCCGTGCAAGTGTGTGCTGATGACGTACTTCACCGGTTTGTTCGTGATTGCCTTCAGCTGCGCCATGACGCCATCGTGCTCGTTGTCGAACTTCGCGTCGATCAGAACCACGGCATCGTCGCCGACGAGTACCGTGACGTTGCCCGACGCGGCACTGCGGATCATGTAGATGTTGTCGCGCACCTTGGTCGTGGCGAGCGCGGCCGGCGCGAAGCCGCCTTGCGCGTTGGCGGTGCCACCGAAG
>PMCP01000110.1:0-31646 GCA_003155415.1 Gammaproteobacteria bacterium | reverse complement strand
ACTGCTCGTTGGCGCCACCACCTGCTGCGCTATCGCCGGGCGCCCCAGTGCTCGCCGATCCCATGAACAACCGGGAGCCATCCGGCAGAATCAGGTCGCGCCCGTTCGCGCGATTCGCGCCATTCTTCGCGCGGTAACCTTCCACCGTGATCTCGGTGCCGGGCTTCACGGCGTCGCGCGTGTAGCCACGGCGGAACAACGTGTTCGGCGTCGCGGCCTCGATCATCCACTCGGATGTCGTGCCGTCCGCGTTTTTCACCGCGATATGCAGCCAGCTATGCGGGTTGATCCACTCCATTTTGAGAATGGTGCCGTGCAACGTGACCGGCTTGCTGGCATCGAACTCGGCCGAGAACGAGTGATGCGCTGCGGCGCTGGCGGCGGCAACTACACCTAGGGGAAGCAAGAGGTACCGCGTTCGCATGGTGCTCCGTCAGTGCTTACTTGCGGCCGCGGCCCGGTCGGCGTCGCGCGCGTTCTCGAGGATGTTGTGCAGCCCGTAGTTACCTTCGTGGCACGCGTATTCGTACAGTTCCCCGTCGGCGGGCCGAATCGAATACGCAACCGTCCACGGCTGAACCCACTGTGTGGCGTCCTCGAAGGTCATTCTGAATTCGATTCTGTCGGCGCTCGTTCGGCGGTAGCGCTCCGTCAGTTTCAAGTTGGCGCCGGCGCCGCGGAACGGTGCCTTGCCGTTGAAGTTATGCGACTCGACCACCAGCGTGTCGCCTTCCCAATGGCCGCGCGATTCGCCGAGGTAGCTGCGTACGCCGGTGAACGGCGCTCCGTCGAGCGGCACGACGCGCGTTTCGTGGATCATCTCGTGAACGATCGCGACGTAGCCCGGTGACTGCACGATCCGAATGTTGTTGTTGTACAGCGTCGGCAGAATCGTGCTCGGCAGGCCGCGGGTGATGCAGCGCTCGTAAAGAGGCCGGTCGCGATACGAATCCGTCCTGCCGCCTGCCGGCGATGCGGCCGCGGCCGCGCGTGCGGCGTCTTGTCGTTGCTGAGCTTCGGGTGTGAGAGCGGGCATGCGGCCGGTTGCGGGATCGACGATCAGCGACGTGCGGTGCGCATCGTCGACGTGACGGCCCGGATCGGTCAGATAGTCGGCGTGAACGAGCCCGGTGCTCGGCGCGTTCGGATCCGGCGCCTTGTCCATGCGTCGGGCAGCGCGGCCTTCAAGCTCCGCAACTTCGCCCTCGGTGTAGAACTCGCGATCGGCGAGCTCCGGTCGGCGTTCCATCGGCGTGATGGTGCGGTAGTCCCACACGCCCTGCAGATCGGGATCGCCCCAGGAGGTTCGCGGAACCGGCGCAGCGGCGGGAGCACTTGCCGGCGCCGCGCTTGCGGAAGTTTGTGCTTCGACAACGGAGCGGCCGACGCCTGCCGTGGCCAGCAGAGCTACGGTTAAGACCTGAATACGGTTGCGCATCCTTTGGGTCCCCTCGCAGATGGCGGCGTTGATCCTAGCATGTGCCGCTCAGCCGAGAATCGTCTCGTGGCCGGCACGGATATCGAGTCGAGGGCCCGGCGCTCAAACCGCAGCGTTATACTTATCTTCGATTTCTGCGTCTCACGGGGACGGCAACATGTCGACGCGGCTCGCCATCATATTCGCGGCGCTTGTGGCCACGAGCACCGCTTCAGCTCATCACGGCTTCGGCAATATCGATCCGACCAAGAACGTCACGCTCGAAGGCACGCTCACGGGCGTGGACTTCGTGAATCCGCACGCGTACCTGTACTTCGACGCCATCGGCGCCGACGGCAAGCAGCTGAAGATGCGCTGCGAAATGCGAGCGGCCACGGTCTTGCGCCGCTCGGGATGGTCGCCCGAGATGTTCGTGGTGGGAAAGCACGTCACCGTCAACGGTCACCCGCATCGCGAAGACACGTCCACCTGTTACGTCGAGGATCTGACGATCGGCGATGCGCCGAAACTCGTCCGCTACCAACAGCTGACCAACGCGAATACTCAGAACGCGAACCGTCCGCTGCGGCTGCCGAGTGGTGAGCCGAACATCACGGGCGATTGGGCGCAGGAGCAGTATCTGATCGCGCGGCCACCGACCGGGCGCGGTGGGCTAGTGCCGAAGAGCATGGTAGCGGCCGTCGAGGCGGGTACCGTGCAGTTCGCCGATGTGCCGGGCGCCGGGTGGGGCGCGCAACCCGTGAAGTTGACGCCCGCCGGGCAAGCGGTTTCCGATCAGCTGAAGAAAGCGAAGCCCGAAGACAGCACGCGGGCGCGGTGCGAGATCACGAGCATCCTGTTCGACTGGGTGTTCGACGGGCCGATTAACCGCATTACGCAAGGCAAGGACGCGATCACGTTCGAATACAGCCGAGGTCTCACGCGTACCGTATTCGTGAATATGAAAGCCCACCCCGCGGGAGTGAAGGCGAGCCGCGGGGGGCATTCGATCGGGCATTGGGAGGGCGATACGCTCATTGTCGATACGGTGGCGTTTCTCCCGGGCAGTCTGGCCGGCACGGTGCCGCACAGCGACAAGTTGCACGTCGTCGAACGATTCAAGCTGGATCCCAAAACGCTGGCTCTCAAGCGCGACTATGAGGCCGACGACGCCGCCTACTTCACGGACAAGTACACCGGCAGCGATACTGTGCTACCTGCCGACGCGCCGTACGCGGCCGACGCGTGCAAGGAGCTCACGTACCGCAACTACTCGCAGGACGCGCCGAAAAAGTAGCCCGCGCACCGCAACCTACTTTCGCAACGAACACGATGCAGATTTCCCGCGAGCGCACGCACAGGGCGGCGACGGCCACGCATGAAGACACAAAGCGGCACCTCGGTGCGGGCTGCGCGGCGGCGGATTGCGCGGCCGTCGCCGGACGTCTTGCACGCGCGCTCGACAACGGATTCGCAGCAGCGCGACAGGCCGGCGCTTCCGTAGCCTGTGAAGCCGGTTGCGACTTCTGCTGCCATCTGCGCGTCAGCGTTTTCGAGCACGAAGCCGTGGCCGTATTGCATCACCTGCGGACCCGTCTCTCGCCGGCCAGCGCGGCCGCGGCGGAACGACGGATCAAGGAGAACGCGGCGCGAATCGATGGAATGAACGTCGGGCAACACTACGCGGCGCGCATGCCGTGCGCGCTGCTCGTCGACGGCCAGTGTTGTGCTTACGAGGCGCGCCCATCCGCGTGCGCCGCGCATCATTCGCTCAGTCGCGAGCGCTGCGAGCATGCGTTTCAGCATCCGGAACACCACGGCACACCGAAAAACAGTCGCCCGGCGTTGCTCGAGCTGCAGACGCTCGGTGATGCGTTGATCGCGGCGACCCATGCAGCGCTCGAAGACAACGGCCGGTCTTCGACGCGCAACGAGCTCCATCAAAGTCTGCGCGACCTGCTCGAAAGGCGCGATGCTATGGATTCACCATCCACCACGAGGGGAGACTCAGTATGGCCGGCGCTTTCGACGTGATCATGCGGATCCTGAACACCTTGCTCGGTGTCGTGATGATCCTGATGGGGTGTGTCTGGATGATGCAAGGCTTGAACGTGGGCCCGGCCGCGATCCTGCAGGGTTTCATGGTCAGCGATATCCACTGGACGTACTACGGCGCGATGCTCGCGATTGTCGGTGCAGCCGAGATCGTCTGGAGCAACCGCCGCCGCGCGAGGTGACGCGGTAACACGCGCGGACCGGGAATCAGTGCGGCGCCGCGAGCGCTGCGCTGTCTGGCTTGCGTACGAACAGTGCGCACACGACGGCGCACAGCGATGCCACGGCGCCGCAAAGGAACGCCGCGCGGACACCGGCGGCCAGCGCTTCGAGCGCCGGCGCGCCGCCCGCGAGCACCCTGGCGCTCTCGGCAGACATCAACGCGATGAACAGCGCCACCCCGGCCGCACCCGCGACCTGTTGAGTGGAACCCAGTACGGCGCTTCCGTGCGAGTACAGCTGCGGTTTGACGGAAGACAGGCTCACGGTGAACAGCGGCGTGAACAGCAGAGCGAATCCGACGCTCATCACGAGATGCCCCGCAAGTATGTAGGGAACCGGTGTCACCGGGCCGAGCAACGTCATCGCCCACAGCACCGCGGTCACGATCACGACGCCCGGTATGAGTAGCTTAGCCGGGCCGACGCGATCGTACTGTCGACCGACGGGTGGCCCAAGCAGACCCATCAACAACCCGCCCGGCAGCAACAGCAGGCCGGTCTGAAGCGTGCTCAACCCGCGCACGTTCTGCAGGTAGATAGGCAACACGATCAGCGTGCCGAACAGAGCCATCATCATGATGGCCATCAGCACCACGGACACCGTGAAGTTTCGCGACGTGAACGTGCGGAGGTCGAGCAACGCGCGGTCGTGTCGTTGCAGTGCGAGCTGGCGAGCGATGAATGCGACGAGTCCAACGGCGCCGATCGCGAGCGGCGCCCACGCGGGGAAGCTCTGCGGCGGGGTTGGCGCGCCAAGGAGGCTCAGGCCGTACACGCCGCCTCCGAAGCCCACGGCGGACAACAGTACGGAGCCGACGTCGAGCGGGGCTTCCCGGGGCGTGGTCACGTTTTCGATGCGGCGCGCGCCGAGCACCAGCGCCGCAATAGCGATCGGCAGCACTAGCACGAACAGCCAGCGCCACGTCAGAAAGCTCAAGATGAGTCCGGAGATCGTCGGGCCGATCGCCGGCGCCACAGAGATCACAATCATGATATTGCCCATCGTCTTGCCGCGAGACTCAGCAGGCACGAGGGTCATGACGGTGGTCATCAATAGGGGCAACATGATTGCGGTGCCTGACGCCTGAATCACGCGAGCGACGATGAGCAGCGTAAGGCCAGGCGCGAGCGCGGCGACCAGCGTGCCAAGACAGAACAGCGTCATCGCCGCGATGAAGATCGTGCGCGTGTGGAACCGCTGGAGCAGAAACCCGGTGATCGGAATGACGACTGCCATCGTCAGCAGGAACGCGGTCGTAAGCCACTGCGCGGCGCTCGCATCGACGCCGAGGCTGACCATCAACGGCGGAATTGCAACGCCCATGATCGTCTCGTTCAGAATAACGACGAACGCCGACACCAAAAGCAGCCGAATCACCGCGGCATGGTGGGGTGCGATTTGGCTGGAGTCGGACATGGGCGCTGCCGCCGCGATGTCAGCGGAATGGGTTGTCATGATGGAATGCTCACGCGGGTTCGGGAGGGCACACCGACCCTGGCCAGGCCGGCGAGAAGAGCGCGCATTCTAGCGAGGGCGCGATCGTGCGACCACTGCGGCGGGCATCAGTCCCCGTCCTTGTCCTTATCTTTTTTCGTGAAGACGAGCTCGGGCGCGAGCATGTCCGCGACGGGTGCTTCGTCGGGCGCGGCGACCTGAGCGGCCAGGTTGGAGCCGCCGACGCTCGCCTTTGGCTTCGTCAGCCAGCTCGCGCCGGCCATGAGCTGATTGATCGTGCCTTCGGCAGGCTCCGAACTGTCGGCGGCGGACGCGGCGGGTCCGGTCCATCCAGTGCGGCGAGCCTGTGCGCGATGCTGATCTCGATCGAGCTTCACCTGCTCGAGTTCGGCGCGCGTCTCCTTCAACAGGCGAACCGTTTCTTCGTGATCGGCGCCGTAGGCGATCTGGTGGGCCTTCTGGTCGGCGACGGCCTTCTCGACGGTGGCGAGTTTCGCCCGCGCGTCGGTCAGCTGTTTCGCATAACTTTTCTCAAGGATTTCGGTCTTGAACCGCAAGCTGTCGCTTGCTTCGCGCAGTGTCGCGGCGTTGACGCGCTCCTCTGCAAGTTGCCGCTCGAGCTCGGCGATCTTCGCGTCGCGCTCCGCAATGACGGACTGACCCGTCTGGCTGGAGTCGGCCGGCGGGCGCTGGCTGGCTTCGGTCGGAGCGTTCTTGGTGGACTTCAACGAGAGCATGCCGCATAGGCTAGTCGGGCTACGGCGGCGCGACGCGGTAACAGATCACAGGTCCGGCGTTCGTCCAGAGCGAGCAATGCCACTTTGTGGGTCACGCTTGACCGGTGACGCGCCAACGTTTTTACTCAATTTCCACGCCTCTGGGGGGAGACGATGGTTCAGCTACGTACGTTTGTGGGGCTGGTGCTCACGGCGCTGGTCATGGCCGCTTCCTTGGAATTGCCTGCGAGGGGCCAGCTACACCCGCCCACGGTAGCCGGGCTTCGTGGCATTCCATTCCCAGGCGAAAACCCGCCGCCGGATCTGCCGAGCTTTGGCGAAGGGCCCGATTGGGATGGCAAGCCGCCTCCCGGTATTCAGCCGCTCGCGATGGATCTCTTCAAGAGTAAGGACTTCTACAAGGACCGCGAGCACTGGCTCGACCCGCTCTACTGGCGCTGCAACAGCCCCCGCCAGATCGCCGACATGCGCAGCGGCGGCGCTGGCTCCGGCACGTCCGATCCCCGTATCGGCAAGAACCCGCCCGGGTCCGCGCGGTGGGGCAACTGCGGTAAGGACTGGGCGCGGGAAAACCTGGTGAGTCCGTATTCCTTC
Source organism: Gammaproteobacteria bacterium (assembly GCA_003155415.1). Lineage (GTDB taxonomy): Bacteria > Pseudomonadota > Gammaproteobacteria > Steroidobacterales > Rariloculaceae > FEN-1219. The sequence goes on along the minus strand of PMCP01000110.1, from coordinate 25,166 downwards.
AAGACCGCGAAGGAGCACTATGAAGCGCTGCTCGCGGCGGCGCGCGCACACGGCGGTCCGACGAAGCACACGTACGCGACCATGCCGAAGTGGGACGGCGTGTATGGCGAGTATCTGCCTCAAGGGCGACGCGTCTGGAACTACGGCCGTGCGACCCAGGTGCCGACGTTCCTGTCTCTTCTGAAGCCCGAGTATCAGGAACGCATGGTCCGCCAGCTGTACCACGAGGGCGTCGATGCCGCGCATCAGTGGTCTGCGTCTTACTGTTGGCCCGAAGGGTTCATGCGGCAATGGGCTACAGGGCCGAAACCACAGCGTTTCATCGTGACTCCGGACATCGTGATGTTCGTAGGCAGCGGCAGCGGCAACATGTGGCGCGTCGTGCATTTGAACCGCGAGCTGCCGCTTGGTCAGGAAAGTCCGCAGTGGTATGGCGACACGGTCGGATTCTGGGACGGGGACGCGCTGATCACGCGCACCGCGAACGTTCAAGCGTGGACACAGCACACGACGTGGGAGTTCAGCTATTCCTTCGAAACCGTCGAGATCGTCACGCCCGTGCACGATGCGAGTGGCAAGTTCTTGGGTGTCGACTGGGAGACGGTGATCTACGACGCTGAAGCGCTCGCACAGCCCGTGCGAATCCTCTGGTTCCGCAACTATCAAGAGAGCTGGGCGACGGCCGATCGCCTCGGTTGGGCGGAATGCGTGCGCGCTCTATATCCGATCGACGGCTATGCGACACAGGTCGCGCCGGGCCAGGTGATTCCGTTCAAGGTGCCGGACATGCTCGACCGGCCTTGGGCACGCATCTGGGAAGACAACTTCGAGAAGAACATGGACAAGCCGAAGCACGAGCTCGATCTCGGCTTCAAGTGATTGGCGGCGGGGAAAAGGGGTAGCAATGAAATCGAAAGTCACTTTGGCCGCTAAGAGACTGGCGGCCAAAACAATGCTGGTGTTAGCAAGCGTAAGCGCGATGTTCTTCGCGGCGGGGTCTGCGGGTGCGCATCATTCGTACGCGATGTACGACGGCAGCGTGTACCGCGTGTTTACCGGCGTCATGGTGCGCGTAGTGCCGAACGCCGCGCATTTCGAAATGCACTTCGTGCCCCTGAACGACAAACGCGACGCCCTGTTACGCGACGAAAACGGCGAGCCCGTCGTGTGGGTCGTGCAGATGGAGAGCGCGGCTACCGCGTTCAAGCACGGCATTACGCGGGAGACGTTTCCGCAGGGCACCGTCATGAGCATGGGCGTACATCCGCGTCGCGATGGCAAACCCGCCGGCGATCGAGGCGATTCGGGGCTCTTCAAATGCCCGATGGGCAAGACGCCAGCTGCGGGCAAGCATTGCGATTCCGTCGAGGGCGCGCAGGCCTTCGGCGAAGGAGATCTGCCTCCCGAGGGCGCCGTGCGAAAGCGCCACGAATGAATCGCCGGTCGGAAGCGGCACCGACGCGCTTAGCAAGCTTGCGGAGGCCTCGACCACGTCCAGCCATCGCTGACGCGCCGGATCGCTGTGAGCAGTGCGATCACCCTCGTGGTGTCTTCGGGCTGCTTGGCGCCGGTAACTTCGACGTGATCGCCGACACGCAGAGTATTGGGCTCCACGTCATCACGTTTGAGCTGCTGCAGGTTCAGCCAGATGATCGTGTAAGCCGGTCCCTCGTTGCTGCGAAGCACGAACTCGACGTGCGGGTTCCGCCACGCCACGCGATCGATCTCGCCCGTGAGAGTGACTGGGTGACAACGATCGAAATGCGCAGAGCTGTGATGCGCTGTGCCAGCGCTCGAGACACCGAGAGCGGAGGCCGACACAATCACGAGGGGGAGGATGGATCGGCGTCGCAATGTTTCACTCCTGGCACCGGCGTGGCAGCGCTGGCGCGTGAAGATTATAGTGCCATGCTGATCCAACCCCCTGCATAAGGACACTCCGCCAGTGAGTAAAAGCGGCCGCCAGTTTCTGCGAGGGATAAGCAGCGAAGGCATTGCGGCATCCTGCGAGATCGCTGTGCTGGTTCCGGCGTCGAGCTGATATGCCGCTGTACGATTTCAAGTGCGGCAAATGCGGCAAGCGGTTCGAAGAGCTCGTTCGTCTCGGCGAAATACCGCCGTGCCCGAAATGCGGGAATAGCAAACCGGAACAATTGTTCTCTGCGTCGGCGGGTGTCAGCACCGACACCACACGCGGCAAGGCCCTTGGCCAAGCGCGGCGCGCGGCGGGTGCGGTCAAAAAAGAAAAGGACCACGCGCAGCGCGAGTACGAACGCAATTACTTCAAGGATCACAGTTGATCCCACTCTCCGAGCACCGCGCCTGCTAAGCCGGGCACCCTCCCAATGAAGCCTTCGCGACTATTGCCACTGATCGTGGCCTGCGCGCTATTCATCGAGAACATGGACTCGACCGTGCTCTCGACCTCGCTGCCGGCCATTGCGGCTGACCTCGGGACCGAGCCGATCGCGTTGAAGCTCGCCTTGACAACCTATCTGCTGTCCCTCGCGGTATTCATTCCGGTCAGCGGCTGGGTCGCGGACCGGTTTGGCGCGCAGAGTACGTTCATGACGGCGATTGCCGTCTTCCTGCTCGGCTCGATCGGCTGCGCCGTCAGCGGCTCGCTGGGTGCACTCGTGGCCGCGAGGTTCGTGCAGGGCATGGGCGGGGCGATGATGGTGCCGGTCGGCAGATTGGTCCTGTTGCGCAGCGTGCCGAAACATGAGCTCGTTCAGGCGCTGAGTTGGCTCACCATCCCTGCATTGATCGGTCCGATGGTCGGGCCGCCTCTCGGCGGATTCATCACGACTTATTTCACCTGGCGCTGGATTTTCTTGATCAACCTGCCGTTCGGCATGCTCGGCATGGCGCTCGCGCTGAAGTTCATTCCAAACATTCGCGACGCAACACCGCCGCCGCTGGACTGGGTGGGATTTGCACTGGCGGGCGGCGGCCTCGGCGCGGCAATGTTCGGATTTTCGGCGCTGGGTCGGCATCTGATTCCGACGGAGGTTGCTGTGGCGGCGCTGTGCGTGGGCATCGCCGGCCTCGCAGGCTATCTGCTGCACGCGAGACGCCATCCGCAACCGTTGCTCGATCTGGATCTCTTCCGCTTGAGCACCTATCGCGCGGGGGTCGTGGGCGGCTCGTTGTTCCGGATTGGTATCGGCGCGTCGCCGTTCCTGTTGCCGCTGATGCTGCAGATTGGATTCGGGTTGAGCCCGGTTCAATCGGGTTTGCTGACGTTCGTCTCGGCCATCGGAGCCATCTTCATGAAGACTCTGGCAGCTGCGATCCTGCGTCGAGCCGGTTTCCGGCGCGTGCTGCTTTGGAACGCGCTCGCGGCTTCGACAATGCTGTGCGCGTTTGGCCTGTTCCGGCCAACCACACCGCACCTCGTGATCATCGCAACGCTGCTCGTCAGCGGTTGCCTGCGGTCGCTTCAATTCACGAGCCTGAACGCTATCAGTTACGCGGAGGTGGACTCACCGCGCATGGGGCAGGCGAGCAGCTTGTCCGGGATGATGCAGCAGCTGTCGTTGTCGCTTGGTGTCGCGATCGCGGGCTACCTGCTCGAGATCGCGGGGGTAACTCTGCAGCAGCCGGCGACGGCGGTCACGAACTTCTATTGGGCGTTTCTGGGCGTGGGCCTGATCTCGATGAGCTCGGCATGGTGGATGTGGCATTTGCCACGCAACGCGGGCGCCGAGATGGCGGGGCGCGGGCCCGCGAATCGCGCCGCAGAGTCGGAAGCGGAGGAGCTGGGAGCCGTGTGACCTTGGGCTCGACCGCCTTGATCAAGTACGATCGCGACACTGATCGTTCGTGCTTTTGGGGGAAGACCAATGAATCGCCGTTCCGTCGCGCTCGCCGCGCTAATTTGCTCCGCATCCGCACTGTTCTCCGTCGACGTGGGCGCGCAGCCCGCGGCTCTATATCAGGGCACGAACTACAAAGGCCGCGAGATCGGCAAGCTAACCGGCGACGTGTATTACGCACGCTCCGATGACTACGTCTCGGCATTCATGGTCACGTCGGAAGGCATCGTGCTGGTCGAGCCCATCGGCACGGAGTTCGCCACGTGGCTCAAAGGCGAGCTCGACCGCCGTTTTCACGTACCGGTGAAATACGTCATCTACAGCCACTCGCATGCGGATCACGCATCCGGTGCCGCGGTATACCGCGACACGGCTCGAATCATCGGGCACGAAGCTTTGCTTGGCCTGCTTGCAATGCCGGCAGCCGATACGCCGCTGCCGCAGGCGCTGAAGATGCAGGATACGAACGGCAACGGCCGCATCGAACGCAGCGAAGCACAAGGACAAGTGGCCGCGCTGTTCGACGTGTACGACGCGGACGGCGACGGTGCGTTGAGCGGCGCAGAAGCGACGCGCGGCCCCCTGAAATTCGTCGCGCCGCCCGATCTGACGTACTCGGGGCCGGTGAACATTCGCTTGGGCGGCAAGCTCGTCGAGGTGATCCCGATGCCGACCGACCACGCGCCGGACAACACGGTGGTGCGCTTCGTCGACGGCACGAACGTGCTGTTCGCGTCGGATTGGATCACGAGCTCACGCGTGCCGTTTGGGCCGAACATCACGTTGCCATCCGAGATTGCGTCCATAAAAAAGGTCGCCGGCATGGACTTCGAGCACTTCGTTTGCAGTCATGGCCGTCTCGGCACCAAAGCGGACGTGGCCGCGAACCTGAAGTATCGCGAGGCCGTCGTGGCGGCGGTGAAGGACGCGATAGCCGCCGGCAAGACGCTCGAGCAGACGCGCGACAGCGTGCTGATGAGTGACTACAGCGGCTGGGAGTTCTTCGAAGCGCAGCGGCCTTTGAACGTTGCCGGCGCCTTCAGAATACTCGCGGCGAGCCGCTAGCCTGGGCCGTCTGATTGACGGCCCCAGGGTGCTTCGATACCGTCTCCAGTTAGAGGGGCGCTCGAAGGAGCGGAGCACAACCCATGCGGCGACGGTTATCCGTGATTGCGGGAGTGGTAGCCGTCTTGGCGATTGCGCCGGTGGCCGCCCAGTTTGGGCTGTATCAACTGCCCAAGAACGATTTCATTTGGCGCTGGGGCGCAAGCCGCGAAGACGGCAAGCAAACGGGTTTCGCCGATCTCGACCTCCAGGGCACCGAATCCGGGTTCCATTGCCACCTGACGGCGCGACTGCGGGCAGCCATCAACATGGGGCCCGGTGAGACGCGTCAACTCGAGAACGACCTTCGAACGCGGCTCGACTTCATTTATGCAGCGTCTCAGGAGATGAACTACCTCGATCAGATGCTGAGCCTCGACTGGGCGACGCTCGACTGCAAACGTCCTGAGGCCACGCCGGTCAGCGAAGAGAAGAAAGCTGAGCGCGAAAGTGCCGCGCGCGAAAAGATGTTGCGCGAGCTAGAGCGGCGGCGCGCCAAGCAGAACGACGCCGACAAGTAGGTTTCGTCGCATGATCCCGCAAGCCACGGCTCCGACCGCGTCGGGACCGATCTTCACCGCATTGCCGCCTCTATCGTTGTACGTGCATTTGCCATGGTGCGTGCGTAAATGTCCGTACTGCGATTTCAACTCCTACGAAGCGCGCGGCCCCCTCGCCGACATTGAATATGTCGACGCGGTGCTCCGCGATCTGCGCAGCGAGCTGCCGAACGTGCAGGGCCGCCAGGTGCAAACGGTCTTCATCGGGGGCGGCACTCCGAGCTTGTTTTCGGCGGCAGCGATCGAGCGGTTGCTCCGCGGCATAACGGCGGAGCTCACGCTCGTGCGCGATGCGGAGGTCACGCTCGAAGCGAACCCCGGCGCCGTAGACGCGGAGCGATTCGCCGCGTTTCGCACGGCCGGCGTGAACCGGTTGTCGATCGGCATTCAGAGCTTGCGCGACGAGCAGCTGCGTGTGCTCGGGCGCGTGCACGACAAACGCGAAGCACGTCGCGCGGTCGAACTCGCACGGACGGCGGGGTTTACGAACATCAACCTGGACTTCATGTACGCCTTACCCAACGACAGCGCTGCCGGCGCATTGGCCGATCTTGCGGAAGCCATCGAGCTCGCGCCCGCGCATCTGTCGTGGTACCAGCTCACGCTCGAACCGAACACTGCATTCGAGCGCCGCCCACCGCCGCTGCCCGCCGACGAGGTGGTGGCAGAGATCGAGTCGCGTGGAAGGTCGCTGCTCGCGTCTGCAGGCTTCGTTCGCTACGAAATCTCGGCGTATTCGCAACGGGCGCACCCATCCGCCCACAACCTCAACTACTGGCAGTTCGGGGACTACGTGGGCGTGGGCGCCGGCGCCCACGGCAAGATCACGCTGCCCGCGACGCAAGCGATACAGCGCCGAGCCAAGACGCGCAATCCGCGCACCTACATGGAAACCGCCGGCGCACCTGAGGCTTGCAGCGCGCAGCGGCTCACCGAGCCGCGCGCAATCGCTTTGGAATTCCTGCTGAATGCGCTGCGGTTGGTCGAGGGCGTGCCGCAGCAGTGTTTCGCTGAGCGCACGGGACTGCCGCTCGAAGCAATCGCGTCGCCGCGCAGCGAGGCCATCGATCGGGGTTGGCTCGTGGACGACCCGGCGAGGTTACAGGCGACGCCCGCGGGCCGCGAAGTGCTGAATCGGCTACTCGAGCTGTTCGTTTGAGGGGGGCTTGTTAAACTTCATGCCTAAGGTGCAATCGCACCTGCAACGCAGCTTCTTCGGAAGGGGGATCGCAAGATGAACTGGCAACGTTGGATCGCCGTGGGTGCGCTGGCTACTTCGCTATTGGTCGCAGCACACGCGCAGAACAAACCGAAGCCGCCCGCGACGCCGCGCATCTATGTATTCGAGAACGGCGCAATCAAGGGTCTCGATGTGGCGCTATTCAACTTCAAGCGCGAGGAACTCAAAGAGGTCGATTTCGTCGACGCGTCGTACTTGATCGTGCACCCACGCGGCACGCTGATGTTCGACTCGGGCACGGTGCCCGATAACCAATTCAAGGGCGACGGCAAACCCGTGGTAGAGGGCGTGATCTCGGCTACGCAACCGCTGCTACCGCAGCTCGCTTCGACGGGTTACGGAGTGGGCGACATCGACTACTTCGCGATGTCTCACTACCACTCTGATCATACGGCGAACGCCAACCTGTTCGCGAAAGCCACATGGATCGTGCAAAAGGCCGAGCGCGACTTCATGTTCAGCGACAAACCAGCGGGGATCGTGCAGCCCGCCACGTACGACGCCTTGCGCAACGCCAAAACCAAGCTGCTCGACAACCAGGACTTCGACGTATTTGGGGATGGCACCGTCGTGATCATGTCGACACCTGGACATACGCCTGGGCATCAGGTGCTGGCGGTGAAGCTCGCGAACGCGGGCACGATCGTGCTCGGGGGCGATCTGTATCACTACCCGGAGGAACGCACGACGGGCCGCACGCCGACCTTCGAATTCAATGTCGAGCAGTCGAAGGCTTCGCGTGCCCGAATCGAGAAATACCTGAAGGATACGCACGGCACGCTGTGGATCGAGCACGACAAGGCCACGCTCGTCTCACTGCCGAAGGCGCCGAAGTACGTTGACTAGGACGCGGCCATGATCGGGCTGCCGCTGCTGTTGGCCGGCCTCATCGCGGGCCAGGGGCAAGCGCTCGAGATCGCCTATCCGTCGGAGCCCGGCCTGACGGGCGTGACCGTGCAGTGGAGCGGCCGGTCCGTGCCATTCGTGCAAACCGACGACCACTGGGCCACCACCGTCGGCGTCGATCTGGACTCACGCGCGGGCGCGCACGCTGTCGACGTGACGTTTCGGTACGCCGACGGCCACATGCGCGTGGAGCGACAACCGGTGGAAGTCCGGTCAGAGAAATATCCGACCACCGAACTCACGGTCGAAGACCGCTACGTGGAGCTCAGCGCCGAAGACCAGGCGCGCGCGAATCGAGAGGGCGAGGAGACCAACGCAATCTACGAGAAAATGACGCCCGAGCGTTATTGGACGGCGTCGTTCCAGGTGCCGGTCGAAGGCGCTAACGACGGGCGCAACTTTGGCCATCGGCGCGTGTTCAACGGCCAGCCGCGGGCGCCGCATTCCGGAGCGGATCTTCGCGCCAAGTCCGGAACGCCGGTCCACGCGGCCAATCGGGGTCGGGTCGTGCTTGCCAAGGACTTGTTCTATAGCGGCAATGCTGTGTTCATCGATCACGGTATGGGGCTGTACACCAGTTACCTGCATCTGTCGGAGATCAAGGTGAACGTCGGCGACTGGGTGGAGCGCGGACAGCTGCTGGGCCTATCCGGAGCGACGGGCAGGGTCACGGGCCCGCATCTGCATTGGGGCGTCAGGATCCTGGACGCCCGGGTCGACCCATTCTCGTTGGTGCGCATCGGCGCGCCCTGATCCCCGCTCGAGAGTGACGCCGGTCCTTCGACGCCGTTGCGAAGAGTTCGAACGCGCCTACCGCCCGACCGCTGCTTTTGCTACCATTCGCTCGTTTTCAGCGAGTAACGGCCCAAAAGCCGCCGGCGAAATCCACGAGGGGTTAGCTGGTTAGGGCTAGCAGTTAACGAGATGGTTGGATAGGAAGCCCCGTCAGGGGCTTTTTGTTTGACGACAAGTAATGGGCCGTAGGCCCATTTTTTTTCTCGCAAGGGCCGACGGCGGTGCGTGGGTCATGGGTCAAGCGGTTGAAAAAGAGCGGTTGATTACTCTGTTGGAGCCCGCGGTCGCAGCCATGGGCTACGAGCTGGCTGACATCGACGTGCACCTCGGGCGCCGCGGCGTCCTGCGGTTGTATATCGACCGCGCGGGCGGCGTAACGGTCGACGATTGTCAGCGCGTGAGCGAGCAAGTCGGTGCGCTGCTCGATGTGGAGGATCCCCTACCAGGAGCCTACAACCTCGAGGTGTCGTCGCCTGGATTCGATCGAAGGTTGCGCACGCAAGCGCACTTCGAGCGGTTCGTTGGCGAGCGGGTTCGGATTGAATTGAGGGATGCGCGTGAGGGTCGCCGGAATTTCACCGGCCGACTGACGGGCCTCGAAAATGGCAGTGTGCTGCTCGAGGTCGATGGTGAGATGTGGCGGTTGCCTTTGAATGACATCGCGATAGCACGGCTCGTGCCCGCGTGAACGAATGTCGGTGATGAATCATGAGTAAAGAGATCTTGCTGGTCGTAGACGCCGTATCCAACGAGAAGGGCGTCGAAAAATCCGTCATCTTCGAGGCGATCGAAGCGGCGCTGGCCTCCGCCACGCGCAAACGCTACGGCGACGACATCGAAGTTCGCGTTGCCATCGATAGGGCAACCGGAAGCTACGAGACGTTCCGGCGCTGGAAAGTGTTCGCAGACGACTCGAAGGAGCTCGAAGAGCCCGCACGCGAGTTGCGTCTCGAAGACGCGGTCGATGTCGACCCGAAGGCCGAAATCGGCGGTTTTGTCGAGCAGCCGATGGAGTCCGTCGACTTCGGTCGCATCGCAGCCCAAACGGCGAAGCAAGTCATCGTTCAGAAGGTTCGCGAGGCCGAGCGCGAGCAGGTCGTCCAGGCTTACAAGGGCCGTGTCGGCGAGCTCGTGAGCGGCATCGTCAAACGCGTCGATCGCAACGGCGCATACATCGACTTGGGGGGCAACGCGGAAGGATTCATTCCGCGCGAGGACCTGATCCCGCGCGAGCCGATCAAGCCGCAAGACCGTATTAAGAGCCTGCTCCGCGAAGTTCGCTCGGAACCACGCGGCCCACAGTTATTCCTGACGCGTACGCAGCCGAAATTCCTGATCGAGCTGTTCAAGATCGAGGTTCCCGAGGTCGGCCAAGGACTCATCGAAATCCTGGCCGCCGCGCGTGACGCCGGTCTGCGTGCAAAGATCGCGGTGCGTAGCCATGACAGCCGCATCGATCCCGTCGGCGCATGCGTCGGCATGCGCGGCTCGCGCGTGCAGGCGGTGTCGAACGAGCTCGCCGGCGAGCGCGTGGACATCATCCTGTTCGACGACAATCCGGCGCAGTTCGTCATCAACGCCATGTCGCCGGCCGAAGTGCTGTCGATCGTCGTCGACGAAGATTCACACACCATGGATCTCGCGGTGGAAGAAGAGAAGCTGTCGCAGGCCATCGGCCGCGGCGGCCAGAACATTCGGCTCGCAAGCGAGCTCAGCGGTTGGCAGCTGAATGTGATGACTGAGTCGGCGGCGGACGAGAAGAGCGACAAGGAAGCGCGTTCGCTCGTCGAATCCTTCATCAAGGATCTCGACGTCGACGAGGACGTCGCGAACATTCTCGTGCAGGAAGGCTTCTCGTCGCTTGAGGAGGTGGCCTACGTGCCGGCCGGAGAGCTACTCGGCATCGAAGAATTCACACCTGAGATCGTAAACGAACTTCGGTCGCGAGCGCGTGACGTGTTGATCACGCAGGCAATCGTGACGGAAGAGGTCATCGACCAGGCGGAACCCGCCGAGGATCTATTGAGCCTCGAAGGAATGGACCGCCAGCTCGCGCTCGAATTGGCCAGCCGCGGCATCGTGACGCGCGAAGACCTGGCAGAGCAGGCCGTGGACGATCTCGACTCGATTGCGAATCTCGATGCGGAGCGTGCCGCGAAGCTGATCATGGCGGCGCGCGCGCACTGGTTCGAGCAAGAGAAGCAAGCGTAACGGACCAAGGTAGGCACTCATATGGCGGAAGTGACAGTCGCGGAATTCGCGCAGGTGCTTAAGGTCCCTGTCGACCGGCTCATCGAGCAACTCGACGAGGCGGGCATCAAAGTAGGCGGCGCAGCAGACGTCATCAGCGAGGATGCCAAGCTCGAACTGCTTACGCATCTACGCAAGACCCACGGGCGCAAGGACGCCGGCGATTCGGCACCGCGCCGCATCACGCTGAACCGCAAATCCAGCAGCGAGCTGAAGCTCGCGAGCGGCCAAGGCCGCGCTCGCACGATCAACGTCGAGGTACGCCAGAAGCGTACGTACATCAAGCGCGACGTGCTCGAGGAGCAGGCGCGCAAGCAACAGGAAGAGATCGATGCGGTAAAGCGCGCCGAAGAAGACGCTCGCACCGCGGTTGAGCGTGCCGAACAGGCCGAACGCGACAAGGTCGCCGCGGCCGAACGAGCGCGCCTCGAGGCCGAGCAACACGAGGCAGAAGATCGCAAGCGTCACGAGGACGAGCAGAAGCGCACGGCCGCCGCGAGCGAAGAAGCCAAGACGCGTGCCGACGAAGAGCGGCGCAAAGCTCAGACGAGCGAAAAAGACGCACAAACCCGCGCCGAAGCCGAACGCGTGCGGCAAAAAGCCAAGCGCGAGCGCATGGTCGAGGAACCGAGCGAAGGCGATCACACTCTGCATGTGGCCGACGGCATGTCTGGCCGCCGCCGCAAGAAGAAGCAGCCCTCGCGACGCCGCTCGATGCCCTCGAGTTCGGACACGCAGCACGGGTTTGAGCGCCCGACGGCGCCCGTCGTGCACGAGGTCGAGATCGGCGCCACGATCACTGTCGCCGAACTGGCGCAGCGCATGGCGATCAAAGCCAACGAAGTCATCAAGGCGCTCATGAAGATGGGCATGATGGTGACGATCAACCAGGTGCTCGATCAGGACACCGCGACGCTCGTCGTGGAGGAAATGGGACACACACCGAAGGCCTTCAAAGAGACCGAAATCGAGGATCAGCTCACGCAGTCGGTGGAGCAGTCTGCTTCCGACGAAGCAGCCGTCCAGCGGCCGCCAGTCGTCACGATCATGGGGCACGTCGACCACGGCAAGACATCGTTGCTCGACTACATTCGCCGCACGCGCGTAGCGGCCGGAGAGGCAGGCGGAATCACGCAGCACATTGGCGCCTACTCCGTAGAGACGCCGAAGGGCAGGATCACGTTCCTCGACACACCGGGCCACNNGCGTCATGCCGCAGACCATCGAAGCGATACAGCACGCAAAGGCGGCGGGCGTCCCGATCGTCGTGGCGATCAACAAGATCGACCGCCCCAATGCCGACTTCGATCGCGTACGTAACGGGCTTTCTCAGTACGAGCTGATCCCCGAGGAATGGGGCGGCGAGACGTTGTTCGTCAAAGTATCGGCCGTGACCGGCGAGGGTGTAGAGAAGCTCCTCGAGTCCTTGCTTCTGCAAGCCGAGCTGCTCGACCTCAAGGCCGTGGACGAGGGCCCGGCGACCGGTGTGGTTCTCGAGTCTAGCCTCGAGCGCGGTCGCGGCGCCGTTGCAACGGTGCTCGTGCACAGCGGTAAGCTGCAGATTGGTGACATGCTGCTGGCAGGTCACGAATATGGCCGTATTCGCGCGATATTCGACGAAGCCGGGAAGCCGGTACAGTCCGCGGGGCCGTCCACGCCGGTCGTGGTTCTGGGTCTGTCCAGCACGCCGCTCTCTGGCGACGACGTGCAGGTTCTCGAAAACGAACGCCAGGCCCGTGACGTGGCGCAGTTCCGTCAGAGCCGCGAGCGTGACACGAAGCTCGCGCACCAACAGGCGGCGAAGCTCGAGAATATCTTCAGCCAGATGGCAGCCGGTGGCATACCGAGCATTCAGTTATTGATCAAGGCCGATGTGCACGGCAGTTCCGAAGCGCTGCGCGATTCGCTCGAGAAGATATCGGGCGACGAGGTAAAGATCACGGTTGTCAGCTCCGGCGTCGGCGGTATCACGGAATCCGATGTACAGCTCGCGGCAACGGCAAAAGCCATCATCATCGGCTTCAACGTGCGGGCCGATGCGGCAGCGCGGAGCGCCATCAAGGAAACGGGCGTCGATATTCGCTACTACAGCATCATTTACGAGGCAATCGACGACATCAAAGCGGCGGCCAGCGGCCTTCTTCCGCCAGAGGTGCGCGAGCAGATCGTCGGTCTTGCCCAGGTGCGTGAAGTGTTCCGCTCGCCGAAGTTCGGCAACGTGGCCGGCTGCATGGTCATGGACGGCTACGTGCGACGCAGCAATCCGATTCGCGTGCTGCGCAACAACGTCGTCATTTTCGAAGGCGCGCTCGAATCCCTGCGCCGCTTCAAAGATGACGTCAACGAGGTGCGCGCGGGTACCGAGTGCGGTATCGGCGTTCGCAACTACAACGACGTCCAAGCCGGGGACCAGATCGAGTGTTACGAGCGCACGGAGATCGTGCGCAAGCTGGCTTGATGCCGCGGGAGTTCGCCAGGAAGCACAAAGTAGCCGCCGAGATGCAGCGGCTATTGAACGAGCTGCTGCTGTCGGAGGTGAAGGATCCGCGGCTTTCTGGCGCTCGCGTCAGCGAAGTGGATGTCAGCGGCGATCTCAGTCTGGCCACGATCTACTTCAATACGCTCGCGCTCGACGGAGACCCGGCGCCGATCAAAGAAGGCTTTGAGCAGGCGCGCGGCTTCTTTCGCAGCCGCGTGGCTAACGCGTTGCAATTGCGCCGCGTGCCGGAGCTGCGGTTCCGCCACGACACGACGGCGCGCCACGCTGCTGACCTGCAGCGGCTTATCGACGACGCCGGCAACGGCGGCCGACCGACCGAATAACCAAGGTGCCGAGCGCGCGCGCCCGCGGTAGAGATATCTTCGGACTTCTACTGCTCGACAAGCCTGCCGGAGCTTCGTCGAATCACGCACTGCAACGTGTGAAGCGCCTATACCAGGCCTCGCGTGCGGGACATACCGGCAGCCTCGATCCCCTTGCTACTGGCATGCTGCCCATCTTGTTCGGTTCGGGCACGCGTCTCTGTGGCTACCTTCTCGATTCAGGCAAGCAATACCGCACGACCGCCGTACTTGGCATCGCGACGACCACGGGCGATGCGGAAGGCGAGGTCACGTTAGACCGCTCCCGAGAGTCACCGCCTTCACCAGAGGCGGTCGCCGACGTGCTGCGCCGTTTCGTTGGCGAGATCACCCAGGTACCGCCCATGTATTCCGCACTGAAGCGCGACGGCGTACCCCTGTACAAGCTGGCCAGACGCGGCATAGAGGTTGAACGCGCTCCGCGGCGCATACGAATCGACGCAATGGTGCTAGAGGAGTACCGCTGGCCACGCTTGGTGCTGACCGTCCAATGTTCCAAAGGGACGTACATTCGCACGCTGGTCGAGGACATCGCGGTCGCGCTCGGTACGGTAGGTCACGTGGGAGCGCTGCGGCGGCTCGCGGTCGTACCCTTCTCAGGGCACAAGATGCACCCGCTCGACAGCCTCGAGTCGGTAGGGGCGGCCGGCGGGCTGGATGCCCTGGATGCCTTGTTGCTGCCACCAGACCTGGTGCTGCCCGGCTGGCCCGCGGTCGAACTCGACGCTGCTGCCGCACTGCGGCTTGGCCAGGGCCAGGCGGTAAGCGCCGAACCGGGCTGGCCACTCGGTGCGGTGCGAATCTATGCTCCGCCACGGCATTTCATTGCCCTCGGCACGGTCACTGCGGAGGGCTGGCTGGAGCCTGAGCGAGTTTTTCACCGTTAACTGCTTGGAGCGGCACCGAATGTTTCGGTATGATGCGCCCCTTCATAGACGGGCAGAAAGAAGCGGTCGCTGAATCGGGCGGCCTGGAGAGGATTGAATGGTTTTAAAGGCACCCCAGAAGTCAGACGTTATTACTCAGTACGGTCGCGGTCCCGCGGATACCGGGTCCCCGGAAGTGCAGGTAGCGTTACTGTCGGCTCGCATCACGCAGCTGTCGGAACACTTCGCCGCGCATGAGAAGGATCACCACTCGCGCCGCGGCTTGCTGAAGATGGTGAATCAGCGGCGCAAGCTGCTGGACTACCTGAAGCAGGCGAGTCAGGCCCGCTATCAGGACTTGATCACCCGCCTCGGTCTGAGGCGCTAAACAAGAATTTCCGTGTTCAGAGCCGGCCTACCCGGCTCTGAACGTTTTGGAACCTCAACAAGGCGCGTAACTCCAGGTCACCGGAGTCATTCCGCCATCGAATTCAGTTCAAGGGAAAACCAACGTGAGAGCGAGCAGAACGTTCAAGTACGGTGCGCACGACGTCACCATCGAAACCGGCGTGATCGCACGCCAAGCCGACGGCGCTGTGATCGTCAACATGGCCGACACCGTGGTCCTGGTGACCGCGGTCGGCGCTACCAAAGACGTCGAGGGCAGGGACTTCTTCCCGCTCACCGTCAACTATCAGGAAAAGACGTATGCCGCGGGCCGCATTCCCGGCGGCTTTTTCAAACGCGAAGGACGTCCCAGCGAGAAGGAGACTCTGACGTCGCGCTTGATCGACCGCCCGATCCGGCCTCTGTTCCCGCATGGGTTCCGGCGCGACGTGCAGGTGATTGCCACCGTACTGTCGATGAATACCGAAGTGGATCCTGATATCCCGGCCTTGCTCGGCGCATCGGCGGCGCTGTGTTTGTCTGGCCTGCCGTTCATGGGTCCCATTGGCGCCGCGCGCGTCGGCTACAAAGATGGCAAGTATCTGTTGAACCCCACTGCGGCGGAATTGCAGCAGTCGACGCTCGACCTCGTCGTTGCAGGCACCCGCGAGGCGGTCTTGATGGTCGAATCGGAGGCTGATCGCCTGCCCGAAGACGTCATGCTGGGCGCGGTGATGTTCGGCCACGAGCAGATGCAGACAGCCATCGATGCCATCAAGTCGTTGGCCGAAGAGGTGGGCAAACCGCAAATCGCCTGGGCGGCCGCTGCCGAGGACAAGGGTTTGAGCGCAGGCATCGCAAAGTACATTCCGCAAATTACCGACGCTTACGGCATTGCTGAGAAGCAGGTGCGTTACGCCAAAATCGGCGAGCTCAAGAAGCAGTGCATCGCGGAGATGACGGCCAATCAGTCGGGCACCGCGTGGACACCGGCTCAGATCGACGCGGCGTTCCACGATGCCGAGAAGAACGTGGTTCGCAGCCGAATCATCGCGGGTAAGCCGCGTATCGATGGCCGCGACACGCGTACGGTTCGCAAGATCGACATCCAGGTGGGCGTACTTCCGCGGACGCATGGTTCTGCCGTGTTCACTCGCGGTGAGACGCAGGCGCTGGTTGTCACGACGCTTGGCACTGGCCGCGACGCGCAGATCATCGACGCGCTCGAAGGCGAGCGCCGCGAGCCGTTCATGCTGCACTACAATTTCCCGCCGTATAGCGTTGGCGAGACAGGGTTTATCGGTTCGCCGAAGCGGCGCGAAATCGGCCACGGCCGGTTGGCGCGACGCGGCGTTGAAGCCGTCATGCCCGACATGGAAGCGTTCCCGTACGTCATTCGCGTGGTTTCGGAAATTACGGAATCCAACGGCTCTAGCTCCATGGCTTCCGTCTGTGGCACGAGCCTGTCGCTCATGGACGCTGGCGTCCCGATCAAGGCGCCGGTGGCAGGCGTCGCGATGGGCCTCATCAAAGAAGCGGGCTCCTTTGTCGTGCTGACCGACATCCTCGGTGATGAGGACCACCTCGGCGACATGGACTTCAAGGTGGCGGGAAGCACCGAGGGCGTGACCGCGCTACAGATGGACATCAAGATTTTCGGCATCACGCGCGAGATCATGGCCACGGCATTGGCGCAGGCGCGGGAAGGTCGGCTGCACATCCTCGCGGAGATGAACAAGGTCATTAACACGCCGCGGGACAAGATGTCTGATTGGGCACCGACGATCATCACCATCAAGATCGACCCGGAGAAGATTCGCGACGTCATCGGCAAGGGTGGCTCCGTCATTCGGGCCATCACCGAGGAGACCGGCGCTACGATCGACATCGACAACGATGGCACGGTCAAGATCGCATCAGTGGACGGCAAGGCCGGCCGTGCGGCGGTCGAGCGCATCAAGCTCATCACCGCAGACGTTGAAGTCGGCGCCGTGTACGAGGGCAAGGTAGTACGGCTGATGGATTTCGGCGCTTTCGTGGCGATCCTGCCCGGTCGCGACGGCCTCGTGCATATCTCGCAGATCTCGAACGAGCGCGTCGAGCGCGTCAGCGACAAGCTCAAAGAAGGCGATGTGGTCCACGTGAAGGTGCTCGAGGTCGACCGTCAGGGTCGCATCCGCCTCAGCATGCGGGACGTGAGCGCCGCTTAATGCTGCCAGGCCGGGCGCAAAGGCGCCCGGCCTTCATTCTTTCCGAGGCTCCGTAACCGCGCGACGGTCGCGCAGCGATTCGATTTGCCAGTGCGCTTGCGCCCACTGCCAAAGCGACCGGGGCGGCTCAGCCCTTAAATCCGCCGGCACCGTCAACCCCAGCAACTCCAGCGCCCGCAAGGCGACTCCCGACTTACTGGCATATACCGCTGGTGCTCCAGTCTGCTTCGAGAGTTTCTGGCCTTGCGCATTGACGATGATGGGTAGGTGCCAATAGGCCGGCGTTGGCACGCCCAACGTCCTCTGCAGATAGATATGCGCGGCCGTCGAGTCGAGGAGATCGACGCCACGCACTATCGTGGTGACGCCTTGAGCCACGTCGTCCAGCACAACCGCGAGGTGGTAGGCCGGCAGCCCATCGCGACGGAGCACGATGTAGTCGCCCGTTGTCCCGTCCAGGTGCGTTGCCTGTGCGCCTTGCAGACCATCCACGAAGCAAATGGTCGACGGCTCGGCCACGCGGAGGCGGATAGCCGTATGGAGCCCCTTCAGACGCTTATCGCGGCAGGTCCCCAAGTACCGCCCGGGCGTCGCGTCATTGGCTGCACGCACCGTGCTCCGAGAGCAGTCGCAACGGAACGCCTGTCCGGCAGTCAGAAGTCGCTCGGCGGTTTCGCGATAGACGTCTTGACGCGAGCTTTGGTAAAGGACGCTGCGGTCCCATTCGAGCCCCAGCGATTCGAGGGTCCGGAGGATGTCGGCGGCGGCGCCAGCCAATTCCCGGGGCGGGTCGATGTCCTCGATTCGCACCAGCCACTCACCTCCCGCCTGGCGCGCGTGCAGGAAACTGCCGATCGCGGTGACGAGCGAGCCTAGGTGAAGCGGTCCGGTCGGTGAGGGGGCAAAGCGGCCGACGTAGCTCACACGCGGCCGTTAACGATATTGATCCTCGCGGTCGCGGAATTGCCGTTCGGCGATCTCGCGCCGCTCTTGGGCTTCGACGCACAGCGTCGCCACCGGGCGTGCCTCGAGTCGACGCAAGCCGATTTCTTCGCCCGTTTCCTCGCAGAACCCGTACGAGCCGTCATCGATCCGCGACAGTGCAGAGTCAATCTTCTTCAAGAGCTTACGCTCTCTATCTCGCGTACGAAGTTCGAGCCCAAATTCCGATTCTTGCGTGGCTCGATCGTTCGGGTCAGGGAAGTTCGCTGCATCGTCCTTCATGTGCAGCATCGTGCGATCGACTTCTTCCATGAGCTCGCGCTTCCACGCGAGCAACAAGTTGCGGAAGTGCTCGAGCTGCCCCTTGTTCATATAGTCTTCGCCGCGCCGCAACTGGTACGGGACGAATCCCCGAACCGGCCCGCTCAAAAGGCTCGCACCACTGCGCCGCGGCGCCGGCGCCTGGCCAGTGGCCAAGGCGGGTCGTGGAGCGGTTTTTTTCGGAGGGGTAGCCATTGTCTTCATCCCTGTTGGCTTTGGCTGACTCTTGGGCGCCACGAGCGGCTTAGCGACCTTTTTCGGGCTCGCGCTCTTGACGGGTTTCGTCTTCTTCGACGAAGGTTTGTGCGGAGGCTTCGGCTTGGGCTTAACCGCAACGGAGCGGCCCGCGCCCACTTTGGCGGTTTTCTTAGCCAGCTTTTTCTTGCTGGCGGTAGTCTTTTTCTTGCTGACTACTTTTTTCGCAGGCATGGCCCTTAGCCTCCAAGACCCTTCGAAAAGAGGCGGCGATTATACAGAGCTGTCGCAGCAGCGGAAGGGTATTTCAACCGACCGGCGCCGCCAGCTCGACCGCCGGAGCCGGCGTCCATCCGGGCCTCCGGTGCTCGGCCACGACAGTCGTGAAAATCCCGCCGCGAACATTGAAATCGGCCGTCAGGCGAATGAACCGCGGCTGCATCAGGCGCACAAGATCGTCGGCCATCCGGTTCGTGACCGCCTCATGGAACGCGCCCTCGTTGCGGAATGACCAGATATAGAGCTTCAACGACTTGAGCTCGACGCANNGTAATCGCGTCCCGGCTGCGGGTTTGGGAACGTTTCGAGGATTTCGGTCGAGAGACGAGGAGTGGGCTTGCGAGCCAAAGTTTTTCTATTCCAGATGGGTGGGGAATGCGGACGTCGAGCCCGTCGCTTTCAGATTGTTTTTTAATTTACACTACGGCGGTCGAGGCGGCTATTGCGGCCGTGCCTTGCTCGACCACCACGGGGTTATTCATTGCGCCTGACCAAGATCAAGCTCGCGGGCTTCAAGTCTTTTGTCGATCCCACGACCATCAAATTCCCTAGCAACCTCATGGGCATCGTGGGGCCAAACGGCTGCGGCAAATCCAACATCATCGACGCCATCCGTTGGGTTCTGGGCGAAGCATCCGCCAAGACGCTGCGCGGCGATTCGATGGTCGACGTGATCTTCAACGGCTCGTCGAATCGCAAGCCAGTCGGTGTCGCGAGCATCGAGCTTACGTTCGACAACTCGGACGGCACGATCACGGGCGCGTTTGCCGGGTATAACGAAGTGGCCGTAAGGCGGGTCGTGTCGCGCGACGGCACCTCGCAGTATTACCTGAACAACGGGCGCTGTCGGCGCAAAGACATCACGCACATCCTGCTCGGCACCGGCGTTGGGTCGCATGGTTACTCGATCATCGAGCAAGGCATGATCTCGCGGCTCGTCGAAGCCAAGCCCGAGGAGTTGCGTGCGTTCCTCGAGGAGGCGGCCGGCATCTCCAAGTATAAGGAGCGCCGCCGCGAAACCGAGCAACGGATTGGGCACACGCGCGAGAACCTCGAGCGCCTGGCCGATGTGCGCGAAGAGATCGACAAGCAGCTAGCGCACTTGCAGAAGCAGTCGAAGGACGCTGAGCGTTACAAGACCCTAAAGACCGAGCAGCGGAAAGTGAACGCCGAGCTCCTTGCGCTCCGGCTGCGCGTATTACAGACAGAAGTGGCGGCGCAGGAGCATGCGCTGCGCGAAAAGCAGGTCGCGCTCGAGGCTGCAATCGCGGCGCAACGCTCCGCGGAGACCACGCTCGAGAAACTTCGGGTTGAGCTCGCTGATCGCAACGAGAGCTTTAGCTCCGTTCAGGGCAACTACTACCGTGTTGGCTCGGAGATCGCGCGTCTCGAGCAATCGGTACAGCACCGCAAGGAACTCATCCAGCGGCAGTCCGAGGACTTGCAGAACACCGAAGCCCAGGTCGCCGAGATCACTTCGCATATCGAGAAGGATCAGATCGAGCTTGCGCAACTCGATCAGGTCTTGAGCGAGCTCGGCCCCGACCTAGAGCAGGCACATGCGGATCAGCGCAGCTCGCAGCACGCGCTGGAAGATGCTGAGCGTGCGATGGAGCAGCTGCGTGAACGGTGGGAGCGCAGCAGCGAAGAGATCGCTGGTGCCGCACGGTCGATCGAGGTCGAGAGCACGCGCTTGGAGCAGCTTGGAACGCAGAGCGAGCGGCTCGAGAAGGAAAAGCAGAAACACGTCGAAGAACGCGCAGGGCTCAGCTTCGTGGATCTCGAGCAACGGCTAGAGACGCTGATCGGGCACGAGGAGCGGCTGTCCGCCGGGTGCGATGATGCCGTTCGCGCGCTCGACATGGTCTGGCAGCAGATCCAGCAGCTAAGGGACCAGGAGACCAAGGTCTCGGCGCATCTCGACCAGTTGCGCGAGCAGCTCCAGACAGAACGCGGCCGATTAACCTCGCTCGAAGCGCTGCAAGAGGGAACTCTCGGCAAGTCCAGCGAGCAGGTGAATCGCTGGTTCAAGAACCAATCGCTCGACGAACGGCGTCGCCTCGCGCATGACCTCGTTGTCGAAAACGGCTGGGAACGTGCGGTCGAGACCGCGCTCGGCCCTTATCTGCAAGCGGTCAGGATCAAAAGCCTCGACGGCGTGGCCACTACCCTTACGGATCTGACGGACGGTGGGCTGGCATTGATCGAGGACGAGGGCGGCCGGTCTACCTCTGTCGGTGCTGATAGCTTGCTGGCGCGAATGCAGGCGCCGCCTGCGGTCGCGGCGCTCCTGACCGGCGTTCGCGTAGCGGAGTCGTTGCAGGCTGCGCTCGGCGCTCGCAACACGCTCGCGGACGGCGAGTCATTCGTCACGCGGGAAGGCGTGTGGGTGGGGCGCCACTGGGTGCGTATGAATCGCGGCGATGATCCGCAGGTCGGCGTCATCGCCCGCGGCGACGAGATCAAGCGGCTGCACGAGCAAACCTCAACCAATGCTCGACGCGTAGAGGAAGTTGCGAAGGCACTCTCGGATACGCGATTCCAATTGGAGCGCCTCGAGGAAGCGCGCGTTCAGGCACAAGCGGAGGCGACTCGCCGGCAGGATCTGTTCAGCGACACCAAGGCCAAGCTCGGCGCCGGACGCACGGAGCTCGACCAGGCGCGCCAACGCGCAGTTTTGCTCGACCGCGCTACCGCCGATCTCGACGCGGAACGTGAAGCTTTGATCACGGCTCTCGAAGACAGCCGAAACCGGCGCGCGGTGGCCATGACGCGCCATACGGATCTCGCGGCGAGCCGCGAGGAATTCGAGCGACAAAGGCACGAACAGCAGGAGCAGCTTCTCGCTGCGCGCACTCGCGCGGAGGAGTATCGCGAAACGGCACAGGCTATCGCCATCAAGGTCGAGTCGCGCCGCAGCTCGAAAGACTCGGCGAGCGCTGCACTCGTGCGAGTGCAAAGCCAGCTCTCGCATTTGACGCGACGTCAACAAGAGCTCAAAGCTGCTATCGGAACGGCGGAAGATCCGCTGCACGCTGATCAGGAGTTGCTGACGGCGAAACTCGACGAGCGCCTCGTCGTAGAGGCAGCTCTCGGCCGCGCTCGTTCGGCCATGGACGAAATCGATACGCAGCTGCGGGACACCGAGCAGCAACGCAACGAGTGCCAAAATGCCGTCAACGAGCTTCGCGAACTCGCCGACAACGTGCGCCTCGCGGCACGTGAATCTCAGGTACGTTCAGAAACTGTGAACGAGCAATTCACGGCCACGGGCTTTTTGCTCGACGAGATCACGCTCGGCCTTCCGGCGGATGCGACGGATACCGTGTGGCACCAAACGTTCGAACAGCTCGAGCGCAGAATCCAACGGCTTGGCGCCATCAACCTGGCTGCCATTGACGAGTTCCAGGAACAGTCGGAGCGCAAGAAGTATCTCGACGCGCAGTTTGCCGACTTGACCGAAGCACTGGAGACGCTCGAGAACGCGATTCGTAAGATCGACCGCGAGACGCGTACGCGTTTCAAAGAAACGTTCGACAAAGCCAATCAAGGGTTACAGCGGTTATTCCCGCGCCTTTTCGGCGGTGGGCACGCCTATCTCGAAATGGATGGCGAAGACGTGCTCGAGTCCGGCGTCACGATCATGGCGCGCCCGCCGGGCAAGAAGAACAGCACCATCCACTTGCTGTCCGGCGGCGAGAAGGCGCTCACCGCTGTCGCGCTCGTGTTCTCGATTTTCGAGCTCAATCCCGCGCCGTTCTGTCTGCTCGACGAGGTGGACGCACCGCTCGATGACGCGAACGTTGGGCGCTTCTCCGACATCGTCAAAGAGATGTCGGCGCAAGTGCAGTTCGTGATCATTACTCACAACAAGACCACGATGGAGACCATGCATCAGCTCACGGGCGTGACGATGCAGGAACCCGGAGTGTCGCGCATGGTGGCGGTAGACATCGACGAAGCCGTCAGACTCGCGGCCATGTAGCGTACGTTGCGATGTGGGACTTGCGCTGGGTACTGCTAGGGCTTGGGGCTCTGTTGGTAGCCGGGGTTTACCTCTGGAGCCGCGGCTTTGTGCGCGTGCCTGTGTTCGGCCAGCGAGTGTCGCCCCGAGCTCCGCGTACCGAGCCTAGTATTGACGGTAAGCCTACCGCGGCCCCGGAGCCCGCGCCGTTGGTCGAGGTGGTGCCCGAGGAAGCGGCGGCCAAGCAGTCGCCCGACAGAATCGTGGCACTGCGATTGATCCCGCGCGAGGGCGAGCTTGGCGCCGACCGCGCGGTCCAGGCCCTACGCGATGCCGGTCTTGAGCACGGTCGCTACGCGATCTTTCACCGGCAACAAGACGCTATTAAAGAAGCATTCAGCGTCGCGAGCCTCACGGAGCCCGGCTCGTTCGATCTGAATAACCTCGAAGGCGCTACGATTGCTGGCTTGAGCTTGTTCGTTGTGTTGCCCGGTGCAGGTGATCCGGTAGCGCGTTTCGATGCCATGGTCGAAACCGCGCGCGCGCTGTCCGTCGAGCTTGCGGCGGACCTTTTCGACGAGCGTGGCAGCTCTTGGAGCAGCCAGCGCGAGCGTTACCTTCGCGAGGAAATCATCGAGTACCGGCACCAGTTCGAGCGGCGCTGAGGCCGTGGCACGCTCTGACGCAAGCGGATCGAAGCTGATAGCCGAGGCCGCGAATTTGCGCAAAGCCCTCGGTGAGCACAATTACGCGTACTACGTGCTCGACGACCCCACCGTTTCGGACGCCGAATACGATCGCCTGTTTCGACGCTTGCAAGAGATCGAGCGCGGGAATCCCAACCTCGTTACTGCCGACTCACCCACGCAGCGCATCGGCACCGACAGGCTTGGAGCATTTCGCGAGGTCCGGCATGCGAAGCCGATGCTCTCGCTCGACAACGTTTTCAATGACGAGGGGCTGGAGGCGTTCGACAACCGCGTTCGCGAGCGGCTGGCATCGGCGGACGTCGTCACCGAGCAAGTGACGTATTGGGCGGAACCGAAACTCGACGGCGCCGCCGTGAGTCTTCGCTACGAAGACGGTGATCTCGTATTTGGCGCGACACGTGGCGACGGCACAACCGGCGAAGACATCACACACAACGTTCGCACGATACGTTCGGTACCGCTGCGCTTGCGAGGCTCAACAATACCGCCAGTGTTCGAAGTCCGCGGCGAGATCTACATGCCCAAGAAGGGCTTCGAGGAGCTGAATAGGCGCGCCCTGGAAGCAGGGGAAAAAGTCTTCGTGAATCCGCGCAACGCGGCCGCCGGCAGCCTGCGCCAACTGGACCCGCGCTTAACTGCGGAGCGGCCGCTCGAAGCCTATTTCTACGCGATTGGTGAAGTAACCGAAGGCGCGTTGCAGATGCGGGAACAGCGTGAAGTAGTGGACACTCTACATGCGCTCGGACTGCGAACGTGCCCAGAAGCACAATTGGTAGAAGGGATTTCAGGCTGTTTGGCCTATTACTCGAATATGGGTAAGAAGAGAGCCAAATTACCCTATGAGATTGATGGGGTGGTTTACAAGGTGAACAACCTCCGCTGGCAGGACGAGCTCGGCTTCGTATCCCGCGCACCGCGCTGGGCCGTTGCCCACAAGTTTCCGGCACAAGAGGAGACCACCATCGTTCGGGATGTCGAGTTTCAGGTTGGAAGAACGGGAGCTCTAACACCGGTCGCGCGACTTGAGCCGATATTCGTGGGTGGCGTTACCGTGAGCAATGCCACCCTGCACAACATGAGCGAGCTCGAGCGTAAGGGCGTGCGAGTGGGTGACACGGTGGTCGTGCGCCGCGCCGGCGACGTCATTCCCGAGATCGTCAAGGTCGTTCTCGATCGTCGTCCACCCACTGCCCGCGTAGTGGTGCTACCGACGCACTGTCCCGTGTGCGGGTCGGAGGTTGAAAGGAGCGAGGAGGAGGCCGTCGCCCGATGTGTGGGCGGGCTATTTTGCGCTGCTCAGCGCAAAGAGGCGCTGCGTCATTTTGCATCGCGGCGGGCTATGAACATCGAGGGATTCGGACCGAAGCTAATCGACCAGCTCGTCGACCTTAATATCGTTAAAACTGCCGCCGATCTCTACTCGCTGACCGCGGAGCAGATCGCACAATTAGAACATCTCGGCGAAAAATCCGCGCAGAAACTCATGACTGCTCTCGACAAGAGCAAGGACACGACATATCCGCGATTTCTGTATTCGCTGGGGATTGCGGATGTAGGCGAGGCGACTGCATTGGCCTTGGCCAATGACTTCGGTTCACTCGATGAGCTCCTCGCGGCTGACGAGGAACGATTGCAGCAGGTCCCGGACGTCGGCCCCATCGTTGCGGCGAACATACGTGCGTTCTTTCATGAACAGCACAATCTGGACGTAATCGAAAAACTCCGAGACTCCGGCGTGCATTGGCCCGTGGTTGAAC
>PMCP01000050.1 GCA_003155415.1 Gammaproteobacteria bacterium | reverse complement strand
GTTGCGGCATTGCCGTTCGCGCTGTGGGAGATCCGCGCGCAAGTGCCGCCGGCGGGACTTGCCGTCACCTCCGCGCGCATCACGCAGACGATCGCAGATATGAACCCGGGGGAAGCCGTGCGCGAGATCAAGCGCGCTGATCTTACGCGTGGCGTCGTTGCGTTCGCCGCAATTCGAGCGCCGGCCGGGCTGTCGCAGGACATCATTTTCGAGTGGCATCACGGCGATGACCTCGAACGCGTCTCGGCCACGATTCACGGCGGCAACGCCGATGGCTACCGAATCTTCTCGCGCAAGATGACCTTCCCGGCGGATGCAGCCGGCCTGTGGACCGTGGACGTGCTGACGCCGCAGGAGCAGCTGCTGCGGCGGCTCCGATTTAGTGTCGATGACTGACGCGCGATGTAGGACAATCGCCCTTGCTGGGGTTCGCGGGCGCGGAATACCATGCCTCGAACCCAAGGAATGCGCCCGCTTTAGGGCCTGGAGATAGGTAGCGATGGCCAAGAAAAAGGTAACGAAAGTGACCGCCGACCAGCTGATCGAAGACCTGCAAACGGTCATCCGCGACGCTGAGAGCCTGTTGGGCGCCACCGCGGCACGGGGCGGGGAAGTCATCGGCGAAAAGATTCAGGAAGTCCGCTCGCGCGCCGAGGAATCGGTACGCGCCGCCAAGGACCGTCTCGCCGGCATCGAGCAGGACGCGCTCGAACGCGCGCAAGCGCTGGCCGGTGATACCAACGAATACGTGCGCGAAAATCCATGGCAGGCCGTCGGTATCGCGGCAGGCATCGGGCTCGTGCTCGGCTTGCTGGTCAGTAGACGCTAACGCTTGGAATTCGACTCCGACACGCCACACGAGAGCGCTGAAGAGCGCGAACCCGGCCCGATCGGGACCTTGTTCCGTTCCATTGCGAATCTCGCGGCCACGTTCGTGGCCATCGCTCACACGCGCATCGAGCTGCTGACCACCGAGCTGCAGCAGGAGATGTATCGCGTCGCGGCGATTATGGTGTGGACCGTGATCGCAGTGTTCGCCGCGGGAATTGGTTTGTTCATGGCGGCGCTCATGATCGTATTCATATTTTGGGATACGCACCGCGTGCTGGCGTCCGTCCTGGTGACGAGCGGGTTCTTCGTGATCGTGGCGTGCGCGCTCATCGTTCTGCGGACGAAGATCAAGAACCGGCCGCCGATTCTCGAAGGCACACTGGCCGAGCTCGCCAGCGACGCGGACCACCTGAGGGCGGTTGCGAGAACACGTCGATGAGCGAGCGCGAACTCGAGCTCGCGGAGCGTTACGCGGAGCTGCGGCTGCAATGCGCACTGCAGCGCCGCGTGGTTGCAACTGAAGTAGCGAACGTGGGGGCGCGGTTCGTTTCGATCGATCGCTTCGCCATCATGGCTCGCAGCGCGGTGCTGCAGCCGCGCGTGCTCCTCGCCGGCATCGTCGCTCTGATGGCCTTCGGCCGGGTTCGCGCATTTGGCACCATCGGGCGCGCCTTCCTGCTGCTGACGGCCGCGCGGCGGCTGTGGCGAGTCGCGAAACTGCTTTGATTCCCGCTTCATCGCCCCCTTAAGGGCAGACGCCACCACGCGAATGCCGTGGTAGAGTCGCTCGCATCTTACGTCACGGGGGTGCGGGCTATGACGATCATCAAGAACATCCTGTTGTGCGCGACGGCCTTGCTGCTCGCGGGTGCGGCGCATGCGGCCGACGACGCGTGTGCGGCCAGCGGCGGTTTGCAATTCGTGTGCGGACCGAAGAACGCCGAGGACCTCGTCGCAGTGCCGGGCACGAAGTGGCTGCTCGCAAGCGGCATGACGGACGGCGCCGGCCTCACACTGGTTAATACGAGCGACGGCGCGTATCGCGTGGCGTACCCCGGCCCGAATCCGCGTGCTGCGCACGATGCTAAGTATCCGGACTGCGCGATGCCGCCGAATGCGGCCACGTTCGTGACGCACGGTTTGAATCTCAAGCCTGGCACCGGCAACCATTCGACGCTGTACGCCGTGGCGCACGGCGCGCGCGAGTCGATCGAAGCCTTCGACGTCGACGCGTCGGGCAAAGAGCCGGCGCTCACGTGGCAAGGTTGCGTGCCGATGCCGGAAGGGCTCGCGGCGAACAGCGTCGCGTCGTTCGCAGACGGCTCGCTGGTCGCGACCGTATTGCTGATGCCGGGCAAGACCTTCGGCGACTCGATTGCGAAGAAGCCGACGGGCGCCGTGTTCGAATGGTCGCCGGGCAAGCACGGCTTCGAGCTCATCAAGGGCAGCGAGCTGCCGGGCAACAACGGCATCGAGACGTCGCCGGATGGCAAGGAGATCTTCGTCGTGTCGTCGGGCTTTCAAACAATCGTCGCGATCTCGCACGCGAACCCGACGAAGCAGCTGCGCACGACGCGGGCGCTCCCGTTCACGCCCGACAACGTGCACCGCGGCCTCGACGGCAAGCTGCGCACGGCCGGTATGGCGAACGACGTGCCGGAATGCGGTGGCACGCCGGGCCCGCAGCACGATCTGTCGAAGCTCGGGAGCTGCCCGCGCGGCACCATCGCGATGGAGATCGACCCGCAGACGATGAAGGACACGCTCGTTGTGCAGACGCAGACCAACAAAGCGTTCAGCAACGCGACGATGGTGCTCGTGCAGGACGGTCAGTTCTGGCTCGGCACGTTCTCGGGCGATCGCATCGCGCACGGGCCGTTGCGCTGAGCGTCGCCCTTCAGGGCGTTCGCGTTTGACGGCGGTGCCGTTCGCCACTCGGCGGGTTGCTCGCGAGCTAGGCCAGTCGTGGCACGTGTCTAAGGTAGGGAGAAGGCGTGTAGCGTGCCGTTCGCTACGGCGGCTACGTACTGCTTGCCGTTTCGTCCCATGTACGTCATCGGGTTTGCGTTGACGGCGTCGGCGAGTTGCGTGAACCACAGCTCGCGACCGGTCGTTGAGTCGAACGCACGCAACCGCGCGTCGTTCGTCGCGCCGACGAACACGAGCCCGCCTGCTGTCGCGGTCGGCCCCGCGCTGCCGCTGCCGCCCGTCAACTGTCTGTCGGCCGGCAATCCGCGCGTTAGCCCAAGCGTGCTCGTCCAGCGGATGTCGCCGGTATTTGCATCGAGAGCTACAAGCCGCGACCACGGCGGCCGTGTGCAAGGCAAGGTCGCGAGCACTTTGCCACTTGCGTCTTTCAGCGGTGCGCTGAACGTGAAGTACGGGCCTGCGCCATCGACGCTGCCGCGNNTCGATCCAACCGATCAGCGAAGTGTCGTGCGCGTGAATGTACAGCGTGGCCGTGCCGGGATCGGCCGCGATGCCGCCCCAGTTCACGCCGCCACCGGCGCCCGGCAGTTGCAACGTGATCTTCGGTGCATCGCCGTCACGATGGAACGCGAACGGCGTGTACGGCCCGGCGTTCAACAAGCCGCCGCTCTTCTGCCACAGCGCTTCACACGCGGCCACGTGCTCCGGCGACGTGTCTTCCGCGCGCACCATGTCGCGCTCTTTCACGAAGTCCACGCGCGCGAGCGGTGCCGAAGGCTTCACGGGAAACGGCTGCGTCGGCGAATACCATTCGCCGGGCACGGAACCGGCGGGCACGGGCCGCTCCTGCACNNACGAGATCGATCAGCACGGGTGGATTCGGCAGATCGAGATCCCACAGATCGTGGTGGATGGTTTGGAAGTGCCACACGTAGCGGCCGGTGCGTGCGTCGACGGCCACGATCGAGTTGCCGAACAAATTCGCGCCGGGCCGGTCGCCGCCCCAGTAGTTGCCTGCGGCGCTCGAGACCGGCATGTACAGCATGCCGCGTTGCTCGTCGAGCGTCATGTACCACGCCCACACGTTTACGCCGGAGCGGTTACGCCAGCCGTTGTCGAGCCACGTGTCGTGGCCGCGCTCGCCCGGCAGGGGAACGGTATGGAATGTCCACATGAGTTTCCCGGTGCGCACGTCGAACGCGCGCGTGTCGCCGGGTTCCGCGAGCGCGATCTCTCCTGTAGTCGCGCCGAGGATTGCGAGATCGTCAAAGATCACGGGCACGCCATTCCACGGCACCGCGATCTGCACGACGCCGTCCATACCGAAGCCCGTGACGAGTGCGCCGCTGCGCGCGTCGAGCGCGACGAGCGTCGGACCGGCCGTCAACAGGATTCGCGGCGGCAACTTGTCGTCGCCGGGCCAGTACGAAACGCCGCGCGCCGTCGTGTCGAGCGACGCCGGCAACGCGCGCCGCCACAGCTCGCGTCCCGTGTCGGCCTCGAGCGCGAGCACTTCGTTGCCGCGCACGGGCAGGTACATAACGCCATCGACCACGATGGGTGTGGCCTGCGGATTCCCGGCGGCACCGGGTGCGTCGTCGTTGGCTCCCGCTGCGCGTGCGACCGGCACCTTCCACGCCTCGGCGAGAGTACCGACGTTAGCTCGATCGATCTGCGTCAGCGCGGAAAACCGCGTGCCGGCGTGATCGTGGCTGTACATCGGCCAATCGCCGGGCGGCGCAGCGGCCGCGGAACGGGAAACGATGACGAGGGCAATCGTGGTGTAGAGGCAGTGACGCGGCAAACGCATGCGGGCTCCATGTACGACCATGGCCGGCGACTGTACTACAGCCGGTGCCGCGTCTAGGTTCGCGGGCAGGGCGTGCGCGAAGCTGGCCGTAGTTACGCCCCACGCCTAGAATCGTCGTACGAGTGGGGAGCACGTTGGGCACGGGACCTTTAATTCGATCGTTGCTGGCGCTTGCCCTGTGCACGGCGGCGCCGTACGCGTTCGCGCAGCAGCCTGCGCCCAACGTGAACGGCTACCTGACGCTGTCGACCGCGTACTGGAAGCGCGGCCTGGCGCAGAACCAAGGCCCCTCCGCGCAAGCGGGCATCGACTACGAGCATCGCAACGGCTTCTATGCCGGCGGGTGGCTGGCGAACGTCGATTTCGCTCGCGAGTACAACCAGGATGAGCCGCGCCGCATCGAAGCCGACATTTACGCCGGCTATCACAAACGGCAGCAGCAATGGTCGTGGAACGTCGGCCTCGGGCACTACGTGTATCCCGGCACCGCAGTGAACTACGACTACAACGAGGTCAGCGCCACCTTCGGAATTCGCGAGCGCTTCTTCTATACGGCCGCGTACGCCGATTCGTACTACGGCCTATGGCGTTCCTCGTTGAACCACGAGGTGTCGCTCGCGTTCCCGCTACGCGGCAACTTCGAAATCGGCGCGGCGGTCGGCAAGTTCAAAGTCGGCGGGGACGTGCTCGACCTGACGTACTGGAACGTCGGTGTGTCGAAGCTCGTGCGCCGTTTGGCCATCGACCTGCGTTACTACGACGGTAACTATCCGAGCGTCAGTTATTTCGGCGATCCCAACGCGAACAAGCTCGTGCTGAGCCTCTCGTATGCGCTCGGTAACCGTCGGCCGAAGATCTAGCTAGAAGTTGGCGCTGGCAGTGCTGGCGGTGCAGGCCGCCGAGACGCCCACGCGCGTGAGCGCGCGGCACGCGTTGATCGACGCTCGCCCGATCGAATGCGTGGTGCT
>PMCP01000139.1 GCA_003155415.1 Gammaproteobacteria bacterium | reverse complement strand
CCGTACGCGCCCCAGTGCCGCTTGTAGGCGCCCGTCGTCGCGTCGAACACGATGACGCGATGATTGAAGTAGCCATCCGCGACGAACAGCTCATTCGTCTTGCGGTACACGAACAAGCCGGCGGGCCCGCCGAGATTCTCCCGATCGTTGCTTCCCGTGTTCTTGCCGGCGTGCCCGATCTGCAGGATGAACCGGCCCGCGCTCGTGAACTTCAGGATCTGGTTGTCTNNGCGGGAATGCAGCACTCCGCTTGCGGCGGCTTCAACGACGCGGCCCGTTCAGCTTCCGGGATGCTGCCGGGGCGCTGGAACACCCAGACGTTGTCGTGGGAATCGACCGCGATGCCGCCCACGGCGCCCGTGACCCAGTCGTTCGGCAGCAATTGCGACCACAGCGGGTCCGGCTCGTACCGGGGCACCGGCGGGCGCTTCGTCTGCGCGCCACTGCTCTGCGGTACGAAAGCGGTCGCGGCGCCGATCAGAACGGCTATCGCGGCCCAGCCAAAGCGTTTCACGGATTCTGGGATTCGTTGCTCCCGCACGGCGGCTCTCCCCCGAAAAAACGCATCGAGCATAGCACCGCGGCCGCGGCACGCCTGCCACCACTCGGGTAGGATGCGCGCGTGACGCGTTTTCTATTCGCCGCGTGCCAACCCGGCGCCGAGGCAGCACTCAAGAGCGATGTAGCTCGCAGGGATCCCACCTTGCGGTTCGCGTTCTCGCGACCGGGTTTCGTCACCTTTCGCATCGCGGACGAAACGGCCGACGAAACAGCGGACGAAGCCGCGGACGATTCACCGCCCACCCTACGCAGCGCGTTCGCGCGCACGTGGGGCTACTCGCTTGGCAAAGTCGTCGGCTCGAACGAGCTAGCGCGCGACGTCTGGAGATTGGTCGCGGCAGCCAACACGCACGAGGGCGTCTCACAGTTCAAGCACCTGCACGTGTGGCAGCGCGACAGCGCGCTGCCGGGCGATGAAAGCTTCGATCCCACCGCCATAAGCCCCGCGCAAGAAGCCGGCGCGCGGCTGCTGGCGCAGCGGCCGAAATCCGCGACGCCCCCGTCCTTGAATGCGGTAGTGCCGGCTGGCGAGGCGGTGCTCGACTGCGTGCTCGTCGAACCGCACGAATGGTGGATCGGCTGGCATCGCGCCGACTCGCCGGAAACTCGATGGCCCGGCGGTGTGCCGCTGCTAACCCCACCGCCCAACATGATCTCGCGCGCGTACTTGAAGATAGAAGAGGCATTGCGCTGGTGCGAGCTGCCGATTCGACGCGGCGACCGATGCGTCGAGCTTGGTAGCGCTCCGGGCGGGTCGTGCGCGGCTCTGCTCGAACGCGGCTGCGTCGTGACGGGCATCGACACCGCGGAGATGGATCCCGCCGTACTCGCGAATCCGCGCTTCACTCATCTGCGCTCTCGCGCAAGGGACGTGCCGCGCGCAACTTTCAGTGGTGCTCGCTGGCTCATGTGCGACACGAACGTCGCGCCGAAGCACACGCTCGACACGGTAGAGGCGATCGTGAGCGCACGCGACGTGCGTCTCGAAGGCCTCGTGCTGACACTCAAACTGACCGACCCGCGTTTGGCCGCCGAGCTGCCGGCGTTCCACAAGCGCATCCGCGGCTGGGGCTATCAGCACGTACGAGCACGGCAGCTCGCGTTCAATCGCCAGGAGGTGTGCGTGGTCGCGACGGACCGCGAGGCACGCGTGGCTCTTTCGCCGCGCCCTTCAGCGCGAAGCTGACACGCTGCCTGCGGTTGCCACGCACAGGTTGCCTTCCTTGCGAAACCCGTCGTGGCATGCCCACTGATTGCCCGAGTACTCGAGATGCGCGTTCACGGGGATCTCGACGTGCTGGCACGCCCCATTCGCAGCGCGAAACCCGCGTTCGCAGCGCCACGTGACTCCTGTCGTATCGAGAAAACCATTCACCGGGACCAGCACGCGCGTGCACGCATCCGCGCTCACCGCAAAGCCGCGGAGGCAAGTCCAGCGGTCGCCAGACGCAGCAAGCACTCCGTTCGTGGGAACGACCACCGCCTCGCACACACCCGCGCTTTCCCGAAAGCCGCGCTCGCATTGCCAGCCGGAACCAAACGGCGAGTCGGTCGCGAACGCGTTCATAGGCAGCCGCACGGCCGCGCACGCGTCCGCTAGCTCGCGAAATCCTCGCTCGCAACGCCAGCCTCGGCCGGAGGGGGTGTCCTCGGCAAACGCGTGCTCCGGGATCACGATGGCCACGCAGGCGTTCGCCACCTGCCGGTAGAGTCGGTTGCACTCCCAGTCAGTGCCGCGGGGCGTCAAATACGCGTTCGCTGGAATCTGCAACGGGGCGCACGCACCACGCTCTTCGCGAAATCCGTACGCGCACAGCCAGCCCTTACCGTAACTAATGGCTCGCGCATGTTCGGGTACGACCGGTCGGGGCTCTGCGCCGATTTGCGGAGCGAGCACGGCGAGGAGCGCGAACGCAGTGGCGTGCCGCAGGATCCTGGCGAGCGTGTGTCTGCGAAATCGAAATCTTCGGTTCATGAGGCTTTCTTCTTCGGCAACGGCGGTTTGCGTGGCCGGCCGCCCGAGCGAGAGGAACGTCCTTTCAAGAGCAGACGTTCATTGAACGCAACGACGAGGCGTTCGACTTCAGCGGTCACATTCAAGCGACTACCGCGCCTATACCCCGTCACTACGTTGTCTCCCTGCCCCAGTCGATACACGAGCCAGTCGCCGCCCGTGTTGCCACGCGGAGCGCTCGTGGGGTCGATCGAGATCACGCAATAGCTTTCAGCGCCCCCGCCTGTGCCTGCGCCTTTTTCCGTAGTGCTTGCCGCCATGCCGTAGAGCCTGCTCGTCGGCGACGAACGCGTCGGTACGCCAACGCACCCATCGCGGAGTTACCCTGCGCGCCGGCGAATCCGCTTCGTGGCCTATCGGCCGCTCTCGGACCATTCGAGGCCCGGCAGATCGCGAAACACCCTGCGCACGCCCTCGCTCCATTCGGCGCTCAACATTCTGAAATAGGGGTCGCTTTGTTCGAATCGGCGCCGCATGCGCAGCTCCAGGCTGTCTCGCTCGTAGCACACGAGGTCGAGGGGCATTCCTACCGTCAGATTGCTGCGCATCGTGGAATCAAACGAAACCAGAATGCACTTCGTCGCGTCGGCAAGCGCGGTCGCGGGTGTAATGACACGATCGAGAATGGGTTTTCCGTATTTGGCTTCCCCGGTCTGCAGAAACGGCGTATCCGCACCCGCCTCGATGAAGTTGCCTTCGGCATAGACGCGAAACAGGCGCGGCGGCTCGCCCTTGATCTGCCCGCCGAGGATGAAGGACGCGTTGAACGAAACGGGCGCACCTTCGAGGAAGGGTGCGTCGCGGCGCTCAACGTCGCGCACAGCGTCCGAGACGAGCATCGCAACGTCGAACATGGTGCGCGCGTTCCAAAGCGAGGGCGTTGCGGGGCCTACCTCGCCCCGCTGCTTCAACATGCTGATCACGGCCTGGGTCCCTGCGAGATTGCCGGAGCTCAGCAGCACGAGCACACGATCCTGGGCGCGCTCGAACACGGTCATCTTGCAGAACGACGCGATGTTGTCCACGCCGGCGTTCGTACGCGAGTCCGACGCCAGCACGACTCCGGCGTTCAGCAGCACGCCCACGCAGTACGTCACGCAGCGACCTCGTCGGTCCACACCTTGAAGCTTTCGAGCCTCGACTGCCCGAAGCTCGTCGTAAGCGCAACATCCGCCGCGTCTCTACCTCGAGCAATCAGAATCCGCCCGATGCGCGGCGTGTTGTTGCGCGGATCGAAGGTGTACCAACCGTCGTCGAGATACGCCTCGAACCACGCCGCGAAATCCATGGGCGCATACGGCGGCGGCATGCCGATATCGCCGAGATAGCCGGTGCAATATCGCGCCGGAATGTTCATGCAGCGACAAAACGCGATGGCGAGATGCGCGAAGTCGCGACACACCCCTTGGCGGTCGGAGAAAACCTGAAACGCCGTCTTCGTCGGGCTCGAAAGGCCATAACCGAACGTGATGTGGCGATTCACGAAGTCGCAAATGGCCTGGACGCGCTGCCCGCCTGGCGGCGTCGCGCCGAACAGGTTCCAGGCAGCCTCCGACAGCACGTCCGTTTCGCAGTACCTGCTGCCCATTAGAAACAGCAATGTTTCTTCCGGCAGCGCTTGCACCGGCCGCTGCTGCAGCGAAAGCCCGAGCACCTCGAGGTTGCCCGAATCGGACACGACTGCGTCGCTGGTCAGTTTGAGCTTGCCAGCGGGCGCCACGATACGGCTGCACCAGTTGCCGAACGAGTCTCGATAGGACGTGATCGGAACCGGCGGGCTCGACAACAAGAGGTCGGGTTTGACGATGTCAGACGCGCGACTGTAGTGAACATGCAGGTTCACGATCATCGGCGTCGGTTGCGGGCACTCATAGATCAATTCATAGCCGACACGGATGTGCATAGCTCTCTCCTCCTTGTTTAGATGCTGCGCGTCGGTACGCTGCGAGGGGCGCACGCTGACGAAGTTGGGACCGCGCCGAGGCTCAAGTGGCCGCTCCGCAGGTCTTGCCGCGGAACGTTAGCGTGTCGAAAGTGCGGCTACCGTACGAAGGCGTACATAAGCGGCCAGCTTTGGCGCACACCGCCATTCGCAAAACTTCAGACATCGCCGGCGCATCGCCGAGCGGCCGGACTTTCGGTGACGCAAGCCCCGCGGTTAGAGTAGCGCCCAGTCAGGAAGGAACCCGTATGAAACTTGGATCGATCAAGACCTTGGCACTCGCTGCCGTTCTCGTCGCTGCGCCGGCTATCGCTCAAGATATCCCGGACATCGGCTTCAAGAGCGTCGGCCGCGGCCGCCCGCTGGCCGCCAGTGTTCAAGGCAAGCCGGAGGTGGGACCCAACTGGGTACGCACCTTCGGCCAGCAATACGACCCGGCCCATCCGTTTCCGCTGAACGGCTACCCGAACAACGCGTTACCCAAGGACTACAAGCCGCTGCCCCGTGACATCTTCACGAGCGACGACTTCTACAAAGACAAAGAGCTCTGGAGCGATCCGCGCTACTTCCGCTGCAACAGCCCGCAGGCCACGGAGTATGTCCGCGGAATTCTGCAGAACCCGCCGGTCAACTCGTCGAAGAACGACGCGGACGCGCCCTGGGGCCACTGCGAGATCAGCTACCCGCGCGAAGCGATCGTGAGCCCTTACGGCTTCAAGACGGCGCAGGAGCACTACGAAGCGCTGATGAAGGAGACGAAGGGCCGCGGCGGTCCGAACGTCTACACGTTCGACAAATTCCCGGCTGCCGAGTGGAACGGCGTCTATGAGCGCCCGGCCCGTGCCGCGGCCACGCAGAGCAACTGGTACTGGGGCCGGCACACGCAGATTCCGACGGTGCTCTCGGTGCTGACCCCGGAGTACCAGAAGCGCATGGTGCAAGAGGCGTATCACCAGATGCGCGGCCAGGCCGTATGGCCTTCCACGTTCTGCTGGCCGGAAGGCTTCATGCGGCGCTGGTACCCGGCCGCTGTGTGGGAGCACTACGTGATTGCGACGCCGGACCTCGTGCAGGTGCGCGCCGGCGTTGCCCGCAACTTCATCCAGGACGTCTACATCGGACGCGACTTCAACATGGAGGACGTGCCGAAGGGCGGTGTGCCGCGCTTAGGCCCTGCCGTGCCGCGCTGGTACGGCGA
>PMCP01000062.1:1380-7844 GCA_003155415.1 Gammaproteobacteria bacterium | reverse complement strand
CCGGGACTCACGCTTCCCGCCCGCGAGAAGATCGCCGACTGCCTGCGGCCGCAGCACCGCGTGTTCACGATGGGCGGCGACGTGCTGTTCGATTGCGATCTGCGTGCGCCAAGCCCTGCTGCGCTGACGAATGCGAGCGACGACATCAGCCGCGTGATCTAGCGCGTGTCTTCAGCGACGCGGTGCGAGCGTTGCGTCCGTAACCCCTAGCGCTGCCAGTCGCGCGATGAATTCGTCGGCGAGCGGGTTGCGGTTGCGCTCAGCCGGCGTGCCTTTGATGCGTTCCTTGTATGTCAGCAGCGTGCGCAACGCGAGATCGTACTGGTGGCGCGCGTAGTACAGGTTCGCGAGCGGTAGCCACGACCCTTGTGATGGCGTGCCCCCGCTTGCATAGGCCGCGATTCCCCTCTCGTAGGCATCAATCGCCCGATCGTAGTTACCCTGGACGGTGTAGAGGTACGCGTAGAAATCCCAGACGCCGCCTTCCTGAAAACCAGTGAGATCGTAGAGCGCCCGCGTCTCGTCGAGCTGAAGCTCCGCGCCGCGCAGATCGTCGTCCGCCACGCTCTTCCACGCGACTTCGATCGCTGTGGAAAAGCCGGCGTAGTCGAGTTGCCCCGCGACCCCCTCGCGCGGCAGCATTGCACGGACCGACGCGGGCACCATAGGCGTGCCGCTGATCTGGAAACGGATCACGGTCCGTTGCGCTAGCGCGGCGACTCGTTTGCCCGCTGCGATTCGCGGCAGATATTTCCACTGCGTCAGCGCTGTCACGGCCGGTTCTTCGAATACCGCGTCCGTCGACTCAACGACGCTGACATTCTCGACCGCGCCCTTCGAGGTGACGCTGTATTGCAGCGTCACGCTGCCCTCGAGGCCGCGTTCCTGGGCGGCGAGGGGATAGTCGGGCGCTGTTCGAACAATCGGCGCGATGGACAACTCAATCGCGGCCGTATCGACGGGCAGACCGCTGGTGCCGCGATCCGTCGGCGACGGGTTGTCGGTTCCGGTGGCGAGTGCGGGCGTCGCGGGAGGCTGCGATCGTGCTGGCGCGGACATCGGCCCGGAGTCGTGGCGCGTCTCGTCGCGGAGCTGCATGACGCCGATTGCGGCGAGCGCCGCCCCCGCGAGCAATGCGGTCGCGGCGATTACGCCCCGACGGGCGACGCGCGTTGGCCGCGATTGCAGGCGCACTCCAAGCACGAAGTCGAGCAATGCGGGTGACATCGCGGGCACCCTGATCCCGAGCAGTTCGGTGTGCGCGAGCCAGCCTGCTGCGCAGTCCACGCAGCCAAGCAGGTGAACACTAACGGCGCTGCGCTCGGCAGCCGTGAGCTGCGCGTTGCGTTGCTCGTCGAGGATCGTGTTGACGCCCAAGCAGTTCATGTCATTTCTCCAGCGCGAGCGCGTCGGGTGCGTGTTGTGTCGCCAATAACTTGCCGAGGCGCGTGCGGGCACGGTACAGCCGCGCCTTCAGCACGTCGGTCGTGAGATCCGTGATCGCCTCGATCTCAGCCAGGCTGTAGCCTTCGACGTGCAGTGCGAGCAGCGCTCGTTGCTCTTTGTCGAGCTGGCGCCATGCGTCGAGCAGACGTTGTTCGGCCAGCGAGCCCTCGGCGGCGTCCTCGGGGGTCGGCGCGTCGCTCATTCGTGTGGCGTCGAAATCTTCGCCCGTCGCGAGCGGCGATCGTCTGCGCCGGCGAATGCCATCGACGAATGTGCGGTACTGAACCTTGAGTAGCCACGCTTTCGGCTGCGCCGCGGACTTCAGTGAGGCGACGTGCGCGTGTGCGCGGACGCACACGTCCTGGACGAGGTCTTCCGCGTCCTGCCGATTGCCCGTGAGCCGGTACGCGGCACGGAAGAGCGCGGCCAAGTGCGGCGCGAAGAGGGCAGCGAACTCGTCGTGTGGCAGCTGTTTCATTGCCGAAATCCCCGGTCTTACGAGCTAAGACGTCGGCGAACGACTTTGGTAACGGCTAAGCGTTCAAATCGGCCCTCACAACCAACCGACGAGGTCGACGTGGCCCACCACGAGTCGTGACCGACCGGCGTCAACGTGTATGCGGCGGCGGCGATGCCAGCCGGTGAGCGGTGTCGTGTGCTCGGGCGCGACCTCGAGTGCAGCGCGCAGCCAGCCGTCGAGCAACGCGTGCTGCATCGCGGTGTGCTGAGGCCCGATGTCCCAGTCGCTGCGCTCGGTCAGCACACGAAAGCCGAATTTCGCGAACTCGTGTTCCGCCGCCACCGCGGCGCTGGGGCCGAGCGCCGGACCGAAACCCTTGTCGAGTCGCTGGTGGCGGTTGAAGAGGTCGAGCGCCATGGCGTCCTCCGGCTCGTCCGGCGTGCAAACGGTGCGGCCGTCGTACGTCAGGGCAAAGCAGACGGCGGCGCGTGCCGCTTTGCAGCGTGTCGCCAAGGTTTCCAGCCAGGGTGTCGAGACGAGATCGAGCAGCGCCGCCGCGGTCACGAGTCCGCCGGTCGGCAGCGCGAGGCCGCCGAGCGCATTGTGCGCGAGGTCGCGCGGTTCGCCGCCGACTCGGCACGCGAAGTCCGTTGCGTGCAGCGTCAGCTCGGCGCCGACTGGCGATACGTCCGCGTTGCGTGCGCTGGCCCATGCTTGCGTCGTCACCAGCGCAGCGTCGAGCAGCGCGCGATCGTGATCGATGAGCCGCCACCGTTGTTCGCCGCCGAGCCGCGTCGCGAGATAGCGGAAGTTCGAGCCGGCGCCGGCGCCGAGATCGACGACTTCGAGCGGCGCTGCCGACGTGCCGCGTGGAATGCGTCGGCGTAGCTCCGCGACGAGCGACGTCGCCCGAGCGGCCGCGTCGAACGGCTCGCGCATCGAAAGCCAGTCGGCCGAAAACCCGCTCATTG
This sequence comes from Gammaproteobacteria bacterium, assembly GCA_003155415.1. Classification (GTDB taxonomy): domain Bacteria; phylum Pseudomonadota; class Gammaproteobacteria; order Steroidobacterales; family Rariloculaceae; genus FEN-1219. The sequence continues at coordinate 4,967 of PMCP01000062.1, read as the reverse complement.
CGTCACGCCGTCGAGTGCGGCCGCGAACTTCCTGGCGGCGCTCTTCCACGTCGGTAGCGATGCGCGCGCGGCGCGCGCATTGGCCGCGAGTGTCGCGCGCTTGGCTGGGTCGTCCATGAGGCTCGCGAGCGCGGTGGCGAGCGCGCGGCTATCGCCGGGCGGCACGAGCAATCCGGCCGCGGCGGGCACGGTCTCCGGAATCGCGCCGGCCGTCGTGCTGATCACAGGCAGGCCGTGAGCGACGGCTTCGGCCAACGCCATGCCATAGCCTTCGAGATACGACGGCAGCACGAACACGTCAGCGCGCTCGTACTGGCGTTCGAGCGCTTCGTTGTCGAGATCGCCGAGCAGGCTCACGCGGCCCGTCAAACGCAGTCGATCGAGCTGATGCTCGAGCGCTGCGACGTGCGCAGTGTCGCGAAGCAGGCTGCCGGCGCAGTTCAGATGCCAGCGGCGCTCGCGCAGATCACCGAGCGCTTCGAACAGCAGTGCGTGGCCTTTGCGCGGCGTCAGCGTCGCGACACACAGAAGATTCAGCGATTGGTGCTGCGCCGCTGCTGGCGCGGGACCACGTGGATCGGTGCTGCCGTGCACCGTGCGGGTGTCGACGCCGGGCTCAACGACGCGCAGTGTGCTGACACCCACGTCGTAGCGCGCAAGCGCGCGAGCCGTCCATTGGCTGGTCGTGATCACGCGGCGTACGAGCGCGAGCGAACGGCGTTCGGCGTCCTCGAAACGGCGTGCGATGGCGGCGTCGAGCCCTGTCTCGAGCGCGACGGGGTGATGCACGAGCGCCACGAGTCGCAAGCGGTGCTGCTCGTCGGCGAGAACGCGCTCGAGTCCCGGCAACGCGAGCCCGTCGATCACGACGAGGCTATCACTCGCGATTGCGGCGAACGTGGCGCGCGCGGCGCGTACCGCGGCGGGCGTCGGCTGCGGGAAGCTCGCGTCGAGCGAGTGCACCGCCGTTCGCCATCGCAGGGCGCGCAGGCCGGCCAGGATCTCGCGGTCGTAGATGTAGCCGCCGGTCGGGGTGTCGATGTTGCCGGGGACCACGAGGTCGATCGCGTTCAAGGGGTTCTACCCGCTAACTGCGCAGCGGTGCCTCGTAGGCCGCCCACGCGACATGTGATTCGTGCAGCGTGATCTTCAGCGCCGTGAGTCCGGAGGCGTTCGGGCCGAGCGACCCTGCACCGATCTCCGCGGCGATGCGCTCGAAGATCGTGAACGCGAGGAATTCCGTGGTCGTGTTCTTGCCGCGGAACGCCGGCTCTTCATCGAGATTGCGGAAGTTCAGTGCGCCGAGCACACGACGCAACGATTCGCCGGCGAGGCCAATGTCGACCACGATGCCGTCGGCGTCGAGCGCCTGGCGCCGAAACTCGACGTCGACGACGTAGGTAGCCCCGTGCATTTTCTGGGCGGGACCGAACACGTTGCCCGTGAAACTGTGCGCGATCATGAAGTGGTCGCGAACGCAGACGCTGAACATTCGTTTTGCTCTTTAGTAGACGATACGGTGCGTCAAAGTGTAACCGGGCACGGCGGCGAGTTGCGCTAGCACCGCCGGTAATTCGTCGAACCGGCTCTCGCCGCTGATCAAGGCGTCGAGCCGCGCGTTCCCGAGCAGCTTGAGCACCAGCGCCATGCGTCGCTCGTAGGTCCACCGAGCACGCTGCTCGCCGGCAATGCTGCCGACCTGTGACGACTTCAACGTAAGGCGCCGGCTGTGGAATGCTTCGCCGAGCGGTACAGCGGGCGCAGCGCTGCCGTACCACGACATCTCGAGCACGGTGGCCTCGAAGCCCGCGAGAGCGAGTGCCGTTGCGAGGCCCGCCGCGCTGCCGCTCGTGTGCACTACGACATCGACATCGCGCGCGGCGTCTTCCGGCGCGCGGAACGACACGCCGAGCGCGCCAGCCGCCTTCGCCTTGCGCGGGTCGATGTCGATGAGCTCCACGTCGCAGCCGGCGATTTGCGCGGCAAGCCACGCGACGAGACAGCCGACCGTGCCCGCGCCGACTACGGCCACGCGATCACCGACACGCGGTGCGGCGTCCCACAGTCCGTTGACGGCGGTCTCGAGATTCGCGGCGAGCACGGCGCGGCCGGGCGGCACGTTGTCTGGCAGTGGAGTGAGCGCTCCGGTCGGCACTACATAGCGCGTCTGGTGCGGATACAGACAGAACACGTTGCGGCCGCGCAGCGCCGCAGGGCCTTCCTCGACGACGCCGACGTTGCAATAGCCGTACTTCACCGGCGCCGGAAAATCTCCAGCCTGAAACGGCGCGCGCATGCGCGCGTACTCGCTCGGTGGCACGCGACCCCCGAACACGAGCGTCTCCGTTCCGCGACTGATGCCAGTGAAGAGCGTGCGCACGAGCGCGTGGTCGACGCCAAGCGAAGGCAATGTTTCCACCCGGATTTCACCGCGGCTCGGTGCCGTAACCCAGAATGCGCGCGCCTGTTCAGTCATGCGTCGATACTTGCAACAGGTTGGTAAACATGCAAGCGTCACCGCAATGTCGACCGATATCTCAGTCACCGAGCAGAGCGGCACGCAGCGCGTCGTTCAGCGCGTTCCTGCGGGCGCCACCCTCGCGGTTGCGCTCGGCGGTGCGGCGACGGTGCTCGCTGCGTTCACGCTTCAAAGCGAGCTCGCGCTCGGCAACGCTGTTGTTTGGCGCGCCGCCGCTGGCGTGCTGGGCGGAGGTGGGCTTCTGCTCGCCCTCACCGCGCAGCGCCTGCGAACGCCGGCATTCGGAGTCGCGAACGGCATCACGCTCGTGCGCGGCGCGTTGACGCTGCTACTTGCCTCGTTGATTGGCGTGCACGCCAATGACGCGATCGGCTGGACGGTGGTGATCGTTGCGGTGATCGCCGTCGCGCTCGACGGCGTCGACGGCTGGTTCGCGCGCCGCCGCAATGAGGCGAGCGTGTTCGGTGCACGCTTCGACATGGAGACTGACGCGCTGCTGATCCTCGTGCTCGCGGCCCTGGTGTGGCAGTTCAACAAAGCCGGCGTCTGGATCCTCGCTGCGGGCTTGTTGCGCTACGCGTTTGTGCTCGTGAGCTTCCCGCTGCCGTGGATGGAACGTGCGCTGCCTCCGAGCCGCAGGCGTCAAGCCGTCTGCGTGCTACAGATCGTTGCGTTGATCGGCGCGCTCTTGCCCGGCGTGCCACCGGCGTGGAGCAGTGCCATTGCGCTCGCGTCGCTCGTGCTGCTCGTGTGGTCGTTCGCCGTCGACAGCGTTTGGCTCGCGCGTCGCGCGCATACCTGAGGCCGGTATGTCGGATCGAAGCACGCTGACGCGAGGGCAGTGGATCGTTCTCACGGTCGCGTTGTTGCTCTTAAACGCCGCGCTCACGTTCCGCAACGTGTGGCCCACACCGTGGATCAGCCCAACCGTGGAGATGTCCGTCGAGCTCGGCGTCGTGCTGCTCGGCATCGTCGCGTATGCGGCATGGCGCGGCGCGGTGCCGCGTGGCTTGCGAGTCGCGCTCGCCGTGTTGCTGTTCCTGCTCGTGCTCGGCCGCTACGCCGAGGTCACGGCGCCGGCGCTGTATGGCCGGCCCGTGAACTTCTA
>PMCP01000062.1:288-1365 GCA_003155415.1 Gammaproteobacteria bacterium | reverse complement strand
GCCGTGCAACACGAAGTGCCGCGGCGGGTGCTCGGCGCCGTCGCGGTGGCGCTCGTCGGTGGCTACGTGCTCTCGACCACGCTCGAGTGGTCGCTGCGGTTCTGGTACTCGTTGCCCGTGACGGTTACGTACGCGCAGCAAGCACGGTTCCTGTTCGATGCCTACGCCGCGAACACCGACCGCAAGCTGCCGGCCGTTCCGCTTGCGGCGTCGAACCTGGAGCAGCTCCAGGGTGCCAACGTGCTACTCGTGTTCCTCGAATCGTACGGCGCGGTGACGTATGACATGCCCGAGATCGAGCGCATCGTGACGCCGGCGCGCGCGGATTTCGCGGCTACCGCACGCGCGACGGAGCGCCGCGTGTTCTCGACGTACGTGGAGTCGCCGACGTTTGGCGGCGGCTCGTGGCTCGCGCACATCTCGCTCATGAGCGGAATGGAGATCCGGGACCCGGGCGATTACGCGGTGTTGATGACCCAGAAGCGCGACACGTTGCCCAAGAAATTCGAGGCGGCCGGTTATCACGCAATCGCCGTCATGCCAGGCATGCGCGCCGACTGGCCCGAAGGCTCGTTCTACGGCTTCGACGCGATCTACGGTGAGCGCGAGGTTGACTACCGCGGCCCCGACTTCGGCTGGTGGCGCATCCCGGATCAGTTCACGTTTGCACGCGTGCAAGAGCTCGCGGAGCAAAGCGGCGAGCACAAGCCGCTGTTCTTGTTTCTGCCGACGATCAACACGCACATTCCTTTCTTACCGGTTCCGCCGTATCAGCCGGATTGGCAGCGGCTCGAGGGCAGTGACGCATTCTCGAAGGTGGAAACGCAGGCGAGCTTGGCGCGAACCCCGGACTGGATGAGCTTGGGCCGGCCATACGCGGATTCGTTCGTGTATACGTTCACGTATCTCTCAGGCTACCTGCAGCAGCGTATGCCACGGGACTCAGTTCTGATTCTGCTCGGCGACCACCAACCTGCGGCGTCGGTCACGGGCGTCAACGCGCGCTGGGACGTGCCCGTGCACGTCATCACCAGCAACGCCGCCATCGGCTCCGCGCTTCTCGCCGCCGGCTTCGTC
>PMCP01000062.1:0-246 GCA_003155415.1 Gammaproteobacteria bacterium | reverse complement strand
GCAGACGGTCCCGCGAGGGGCACTCGACGTGCACACCCGCCGCGAGACGGCATCGTGCGCGCTCGGGTGGTGGCGTCTTTCTTCCTTTCCCCCTCCAGCGCCGGCGGCGCGTGCCCAGCGACGCGCGCGCCGCGATAGGGAAGCGTGGCGTTGGCGCGAAGGCGCCAGCGAGCCGAGCGCAGCGCTGGCGTCAAACGCGGCGGGGTGCCCGTCGAACGTCCGTCCCGGGACCGTCTGCGCACAGGG
>PMCP01000017.1 GCA_003155415.1 Gammaproteobacteria bacterium | reverse complement strand
TGAGCCAGGATCAAACTCTTCAATTTAAAACAGAAACAAAGATTATGAGCTTTTTCGAGCCTTTCCTCAGGGTGCATGCACCCATCGGTAGGGCTCTGGCACTATTGCTCTTGCGAGCGCCCACACAAGTTGCTTGAGACAGATTGTTAAAGAGCGACTCAGCGACTACGCCGAGCAGACCGAGAAGTATAACTTCCGGCCCACAACCTCTCCAAGTCCTCGACCCAACTTTCGAAGGGACTTTAAGGTCCAGGAGAGGCAGGGGCGCGCATTATAAGCGTTGCCTCATCCGTTACAAGCCCCTGAGAAAAAAAGTTTCGCGAGGAGCTCGACCGCAACATCCGCGCGTCTCGCTCGAGTGGCTACTTCGTCACCAGCACGCGGGCGAAACGCCGTTTGCCGACCTGAAAGACATGCTCCATGCCGACCGCAATCGTCAACGAACGGTCGTCGACGCGCTCACCGTCGATTCGGACGCCGCCCTGCTGTATGAGGCGTACCGCCTCCGATGTACTGGCGACGAGTCCAGCACCCTTCAGTAGATGTGCGATGCCAATGCCGCCGTCTACAGCGGCCACTTCGAGTCGCGGCAGGTCCTCCGGCACGCTCTGGTCGCGGTGCCGAGCAATGAAGTCCTGGAGCGCCCGCTCTGCAGAGGCATCGTCGTGGAAACGCGCAACGAGCTCGGTTGCCAGCAAGAACTTGATGTCGCGCGGATTGCGCCCCCTCGCCGCCTCGTCGCGCAGATGCCGCAGATCACCGAGGGACCTTGCGCTCAGCAGTTCAAAGTACCGCCACATCAGCTCGTCCGAAATGCTCATGATCTTGCCGAACATCTCTAGGGGCGACTCGGCGATCCCGATGTAGTTACCGAGCGATTTCGACATCTTGTTCACGCCGTCGAGCCCCAGCAGAAGCGGCATGGTCATGACGATCTGCGGCGGCTGACCATACGTTTGTTGGAGCTGCCGGCCAACCAATAGGTTGAACTTCTGATCAGTGCCGCCAAGCTCCACGTCGGCCTTCAACGCCACTGAGTCGTATCCCTGGACCAAGGGATATAGGAATTCGTGAATCGAGATTGGCTTTCCGGCCTTGTAGCGTTTGTGGAAATCATCCCGCTCGAGCATTCGCGCAACCGTGTGCTTCGCCGCGAGCTCGATGAGCCCCACAGCGTCCATCTTGCCCATCCAACGCGAGTTGAACTCGAGGCGCGTCAGCTCGGGGTCTAGAACCTTGTAGACCTGCTCGGTGTAAGTAGCGGCATTCGCTGCAACCTCGTCGCGAGTCAACGGTGGCCGAGTAGCCGACTTACCCGTCGGGTCGCCGATCATGCCGGTGAAATCGCCGATCAGGAAAATAACCTCATGGCCAAAGTCCTGGAACTGCCGCATCTTATTCAGCAGCACCACATGGCCCAGGTGCAGGTCCGGAGCCGTCGGATCGAAACCCGCCTTGATGCGCAATGGCCTACCGAGCGCCAAACGAGCGGCGAGGTCCGATTCGATGAGGATTTCCTCGGCTCCGCGAGCGAGCTCGGCTAAAGACTCCACACCGCCAAGTTTCCTAGTAGCTGCCATCGTTTGCCCGCGCAGTAAAGGGTGCGAAGAATAGACCAAGCGCGCAAGTACGGTCGACGCTCGTCACGGTAGTACTTTCGTTGCGTAGAGGCAGATCGGCCGCACTGCACAGCACTCACCAACAAATGTCTATCGTGGCGTAGCTCACTGAGTTTAAAGCAATAATTTTGACCGTTAAGTCTCCAACGGTTACAGTACCAGCCGCCTTCGCATTGGGTGTTCGGTGACACGTTATACCGGTGGCGTTCGCCACGACTACAAAGACACCGAAGCCGGCCCACCAGGGCGCCGTTGGGCGCTGTTCATCCTGGGCCTAACCCTCCCACTTATCGGCGCGGTGCTGCTAGTGCTAGGCACTCCGCGCGAACCCGCACCGATTGCGCGTATCGAAGCGGCGTTGCAAGCGCCCACCGAAGCACTGCCGGTCACTGTCCCAGGCACCATTTTAGAGAACCCCCTCCAAGCCCTCGAGCCGACGCTCCTCGCTCCTGCCGCGAAGCCGCTCATCGATCCTGCCAGCAGCATGCTGAACCTGCTCGTGCGGCCCGGTGACACGCTGGAGCTGCTGTTTCGCCGGAACGGGCTGAGCCTGTCGGACTTGGCGGCCATCGTCTCCCTGCCCGACGCAACCCGCGCTCTGAAAGTGTTGAAGCCGGGTGACCGGCTCGAGATCGCCCATCGTGACGGCCAAGTCGTATCGCTGCAGCGCGAGATCGATGAGGTAAAGGTTCTGTCTATCGCCCGTGCGGATAGTGGGTTCGCGGCCCATACCATCGAGCGCCCGGTGGACATACGAACCACGGGCGCACATGGGGTCATCCAGAGTTCGCTGTTCGAGGCCGGCACCGCTGCCGGGATCGCCGACCGACTCGTGATGGACATGGCAGGCATCTTCGAATGGGACGTCGACTTTATTCAGGACGTCCGCGACGGCGATCAATTCTCGGTGATATACGAGGAGTTGTGGCGCGACGGGGTCAAGCTGCGCGACGGCGCTGTCGTCGCCGCGGAGTTCGTCAATCAAGGCAAGACCTTTCGGGCCGCACGATTTCGCGGTAGCGACGGGCATGTCGACTACTTCACGCCCGAAGGCCGGAGCCTCCGCAAAGCGTTCATACGTGCACCGCTGAACTTCACGCGGATCAGCTCGAACTTCAACCCGAACCGCCGACACCCGCTGCTAAACACGATCCGCGCTCACCAAGGCGTCGACTATGCGGCCCCTACCGGCACGCCTGTGCGCGCTGCCGGCACCGGCAAAGTGCTGTTCCGCGGCGTGCAGGGCGGCTACGGCAACGTGCTGATCCTGCAGCACGGCGGCAACATCACGACTCTCTATGGACACCTGTCCCGCTTCGCGAGCGCGCGCGTGGGCGCACGCGTTGAACAGGGGGACATAATCGCCTACGTCGGCATGACGGGTCTCGCAACCGGCCCGCATCTCCACTACGAGTATCGGATCAACGGCGTCCACCGGAATCCGCGCACCGTCGCGCTACCTCCGGCCGAACCGGTGCCCCCCGAACATCAGGCGGAATTCCGACTCGCCACCGAACCCCTGTGGCGCGAACTCGACGTGTTTCCTCAGGGCACAGCGACCACGGCGGCGAATTGAGGGTGGCTCGCGAGCTGTACCTCGGCATGATATCGGGCACGAGCATCGACGGTGTCGATGCCGTCCTCGTCGACTTTGGCGATCGCAGCTGCCGCGTCATCGAGGCAGCGACGACGCCGTTCCCGCCGCGGCTACTCGCGCGCGTCCGGCGAATCGTTGAGGTTCCGCACGCAGAGCTTCGCGAGCTTGGCGGGCTGGATCACGCCGTCGGGGCGTTCTTCGCCGGTTGCGCGCTCGATCTCATCGCTCGGGCAGGTGTCGAGCGAACGGCCGTGCACGCCATTGGCCACCACGGACAAACCATCTTCCATGCACCAAGCGGCGACGAGCCGTTCAGCATGCAGATCGGCGATCCGAACGTCATCGCAGCAACCACGGGGATCTGCACGGTCGCGGACTTTCGCCGGCTCGATATGGCAGTCGGCGGTCAGGGGGCGCCGCTCGTGCCCGCGTTCCACGCGTGGTGTTTCGGCGTCGCGAGCGAAGCTCGCGCGGTCGTGAACATCGGCGGTATTGCCAACATCACCGCGTTGCAACCGGATCAGCCAACGACGGGCTTCGATACCGGACCAGGGAATACGCTGCTCGATCTGTGGGTACACCGCCATCGCGGTGCAGACTACGACAACGATGGTGCGTGGGCCGCAGGCGGTAACGTCGATGCGACGTTGCTCGCGTCGCTGCTGACGGAACCGTATTTTTCCGCAGCGGCACCGAAATCTACCGGCAGAGAGCTTTTCAACATGAATTGGCTCAACGCGCATCTGTCGCGCCATGCAGCTACCGGCCCAGCGGACGTGCAGGCCACACTCGCGGAGCTAACAGCAACAACAATCGTTACCAGCGTCAATCACGCCATCCAGGGATGCCGCCGGCTCGTCGTATGTGGCGGCGGCGCTCACAACGCCGATCTCATGGGCCGACTCCAGCGGCTCAGCAGAATCAACGTCGACACGACTGCGGCATTCGGCATTGCCCCCGATTGGGTCGAGGGTGCGGCTTTCGCGTGGCTGGCGCGCACCCGCCTGCGTAGCGAAGCGGGCAACGTGCCGACTGTGACCGGTGCCCGCCATCTCGCTGTACTCGGCGGCGTATACTCAGGTTCGACGCCGAAGCCCTTCTGAAACATTCGGCGTCGTCCCCGTGGACACGCTGAACCTCAAACTGCCTGACTACTACATCAACCGTGAGCTGTCACAGCTTGCGTTCAATGTTCGTGTTCTGCAGCAAGCGAAGGACACGAGCCTTCCTCTCCTCGAGCGCCTGAAATTCTTATGCATCTCGTCGACGAACCTCGACGAGTTTTTCGAGATTCGCGTGTCTGGTTTGAAGCATCGGCTTGCGGCCAACGCTGTTCCAGCCGGCCCGGACAACATGAGCTCCGCTGAAGCGTTACGCACGGTCGTGGAACAGGCTGTGAAGCTCGTCACGGAGCAGTACCGCGTGCTGAACGACGACCTGATCCCGGCGCTGCGCGACTCCGGAATCCGCTTCGTGCGTCGCGACGACTGGACGAGCGACCAACGCGCCTGGCTCGAACAATACTTCTTCACGGAGATCGTACCGGTGTTGAGCCCCACGACGCTCGACCCGACACGACCGTTCCCGCGGATCCTGAACAAGAGCCTGAACTTCATCGTGAGCCTCGACGGCCGCGATGCGTTCGGCCGCCCGTGTCATCGCGCGATCGTGCAGGCGCCACGTGAACTGCCACGATTAATTCGTTTACCCGCGACGCTCGAAGGAACAGGCGCGGCCGACTTCGTGTTCTTGTCGTCCGTGATCCACGCGTTCGTCGATCGCCTGTTCACGGGCATGGAGATCGGCGGCTGTTACCAGTTCCGCGTGACACGTAACAGCGATCTGTTCGTGGACGATGAGGAAGTCGACGACATCTTGGCTGCGCTTGAGGGTGAGTTGCTCGAAAGCCGCTACGGCGCGGCCGTGCGTTTGGAGACCGCGCACGATTGCCCCGAAGAGCTCGCGGAATACCTGCTAGAGCAGTTTCAGCTCACGCCCTCGGATCTGTACCGAGTTCCCGGTCCCGTGAACCTGAACCGTCTGCTTGCTGTCTACGATCTCGTCGATCGGCCGGAGTTGAAGTATCCGCCGTTCACCCCGGGGGTACCGAAGTCTCTCGTCAAGACCAATATTTTCGAGGCTATCGCCAAGCACGACATCCTGCTGCATCACCCGTACGAATCGTTCGCGCCCGTCGTCGACTTCGTCTACCGAGCGGCCAACGACCCCGCGGTGCTGGCGATCAAGCAGACCCTATACCGCACGACGCCGGACTCGATGCTGGCCGAAAGTCTGGTATCCGCCGCTCGGGCTGGCAAGGAAGTCACGGTGCTGATCGAGCTCCGTGCACGGTTCGATGAAGCTGCCAACATCGAGCTCGCGAGCAAGCTGCAAGAGGCCGGGGCGCACGTCGTGTACGGCGTGGTTGGCTATAAGACTCATTGCAAGATGGTACTCGTCGTGCGCCGCGAAGGTGGCCGGCTGCGCCGCTACGTACACCTTGGCACTGGCAACTATCATCCGCGCACGGCGCGCGCGTACACCGACTACGGATTGCTGTCAGCGAACGAGCGGCTCGGCGAGGACGTGCACCAAGTGTTCATGCAGCTCACGAGCCTCATGCGCACGCCGCCACTGCATCTCTTGACGCAGTCGCCGTTCAACTTGCACGAGCGGCTGTTGGGACTGATCCGGCGCGAGACGCGCAATGCGAGCAGCGGTGGTACGGGCCACATTATCGCGAAATTAAACGCCCTAGTGGAACCGGAGATCATCCGCGCGCTCTACGAGGCATCGGGCGCCGGTGTCTATGTGGATCTGATCGTTCGCGGCATCTGCTGCCTGCGCCCGGGTGTGCCAGGCGTATCCGACAATATCCGTGTGCGTTCAATCGTCGGCCGGTTTCTGGAGCACAGCCGTGTGTACTACTTCCACAACAGCGGCAGCGAAGAACTGTATTGCGCAAGCGCTGACTGGATGGACCGCAACTTCTTCCGCCGCATCGAGATAATGTTCCCGATCCTCGAAGAAGGGCTGAAGACTCGTGTGATGGCCGACCTCGACACCTATCTGGCCGATAACGCGCAGGCGTGGGAGCTCCGCGCCGATGGCGAGTACCAACGCTTGCCGCACACACCCGGCACACAGCCCGCAGCGGCGCAGATGAAGCTGCTGCGGCAGCTGGCCGAGGCGAGTTAGATCGAGCCGCTCGCGACGCGCAACTCGAAGCCGCGCGCGCGTAACCAATCGCGTTCCTGCTCGAGGTCGGCTGCAGTCAGGGGATTCACGTCGAGCCACCCGAATGGGAAACGCAGCTCGAGCGAGTCCTTACCAGCCTGCAGTACAATCGGCGGCAAATCCGATGGGCTGCGGCTACGATTCAATAGAACCGCAAGCCGCAGCAGCACAACCAATCTAAACGCGGGCGCGCGCCACTCCGCGGGCAGATCATCCACGAATGGATCGTCCAACTTGCGCCGGTGCAGTGCGACGAGCGCCGCCAACAACGCCTGCTCCAGGCGCGCAAATCCCGGCATGTCGGAGTTCGCCAGTAAGTAGCCCCCGTGGTGGTGATAGCGTGCGTGCGCAATGTCGAGGCCGACCTCGTGCAACCGACCCGCCCATACCAAGAGCTGCCGATACCGATCGTCGCTGAGTTGCCAGCTCCCCTCGACTTGGCCGAGAAGAGCAGCAGCAGTGGCCTCGACGCGCGCCGCCTGCTCGACGTCCACGTGGTAACCCCGCTGCATGGCGAGAATCGAACGCTCACGCGCGTCCTCGTCCTGCAGCCGCCCCAGCATGTCGTACAGCAAACCCTCGCGCAGCGCACCACCGCTGATCTGCAGGTTCTCGATCTTGAGGATGCTCATGACTTCCGCAAGAATTGCGACGCCGCCGGCGAACACGGGCGCACGATCGGCGCCGAGGCCCGGTAGCTTCACGTCTTCGATGCGTCGCACCGCAATCAGCTCAGCGATGATTTTCTCGAGCGCCGAGAGACTAATGCCGCTATCGACGAGCTTGAGCGCGTGCGCAACATCGTGTGCCGCTCGCACTGTTCCCGATGAGCCAATGGCTCGCGTCCAACCGTGGCGACGAAACGCGGCGGCAACTGGGGTGAGCTCGAGTCGCGCCGCAACCCGCGCGCGGTCGAAGCGCTTCTGGCTCAGCTTGCCGTCCCCGAAATGTTCTTTGCTCAAGCCCACACAGCCGATGTACAGACTTTCGAGGTGCTTCGGCTCATGACCCTCGCCCACGATCAGTTCCGTGCTACCGCCGCCAATGTCCACGACCAGGTTGCGCCCGTCTTTCGAGTCGATGTGGTGCGAGACGCCAAGATAGATCAGGCGCGCCTCTTCAATACCGGAGATGACCTCGACGGGATGTCCCAACGCTTGCTCGGCGTTGGCAAGAAAGACCTCGGAGTTGCGCGCGCGGCGCAACGTATTCGTTCCGACGACGCGGACTTGGTGCGCCTGCATGTCGCGAAGCCGCTGCCCAAATCGCCGCAGAGTGTTGAGCGCTCGCTCTTGGCTCGCCTCGTCGAGGTAGCCGTGCTCATCGAGCCCGGACGCGAGACGCACCATCTCGCGCAGCCGGTCGACGATCGACGGGTGCCCTTGATGTGTGCGGGCCACCACCATATGAAAACTGTTGGAGCCAAGATCGACCGCGGCAAGGACATCCGCGGAATCAACGACGGGGACGAATTTCGAGTCGGGCAACGCCACCGCCCGAGGGTATCAGCTTATACGGAGAAGGAGGAACCGCAGCCGCAGGTGGTTTGAGCGTTCGGATTGCGGATGACGAACTGCGCGCCGGACAAGTCCTCGCGGTAGTCGATCTCGGCGCCCATGAGATATTGCACGCTCATCGGATCGACGAGCAGCGTGACACCTCCGTTTGCGATTTCGGTGTCGCCCTCCTGCACCTCTTCGTCGAACGTGAACCCGTATTGGAAGCCTGAGCAACCGCCGCCCTGCACATAGACGCGCAGCTTCAAAGACGCATTGCCTTCCTGTTCGATCAGTTGACCAACTTTGTGCGCCGCCGCATTGGTGAAATTCAGCGGCGGCGATTCATCGAAACGTGGTTCGCTCATGACTCACTCTCCAGTTGCGTTCGCCTGCCGACGGGCTCGATCTGCGTGCGGCCGGCACTCTTGCCCACAGCGCCGCTCTCGCTTTCATGGATCAGCTTGCCGTTGACCTCGGCGCCTATCGACATCTCGATCAGCTTGTATTGTACGTTACCAATGACCCTGGCCTTCGGCCCGAGTTGGACGCGCTCCGTAGCCCGGACGTCGCCTTTCACCGTTCCGTTCAGTACGACGTGCGGCACCATCACAGTGCCTTCCACGCAGCCTCGCTCGCTGATACTGAGCACGGCATGGTCGTCCTTCGCGGCCTTGACGTTGCCTTTGACGTAACCGTCGACGTGGAAACCACCGGAGAACTCGATATCGCCGTGGACCCGCGTATCGGCGCCCACGAGAGTGCCAATCGGTGCCTGACCGCGCGATTTCTTGCCCAGCATCCTTGAACCCTCGTCAACCGGCCGAAGTGACGGACCACTCGAAGCTCTGATAGACCTTCTCGGCCTTCGCTTCGTTCGGCCAAATCTCTACATTGATGCGCTGCGGCTCGAATCCCAGTGGTAACTCGAGCTCTGTTTCGAGCCCCTGAAAGTAACGGAAGTCGTACGCCATGTCATATCTGCCATCGCCCGCGACCAGCTGGGAGCCGTCGAGCGAGGCCATTTGACCATCCCGCAGCCCCTCGATCTGGAGTTTTATCTGGCCCACGAGCTTCTTGCTGTGGACGATGGCCTGGACCACCACCAGTCGCACCGAGTATCGGCGCTCGCCATCGGCCGGCAGGACCTCGAGGCTCTGGATGCGCAGGCCAGCGACGCCATCCTGCGGAGACACGATACCGCGATAGAAAACGAGCTCCTCTTCCTGCGACTGGATCTTCGCCTGAAGGTTGCTCAGATTCGATTCGACTTGAGAGTACGTCTCGCGATCGATCTCGCCCGAGGTCTGCGCGATGGCGACTTGCCTGCGCAACTCGTCGGCGGCGGTCCTCTCCTGGTCGATGCGTTGCTTCAGCGCGGCAACATCGCGCCGGTGATCGATGACGGAGAAGCCCGAACGAAAGCGTCCGAGCTCGAACGCGAGGTACAACGCACCGAACGCAGCGACGGCCGCCAGCGCGTATATCCACAACGGCCGGTCGTTCAAGCGAAGCACCTTACTCACCGGCTTCTTCCTTAACCGCTCGCTGCCAGCGACGCGGCCACCACGAGGGCGGGGGCGGCGGGCCGTTGTCGGGGAACGCAAACGGGCCGAGCTCGGTTAACGCGCGCACGTACACGGAGCGCTTGAAATAAACCACCTCTTTGACCGGCCGCCAGTAGTCCACCCAGCGACAACGATCGAATTCTGGCACTGGACCGAGATCGAAACGCACGCGCTCCACCGCAGACGTCATATGCAGCAGAAACCACCGTTGTTTCTGCCCGATGCACAGCGGCGTTTTCTCGCGCCGGATGTAGCGGTCCGGCAAGCGATAGCGCAACCAGCCCTCGGTCGAGCCGATGATTTCGACGTCGCTCTGCTCGAGACCCACTTCTTCGTGTAGCTCCCGGAACAGCGCGGCTTCGGCGCTCTCCTCCGGTTGGATCCCGCCCTGCGGAAACTGCCAGCCGCCGCGGCCGCGCCGGCCGGCAATCAATACGCGGCCCCCGCCATCGGTCAAAATGATGCCGACGTTGGCGCGAAAGCCTTGATCATCGATGAAGTCCATGGCCGATCGATTCTTTCATACCCCGTCATGGGTTCCAAAGCGCGCACGTCGAACCTGTGACCCAGGTAGCGGTTGGCNNGCCTCACTGCGAAGGCTAAGTGCGCTTCTCGATGTAACGGCGACCGGCCGCCATTAGCTCCACGAAGCCAGCCTTGTCGCGGGCCGCGACGAGCGTTTGAATTCGCTCCGTGGCAGCTCGCAATGCTTCCAACGACGCAGCGCCGTAGTCGTTCAACGTCTGAATGTCGAAATACAGATGTGGGTTATCCGTGGCAACGAGACTAGCCACTCGCAGCTGCGCGTCGAACGTGGTGCTGGACATCTTCTGCAGTCGCGGCACCAACTCGCCGCTCTCTGCAAGCGCAGTAAAGAACGCGAGGTTCAGCGCATGCGACAGCCCAAGCACGTACGCCATGAGCCGATCGTGATCATCGATGCTCATCTCGTGCTGCTCAGCCATCGTCGGCGCAAACAGGGCGCGCGCTGCGCTGGTTGCTTCTGGAACGCCCACATCGCAGAACACGACGTGCCGTCCCGATAACAGGTGCGCGTCCGGCCCGAACATCGGGTGAATCGACGTGACTTTGCAGCCCGCTTCCACGAGCCGCTTGAGCCCGACCTTGAGCGGACTCTTCAGCGAGCCGATGTCGATTACGAGACCACGCGGCCGTCGCGCGGCGAGGTCCACGAGGATCTCGCCGGCGATCTGCATTGGTGTTGCGACGATCACGATGTCGTAGTCAAGTGTACCTGCCCGCCAGTCAACGACGCGCGCGAACGGCGATGCCGTCTGGCTCGTGTCCGCGATCTCGACCGCGAACCCTTGCGAGCTCAGGAACTCGCCGAACCATTCGCCCATCTTGCCCGCGCCACCGATGATCAATACGCGCTTGCCCGCACCGCTGGTCTGCGCCGCAACACGCGTGCGCTCCTGGTAGGTCAGGGACGCGCGAATCAAGCTTCCCATGATCTCGCGCGCCAGCTCCGGCGGTAGACCGAGCTCATTGGCGCGGTCGTGCGCGGCTTTCAACACTTCGCGCTCACGCTCATAATCGCGCGTCGGCACGGAATTCTGAATTTTGTGCTCACCGATCTCGGCCACGATCTTTTGCCTGGCGGCGACCAGGCCGATCAAATCGCGATCGACTTCGGATAGGCGTTTGCGTAGTTCTTCGAGCGTCATGGCCACCTCGTGAGGGCGGTTTTGTACCTCCCGTGACGGCCAGGCGCAAGCGGGAACGCTTTTGCCGGCGCAACAGAAAGGATGCGAATGACGAAACCCACCCTTGAGCTCGTGAGCGAGTCGCGCTGCTTCGACGGCCGCCAACTGGTCTATCGGCACGCGTCCACAGCTTGCGCTTGCACGATGCGGTTTGCAGTGTACCTCCCACCGGCGGCCGAAAAAGGCCCGGTGCCCGCTCTCTACTGGCTGTCGGGCCTGACCTGCACCGAGGAAAACTTCAGCGTGAAGTCCGGCGCGCAGCGCTACGCCGCCGAGCTCGGTCTCGCAATGATCATCCCGGATACGAGCCCGCGCGGTGTGAACATCCCGGGCGAAGATGCGTCGATGGACGTCGGCACTGGCGCGGGGTTCTACGTCAACGCCACACAGACGCCATGGTCGGCCCACTATCGGATGTACGACTACATACGCGACGAGCTCGTCGATGTCGTGAACGCGAACCTGCCCGTGGACCCGGAGCGCAAGTCAATCAGCGGTCACTCGATGGGCGGGCACGGGGCGCTGGTCATCGGAGTCGGGAACCCGGAGCGCTATCGTTCCGTCTCCGCATTCGCGCCGATCTCGTCGAGCAGCCTGGCCGCGTGGGGCCAGCACGCGTTGACAGCCTACCTCGGCACCGATCGGCACAGCTGGCTCGCCTACGATGCTGCGGCCGTAATTCGCGCAAAGCCGTGCCGTCACGAGTTGCTCGTAGACCAGGGCGGCGGCGATCCCTACCTCGAGCAGCTGCGACCCGACGTGCTGCAGCAGGCTTGCCGCGAGTCGGGACAGCGGCTTACGTATCGCGAACGGCCCGGCTATGACCACGGCTTTTACTTCGTCAGCACGTTCATCGCGGAGCATCTGAAGTTTCATGCGACCGCACTGCGCTGAGCGGGATCTTCGGTGACCCCAACGCTACCCACACCGCCTCCCAACGACCCGCTGCCGGTCGCGATGCGCTGGCTCGCAGAAGCCACCGCGCGCGGCCGCCGCAATCCGAACGCCATGGCGCTCGCCACCGTCGATGCGCATGGCCGCCCGTCGGCACGTATGGTGTTGCTGAAGGAACTCGCAGCGGTCGGCTACGGCGTCTTCTATACGAACTACGGCTCGCGCAAAGCTCGCGAGCTTGACGCAACGCGGCGAGCTGCCGCAGTGCTGCATTGGGACGATCTCGGATGCCAGCTTCGTTTCGAGGGCGCGATCGTGCGTTCGCCAGCAGCCGAGAGCGACGCCTATTTCGCGAGCCGCGCGTGGCGCAGCCAGTTGAACGCATGGAGCAGTGAGCAGAGCCAGCCGATCGACGATCCTGCGGAGCTCGAGCGACGCGCGTCGACGAAGGCGCGCGAGCTCGGTGTCACGGGAGCGGGCGAATCGCCGCCCCCGGGCCGACGCCTGGCGCGACCCTCATTCTGGGGCGGCTATCGTTTATGGTTCGATGCAATAGAGCTCTGGGCCGAAGGCGCCGACAGATTCCACGAGCGGCTCAGCTACCACCGCGAGCTTGGCGACGCGCACGCGCACGAGTTTCGCCCTGGCCCGTGGAGCTGGCAGCGGCTGCAACCGTAACGGGCATTGGAAAATCCCGTGCGGCGGCGACATCGAGTGTTTCACTCCCTGGTTAAGACGGCGCGCAGCGCCCTGCTGGCGTCGATCGGGTTAACCGCGACGCCACTTGTCGCGCAACCCGTCATCGCGGATGTTCGGCAGGGGACGAACTTGACCGTTGCGGTCGCACCCGACCGTGCGACGCTCGTGATCGATCTGCTAGGCCAGTTGTGGCGTCTGCCGGTGGCGGGTGGAGGCGCGGAGCCGTTGACCGAGCCCGGCGAGCGGGCACGCAATCCGCGCGTGAGCCCGGATGGCCGCCGCGTCGTGTATCAACGTCTAGTGGCAGGGCATTGGGATCTATGGCTGCTCGAACTCGCCACGCGCGAGCAACGGCCGCTGACCGCGACCGCCGACGACGAACGCGACCCCGATTTCTCCGCGGATGGCCGATCAGTGGTCTTCGCGACCAACCGCACTGGCCACTATTGTCTGTGGTCGATCGCAATCGACGACCGCGTCGAGACACAACTCACCGAAGAGGCCGGCGACGCATCCTTCCCCACCGTGTCGGAGCAGGGGCTCATCGCTTACGTGCTAGACCGTGGCGGCGAGTCGACATTGCGAGCGCTGAATGCCGACGGCGCCGCGACGACGCTGTACACAGGAGAGGGCCATCTCACCGCGCCGTCGTGGCGACCGGGCGACGGCGTGCTCGTGTTTGCCGAGAGGACATCGCCCCTCACGAATCAACTGCGCCTCCTTCTACTCGGCGATCCGCGAATCGTAAAGCCGCTGATCGAGAACGAGGACGTGTTCGCGTCACGCGCAGCGTGGCTATCTGGCACCGAGTTCGTCTACGCAGCGGACGGCCAGCTGTGGCGACGCGCACTCGCACACCCCACGCGACAGCCCGTCCACCTTTTCGCGGCGGTCGCCGTGAATACCCTCCCACCGCCGAACGACTTGCGACCTTTGGACGAGCGCGGAGCGCGGCCTGTATTCGGTATTTCTGGCGCTGTTCGCTCGCACGACGGCCGTCGAATCGCGTTCACGGCGCTCGGCGACTTGTGGCTCGTAGAACGCGGTGAGCCCGAGCGGCTGACGAACGATGTTTACGTGGAGCTCGATCCGACGTTCGCGTCGGACGGCGATTCGCTGGTGTTCGCTAGCGAGCGCTCGGGGCAGTTCGAGCTGTGGCGGTACACGCTGCGCGATCGCCGATTCACGCAACTGACGTTCGGTGCGCTGAAGCCGCATAAGCCGGCGATTAGCCCCGACGGCAAGCAGATCGCGTTCTTAGAAACGGACAGCCTCGAGCCGTGGGCGCCTGCGCGGCTCAAAGTGTGGGCGACACCGGGTGTTCCGCCCCTCACTGTTGCGACGGGCTTGATCGGCGCCACCGCGCCGCGATGGTCGGAAGACGGCACGACCCTGCGGATTCACGCTTCTGCAGCGGAGACGATCGAGCGGCCCGCAACGAAATTGCACGTCGAATTGATTCGCGATCTGGTACCCGAACAGACAAACAGCACGCTCACTCGCAGCGCAGCACCCACCATCGCAATGCAATGGCAACCGCCGGCACCGCCCGAGGATTTCGTGCTCGAGGTCGATCGTCTTTTCGACGGCGTCCATGCCGAATACCGACGTCACGTGGACGTGCACGTGCGCGCGGGCCGAATTGCCTCCATCAGCGCCCGCGGCGTCGTGCCACCGCAGAGCAAAGTGATTGCGCTACCGGACGCAACAGTGATCCCCGGGCTGATTGACGTCCACGCGCACCAAAACTCGCTCGCCGGGGAGCGGCTGGGCCGGGCCTGGCTCGCGTACGGTGTCACGACCGTTCGCGAAATTGCCGCCGATGTGCCGGAAGCACTGCAACGTGCGGAGGTCTGGGCGAGCGGCCGCAGCCCGGGGCCGCGCCTGATCGTGACGCCGGCTGCCAGCGTGCCACCCGAATCAGTGCCGAAGGATGCGCGCGCCGCCGTGCGAGCGCTGCCGGGCATCGCCAATGGCTTTGCCCACACGTTGGCGAAACAGGCGGACACCCTCGAGATGCCGGGTCTCACGGGCGCCGCGCGGCAAGACCGCGTGGCGCGCGAATCGCCACTGACTCCCTACGAACTCGAGCTTTCACCAGGGTTCAGCGCCTATCAGGACGGATTCAGCCGGCTGCTCGCCGCCGGGGCGGTGTTTTCTCCGGGCCTTGGCGTCGTGGCTGGCCTGAACGGCTGGCCCGATCGCGCCCAGGCCTGGCGGCACGACAGCGCCTACGCGGCACTGTTTACGCCTGTCGAACAAGGGGCCTGGGCGCACGATGGGCTCGCCACCGCTGCCCTGCCCGCCCTGCAAGACACCGTGGCGCGTTTAATTCGCGCCGGGGGCCGGGTAGCTGCAGGCTCCGACGCGCCGAGCGTCCCTTACGGACTTGGACTGCATCTAGAGCTGGCACTCCTCGGCGGCGCAGGCTTGAGCAACGATCAGGTCCTACGCTTGGCAACCGCCGAAGGTGCGCTTGCACTCGGGATCGAACGAGACGTCGGAACACTTGAGGAAGGGAAGCTGGCGGACTTTGTCGTGCTCAACGGCGATCCACTGATCCGCATGGGCGACACACTACGGATCGTGGCTGTCGCCAAAGGCGGTGTGTGGTACGACCGGGCTGCGTTGTTGCAGCGGCAGTAATCTGTCAGGAGCCTTTACGTTCGCGTTGATAGCGCGCTCCCTCGGCCTCTCGCCGGAGCTTGTATTTGCGCGGCCTTATAAAACAGATGGTTAGAAGTCTCTTCTACGCACTCGCACGAAGGACGTTATGTAACCTCATCGTCGAGGACCTTTACAAATCAACCCCAACTCTTCGGTAGTCCGCCCAGCTTGTCAGGTTAATCCACTGATTCCTCTGATCAATCTTCCCGTGGCATACGTCTTGCTTTATTCCGGTCGTCCCCGTGAGGGACTTATGAGTGCGCAAACCAACAGAAATCGCTGCGAACTCGCAGAGGGTTCTGTTAAATTTGAGAACGTTGTAGAAGAACAAGAAAATAGAAGAACAAGAAAAGAAATTGGCTGGACAAAAAGAACAATCCGCTCAGCACCTTCGAGTGTCACGAGCACCGGCCAGGCCGCATACTTGAAACCGTAAACTCCGATAACAAAAAAAGTCTCACCCGGCGTTCCCACCGCCGGGTTTTCTTTTTCTGGCGGCTGTAAATTCACCCTCTCGCACTGAAAACGTGATCGATCGCCGGGTACCTTGCCCCTCGCGAGTGATTCACTAAGCCACCGTTCTCTTTCGGCCAGCGAGCATGTTTCGTCGCCTGCGCATTGCCGTGCTGCTGTACATCCTCGTGTTCATCGCAGTCGCACAGTTCTTGACCATGCGCCGGAGCACATCATGGGACGCTCCGCTGTGGATCAACGTCTACACGGTCGATGGCGACGCGCGCAGCGTTACTCGCAGCTATATCGACAGCCTCTCGTCGACCGAGTTCAGCGACGTGGAAAAGTTTCTGGCCGCGGAGGCCCGCCGTCACGGCGTCAGCCTCGATCAACCATTCCGCTTGCGAATCGTCGGCGATTACACCGACGGCCTACCGACGCTCGCGTCCGATGCCGGTGCGCTCGGCACGCTGTTCTGGAGCCTGCGTATGCGTTGGCTCGCAACGCGGTTACAGTGGCGAAGCGCCGCACCGGGCGGCGACATCCTTGTATTTGCGGTGTTTCACGAGCCAGCGGCGGAACTCGCGTTGGACCGCTCCACTGCGCTCCGAAAAGGCATGATCGCAGTCGCAAACCTGTTCGCCGACGACAGGGCGCGCGGTTCAAATCACATGGTGCTCGCACACGAGCTGCTGCACACGCTCGGCGCAACCGACAAATACACACCAGGCACCAACGCACCGCGTTTTCCCGACGGGTACGCTGCACCCGACGCGAAGCCACTGTTGCCGCAAACGAGAGCAGAGCTAATGGCGGGCCGAATTCCACTCGACGCGCAGCACGCGGACATCCCGAGCACGCTGCGCCAAGTTGTGATCGGTCCCGCTACGGCGCGCGAGATCGGCTGGCCGAACCCCTAACGCCGCCGCCCGCCGAACCGTATGATGCTGTGCACGAGCAGCTACGGTTTCGCACTGCGGTGGGCCACCGACTCAGCAAGATCTACACGCGCACTGGCGACGACGGCACGACCGGGCTCGCAAACGGCGAGCGCATCGACAAGTGCGACGAGCGCGTCGAGGCATTCGGCGATGTCGACGAGACCAACAGCGCGATCGGCCTCGTCCTCGCCGAACCCGCGCTACCAGCAGCAATTCGCGAGTGCTTGACGCGCTTGCAGCACGAGCTGTTCGACCTCGGCGCGGAACTCGCCTTGCCCGGGTTCACGGGCATAGCGGCTCATCATGTACTCGCGATCGAGCGCGATCTCGATGCGTTGAACGAGGAGCTACCGCCGCTCAAAGAGTTCGTGCTCCCCGGAGGCAATCGCGCGGCAGCTGCGTGCCACGTCGCACGCACCGTGTGTCGGCGCGCAGAACGTCGCGCGTGGGCCGCGGCGAAACACACCGCGGTGAATCCAGAGTTGCTGCGCTATTTGAATCGCCTCTCCGACCTGCTGTTCGTCGTCGCGCGCGCGCTGGCGCGTGAGAACGGCGGCCATGAAACGTTGTGGAAGCGTTAGGCTAAGACGCCCGTGGCGCTGCCGCGAGCAAACGCTTCAGTTCAGCCCAGTCGAATGCAGGTCCAGGGTCGGTCTTCCGGCCGGGCGCAATGTCACTGTGTCCCACCACCTCAGCCGTTCGAAGCGAAGGGTAGGCTCGGCGCAACGCAGCGATCAGCGAAGTGAGCGCTCGATATTGAGCCGTCGCGTAGGGGATATCGTCGGTACCCTCGAGCTCGACGCCGATCGAAAAGTCGTTGCAGGCGGTGCGCCCGCAGTACTCCGATCGCCCGGCATGCCAGGCACGCTTGTGAAACGGCACGAATTGCGTCAGCGCGCCGTCGCGGCCAACCAACATGTGCGCCGAGACCTCGACGCCTTCGACCGTCGCGAAATACGGATCGGCGTCCGCCGGCAAATCGTTGCGGAAGAAGCGTTCGATCCAGCCGTTGCCGAATTGCCCAGGCGGCAGACTGATGCCATGCACCACGATCAACCCGAGCTCGGCGCCGGCAGGCCGGTCGTCGCAGTTGGGCGAGACAACGCGGCGCACGCCTCTCAGCCACCCTATGCTTGAATCGATGTTCACTGTCGCTCGAGACGGCTGCTAAAGTGCGCCGCAGCAACGGCGATGCCCACAATATAGCAGCCAACCCGCAAAGATCGCGTCACCTCCATCACGTTTCATGAGCGCTCGCAAAAATCGGACAACGCGACTCTTCGTCGACCGCGACTTGAGCGGCGACACGCTGCCGCTCGACGGGGACGAGGCTCACTATCTCGTGCACGTGCTCCGGCTGCAGCGCGGCAACGAGCTGATCGCTTTCAACGGCCGCGGCGATGAGCGCCACGCGATCGTCAGCGCATTGCAACGCCGCGGCGCCGTACTCGAGCTGCGTGCAGAACACGCCGCATTGCCGGAGTCGCTGCTCGGTCTGACGCTGGTGCAGGCACTGCCAAAATCGGATGCGATGGACCTGATCGTGCAGAAGGCCACGGAGCTTGGGGTACGCACGATCGTACCGGTGTACTCCGAGTTCAGCGTGGTGCGCATCGACGCTGACAGACTCGACCGCCGCGTCGAGCACTGGCGCCGCATCTCCCAGAGCGCCTGCGAGCAATGTGGCCGGCACGCGCCGCCGAAAATCGTCGTGCCGGCGGCGTTGAACGATGCCCTTCGCGAGTTGCCATCGGACGTCGCGAAACTCGCGCTGGATCCCGCGGCAGAGGGGCGATTGGCGGCGGCGCCACATCCCGCGAACGGAATCGTCTTGGCCATCGGACCCGAGGGTGGCTTCGCGCCGTCCGACTGGCAGCAGCTCGATACCGCGAGCTTCGCGCGTGCGACGCTCGGCCCGCGCGTGCTGCGCGCCGAGACGGCAGCAATCACGGCGTGCGCGATAGCGCAGGCGCAGTGGGGAGATCTATAGGAGTTAGGCCGCGGCCGGCAGGTCCGCGATCATTTGCTCGAGCCGCTCGACGTCCGGTATCAGCGGAAACTCGTGGATCATGCGAGCCCGGCACAGGGCCGGAAAGCCTTCGGGCACTCCCTGCTCGGAATCGAACCCCAGTACATCGGGGTTTACGCGCACGAGCTGCGGGAAGCCTTGCGTCAGGATGCCGTAGTAGCCGCCCTTTAGCTTCTGCGTGATGGCGTGAAACACAACGACCCGTGCGCGCGACCGTTTCGACTTGCGCTCGTCGGGCGTTGGTCCGTCGAAAGACACGACGGGAACGCGCCGATTATTCCACTCGATCGAGCCCAAGAACCATTCGGGCGCGGCCGCATCGCGGTTGCGCGCCGCCTCGGCGAACGCGATGACCTCGGCGACACACATGCGCGGCACGAGCAGGCGCTCGCCGCGCAGTGGAATGAGCAGACTGTAAAGCTCTTTCGGCTCGGGTTCGGTCATGCGCTTACAGCTCCCTGCCAAGCAACGCTTCGATGGCTGCGACGAGCTGGCTTTCCTGGTACGGCTTGCTCAGATAGTCGTTGACACCGATCTCGATGGCTTTCGCACGATGCTTTTCGCCCGAGCGCGACGTGATCATGATGATCGGCAAGCCCTTGAGCTTCGCGTCGTTGCGCACGTGCGTAGCAAGCTGGTAGCCATCCATGCGCGGCATTTCGACGTCGAGCAGGATGATTTCGACCGGGTGCTCCTGAAGCACCGTGATCGCGTCCAGGCCATCGCGTGCGGTAAACACCTTCGCGCCGCGCCGCTCGAGCAGACGCTGCGTCACGCGCCGCATCGTGATCGAATCGTCGACGACGAGCGCCGTGAGCGCCGGAGCCGCTGTCGTTGGCGGCAGAGGCTCGGGCACGGCCCGCTCCTGGCCCCTCTGTGCACGCACGAGCGTGCCGGCATCGAGAATCATGATTACGCGGCCGTCGCCCAAAATCGTGGCGCCCGTAACACCCGGCACGCTCGCAATGTGCGGACCGAGCGTCTTGACGACGATCTCGCGGCTGCCTTCGAGCGAGTCCATCAGCAGCGCCGTGGAATTCTCGCCGGCACGGATCAGTACCAGCGAAACCGCGTTCTCGTCTTCGGGCAGTGCCGACGGCGCGGCGCCGACCAGACTGCCGAGATGCTGGATCCGATAGGCAATGCCGCCGTAGTCGAGCTTCGGCTCGTCCTCAGTCAGATGCTTCAAGATCTTCTCGCGCGACAACCGGGTGATGCCCTCTACCGTAGGCAACGGCAGCGCGAACGTTTCGTCGCCCACGTTCACGATCAGCGCATGCGTGATCGCCAACGTGTACGGCAACCGGATTAGGAAACGCGTGCCCTGCCCGGCCGTGCTCTCGATTCGCATCGAGCCACCGAGCTTCTTGACCTCGTTGTCGACGACATCCATGCCGACCCCGCGACCGGCGGCCTGCGTCAGCTCGCTCGCCGTGCTAAACCCGGGCCGCAAAATCATCTCGACGGCTTGCTCGTCGGTGACCTTCTGATTCTCCGCAATCAAGCCTTTCTCGTAGGCCTTGCGCCGAATGGCGGCGAGATCGAGGCCGCCGCCGTCATCGCCAACGTCGACGATGACCTCGGAGCCTTCGCGTTTGATCTTCAGCACGACTTTGCCGGCTTCTGGCTTGTTGCGCTGCTTGCGCACGGCGGGCGCCTCGACCCCGTGCGCCACCGCGTTGCGCAGCAGGTGCTCGAGCGGCGGTAGCATCGATTCCAGCACCTGGCGGTCGATTTCGCTGTTCTCGCCTTCGACGACGAGCTCGGCGAGCTTTCCCGAGTCCGCGCACGCCTGACGTACGATGCGCGCGAGCCGGGCAACGTGCCGCTGGAACGGCACCATGCGCGTCTGCATGAGCCCGTTCTGCAGTTCGGCCGTGACCCGCGCCTGCTGCGTCAACAGCGTGTTCGTTTCGTTCGTGAGCCCGCTCAAGAGCTCGTTGATGCTGGCTACGTCGTTGGCTGTTTCAGCCAGTCCGCGCGACAGCTGTTGAATCGTGGAGTAGCGGTCGAGCTCGAGGGGATCGAAGCCGCCCTGCACGTCTGCATCGCCCTGGTGGCGATGCAGGATCTGCGCTTCCGTCTCGGCTTCGAGCTTGCGCAGCTGCTCGCGCAGCCGCGACACCGTGGCGCCGAGCTCACCAAGATGGAACTCGGTCGAATGTAGCTGCTGGCTCAGGCGTGACTGGAAAATATTGATCTCGCCGGCGCCATTCAAAAGGCCGTCGAGCAACGCTGCATCGACGCGCGCCGTCTCGGCTCGCTCCGCACTGCGTTGCTCTACCGGCGGCGCGTGCGTCGGCGCGGCCGGCGTGGCCAGCATGACCACCGGCTCCGCCACTTGAGGCAACACCACCGACTCGCGCGGTTCGACGATGGTCGCCTCCGCGCGAAGCTCCTCGGGCGCGACGAACGGCTCGTCGATGGTTGGCTCGTCAACGACCTCGGCAGCCGCACGAACATCGACAACCGAGGCATCGGGTACCGGTGCGATCTCGAGCGGCGGAAGCTGCTCGAGGTCGGCTGTGATCTCGGCCACATTCGTGGCTTCGACTATGTTCGTGACCTCGATGATATTCGTGCGTTCGACGACGAGCGGTTCCGGTGGCGGCGCGACAAACGCTGCCGGCGGTGGGGCTGACGGCTCGCCAATCGGTGGCGGTGGTGTCGGCGCAGGCGCAACCGGTGCAGCCGCGCGCGGCAGGGCGGCAACGGCGACGACCGGCGCTTCGAAGCCCTCGAGCTGATCGACGAGATCGGCAGCCGCCTCGACGCCGCGACCCGCATCGATCGCGTCACGCATTTGTTGCAGCCGATCGAGCCCCCGCTGCACGAGATCCATGGCGGCGGCAGTCGGCTGACTCTTGCCGTCGGCGATGCGTGCGAGCAACGTCTCGAGCGCGTGCGAAAGGTCGCCCATGCTCATGAGCCCGGCCATGCGCGCGCCACCCTTCAGGGTGTGCAAGTAGCGTTGCAGGGACACGATGGCAGCCGCGTCATTGTTCTGACGCACAAACCGCAGCGCCATCTCGGACTGATCGAGAATCTCGCCCGCCTCTTCCGCAAAAATCGCAGCTATCTCGGGATCGAATGCGGTCGAAGGCGCAATGGCGGCGGATTCCGCGGCGTTGGTCGCGGGCTGCGCGGCGGGCTCCGCCACGGCGAGCGCCTCGAGCGCTTTCGGCACCGCGGGATCGGCGGCCAGCTGCTTGCCGCCCGCCAGGCCTTCAGTCAAGCGCTGTATCTCATCGGCCGCTGCTCGCAGGGCATCGACTCCTTTGGCGGTGAGGCCCGAGCCGGCTTCGAAATGGCGCCGCAGGTGTTCCGCAAGCGGCCCGGCGAGCGTCATTACCGGCACGAATCCCGCCATGCGGGCACTGCCAAGCAGCGTGTGGCATGCGCGGTACAGCGGCTCCGCGACCGTGTGCGGCGCAGGCTGCCTCTCGCTCGCCCCGAGAAAGTCGCGCATGACCGCGAGGTGGCCGCGCATCTCTCTGACGAAGATATCAGCCAACACCGGGTCCATGCTCGGTGCAGGTTCGGGCTCCACGGCCGCTGGAGGTGCGACCAGCGCCGGCGTGCGCAGCGACTGCGATGTCAGGCTCTCGGCGTCGGGATCGCCCTCGGCGAACGCCTCCGCCTGTTTCATGAGCAGCTGCACATCCGCTTTCGGAGGGAGTCCGATCTCGAGCTGTTCGATGAGTTGCGGCACTGCTTTGCTGGCCACCTGGATGAACATCACCATCGCGGGTGTCGGTGCCAACGTTTGGTTGATGAGCCGGTTCAGCAGATTCTCGATGCTCCACGAGAACTCGCCGATCAGCTGTGCGCCCACCATGCGCCCGCTGCCTTTCAGCGTGTGAAACGAGCGGCGGATGGTGATCAGCGCCGCGGAATTCTCGAGGTCCGCGGCCCACAGAGGGAGATTTCGCTCGATGCTCGCGATCTCTTCTTTGGCCTCCTCGATGAAGACCTCGACAAGCTCCGGATCCGAACGCTCGCCGGAAACTTGCATGACGGCCGGCCGTGGCGCGGGTTTCTTGACGGCGGCGGGCGGCGCAGGCGCGGCGGCCGGAGACGCGGGCACCGGCGCTGCCGGGCCCGCTGGCGCCACCTTGACCTCCGGCAATCGCTCGAGGAGGTCGAGACAACGTTCGGCGTTGTCGAGCATGTACCACGGATCTGCACGACCCGCACTGACCGTCTCGAGGTAATACTCGACGCTCACGATCGCGTCGGCGAGCCGCTCGAGATAGTCCGGCTTCAGCTTCGCGCCCGAAGGCACGAGCCGGGTCGCGATCACGCCGCCAATCCGCTCGACGACCTTCACGGCCTTCGTCTTGTTCAGCATCAGGAGACCCGCAACGATGCCGCGCAGCTGCGGCTTCACGAGCTCGAGCGGCCGGAGGTCGCCCGGGTGTTCCACGAGCTGGATCACCGCCTCCTTGATCTTGGCGAGGTTCACGGTGCACTCAGCCATGACGGCCTGAGTCACTTGGCGCTGCTGTGTCTCGCCCGATGCCTCGTCTTCGTGCGGCGTGGCGTCGCCCCGATTCGCCACACGCACGAGCTCGCGATCCAGAGTGTCCTCTACGGCCAGCAGAGTCGCCGCCATCTTCTCGAGTACGGCGCGATCGATCGTCTTGCGGGTCGCGACGATGCTCGTTAGCTCTTGCGTCTCGCGCTGAATCGCACCACGCGCTTTCTCGAGACCGAGCACCCCGAGCGTGTCGCCGATCTTCTTCAGCATCTCGAGCTGCGGCCCGAGCTTTTCGATCTCCTGCATGCCCGTGCGCACGAAGATGTCGAGCGCGTCTTTGACGGCGGCGAGATCCTCTTTGATCGCTTGTGCGACGGTGCGCATGAGCTTGACGCTGGGGCCCGCGAGCCCTTCACGCGCCTGCTCGAGCTGCTCCTCGCCCGGCAACATCTCGCTCAGGTTGTATTTCTCGCGCAGCGCTTTGATCCGCGGATCGGTCGATGTGGCGCGGGCGACGTAGTAGAGCAGGCTGTTGACGAGATCGACCGGCGGCGCGCTGACGAGTGCAGATTCGCCGCTATCGATCAGCCGCTTCAGCTGGCGATCGGCTTGGCCGATCAGTCGTTTCAGCGTGACGGTCGCCTCGAGACCGCCGCCCCGAATCGCCGTCAGCACGGCGGTGATGACGGCCCAGAGCTGCTTAACCTGCTCGCTCGCGGCTACGCGCTCGAGATTCGAGCTAACGCGCAGCAGCTCGTCGAGATGGCGTGCGGAATCGGCGCCTTTGATCCACCCGAGCAGCGAGGATTGGAAAGCAGGCCGTACTCGCTGTGCGACCTTGTCGAACCCGCGGCCTACGTCGGTCGCAACCGGGCCCACCGCCGACCGCATTTCGATGTGGCGCTCGAACGGCCCGGAATTCAACAGCACGAGCGTGCCTTCCGACAACGACGGCTTGTCGCGGGCCTGCCGCAGATCGTTCAGCAGCGGCAACAGCACGAGAGCGACATCTTTGCCGCCGCCGATCAGCCTCTCGAGATAAGCGGGTAGCTGCACCATGGCTCGGGTCAGCGCTTCCACGGCCTGCTCGGACTTATGCGGATCATCGGTCTCCGCAAGCCGGCGACAGGTGAACTCCATCTCTTCGGCAAGTAGTGCCGCGCCGTGGATCTCCACGATCTTCAAAGCGCCGCGCGCGATATGCAGCATCTCGGCCGTGCGCACCAATGCGTCCTTGCCGGAATGGCCATCGACGTATTCTTCGAGCTCGCGCCGCGCGCCGTCGAGGGTGTTCACGAGCTCGCGATTAACGAGCTCGAACGAATGGGAAGCCAAGTCGTCCATGCTGTCGACTGCCACGCGGCGTTACCTCGACTGGCGACGACGGGGCAAGACGGGAGCGGGTTCGTCGGCGGCGTCGGCAGGCGCCGCTTGCTCGAAACTCGCTGCGACGCGTGCGGCATTCATCACGCCGGTGCTACCACCCTGGTCCGGCAGCGCAAAGCCCGCGACGGTCTTGCGCAGTTGTGATGCGAGCTCCGATAGCTTGCTGATCGCGCTCGAGGTCGCGGTCGTAGACTCCGTGGTCTTCGAGCTGATCTCGCGCAGCACGTGCATGTTCTTCGTGATGGCGCCGGCGACGCTGGTCTGCTCTTTCGACGAGCCCGAGATGTTCTGCACGAGGCTCGCGATCTGGTGTGATACCTGCTCGATCTCGTCGAGCGCCGCACCGGCGTTCTCGGCTAGCAGCGCACCACCCACGACGTCGGTGGTGCTGCGCTCCATCGACATCACGGCCTCGTTCGTATCGGACTGGATCGTGCTGACCAGCACCTCGATCTTCTTCGTGGCCATGGTCGAGCGCTCGGCAAGCTTCTGCACTTCGTCGGCCACGACTGCGAACCCGCGACTGGCCTCGCCGGCGCGCGACGCTTCGATCGAAGCGTTCAGCGCCAGGATATTCGTCTGCTCCGCGATCTCTTCGATCAGCTCGACGATGTTGCCGATCTCCTGCGAGCTCTCGCCAAGCCGCTTGATGCGCTTCGACGTGTCCTGGATCGTCTCGCGGATCGTGTTCATGCCGGCGATCGTGCGCCGCACGGCTTCACCACCCTTGTGCGCAACCTCCACGGAGTGACGGGCGACGTCCGAGCAGCGCTCGGCGTTGCCGGAAACTTCTTCGATGGACGTCGCCATGCGCGCCATCGACTCCGATGCCGCCGCGGCCTGCTTGGCCTGCGTCTCGGCCGAACGCACAAGCTGGCGAGACGTGCCTTCGGTCTGCTTGGCTGCAGCGTCGACCAGGATCGACGAGTTGTTGATCGTGGCGACAAGCCCGCGCAACGCCTCGATCGCGTAGTTGATCGAATCCGCGATGGCGCCCGTGATGTCCTCGGTGACGGTGGCCTGCACCGTCAGGTCGCCGTCGGCGAGGCTCGACAATTCGTCAAGCAACCGCAGGATCGCCTGCTGATTGCGCTCGTTTTGCTCGGCCTGAAGCTCCGCGGAGCGGCGGAAGTCGCGCGCACGGTAGAACACGAAACTCATGAGCGCCGCGATCAAGAGCGCGGCGGCGACAAGCAGCAACGGCAATTGGCCCACGAGACCAGAGGGTGTGGCGGCCGCGCCGAAGGTCGTGCCGCGATAACGCGTCAACAGCGTCTCCGCCGCACCATCGAACGCGTCGGCTTTTGTGGTGGCCCGCGCCAGTTCAGCGGCGTTGGCTGTGATCGTCGCGATGCCGGCGCGTGCCTGCTCGAACAGCTTGCCAGCCGAGTCGAGATTGGCTTTGGCGGCCGGGCTGCGCACCGGTACCACGCCGAGGCTGCTGTCCTCACCGCGCAAGCCGCGCACCATCTGCTCGAGGTACTGGCCAGCGTCGCCGATACGCCGAACGGTATCATCGACCACGCCGCCCGCACCGAGCGACCGCAGCCCCTGCTGCAAGCCTTCGACGGTAACTTCGAAGCGCGCCAAGAATGGTTGATCGGTCTCGAGATCGCCTGGCGACAACGCACTTGCGAGATTGCTCGTGGTGACGAGCAGGCGCGGCGTGAGATCCAGCAGCTCCGCGCGCGCCTTGTTCAGCTCGAGTACTCGATCGCGCGCGGCGACCACGTTCTCCAGGCTATCTTCGATTGGCTGCCAGATCGCCGTGTCACTCGCCAGCCCGCGCGCGGCATCGCTGACCGCAGTGTTGCTCGCGAGCGCCGTGCGCATGCGCGCGAGCTCCACGCGGCGCAGAATCAGCGCATCGAATTGCTCGGCACTCCCGGCAAGCACCGTTCGCGTCTGCGCGCGGGTGGCCTGCGTGAGCGCGACGAGCTCGCCCATGCCGGCGTCACCGCCTGACGTAGCCGCTCCCGTCCACCAGATCGCGCCCGCCCCCACCAGCAGCGCCATCGCAAGCGCGATGCCAAGCGGCGGTAGGAACTTCGGCCAGGGACCAGACTTGGTCGTAGTGCTCACGCTCTTGCAGCCTCACCCGCCGTGAGGAACTGTTGATCCTCGAGCAGCTTCAGCATGCTGAACTTCGGCCACACCTCGGCGTTGCGGCGATAGCACCCTTCAAGGTAGTGCTCGCAGCGGATCACGCCGGGCGGCGCTTCATCTCGGTAGTCGTCGGCAGCAAACCGGCGGAAGCCGAGCACCTCGTCGACGACGAGCCCGGTCGGCACTTCGCGGCTCGCGACGATCAACACGCGGGCCTGCCGCTCCGAGGCCGAACCACCGCCGCCCAAAAACGACTTCAGGTCCACGACCGTCAGGAGCTGCCCGCGCAGGTTAGCGATACCGCGCAGCCAGGGCTTCGCGCCGGGAACACGCGTGACCTGTTCCGGGACCGGCAGCACTTCGCGGACTTCTGCGCGGCTCGTGACAAAACGCTCGGCGCCGAGCCGAAAACCGATGCCAACCCATTCGTCGGCCGAGGCCGGCGCGCCGTCACGCGCAGCGATTGCCGCGCGCGCGCGCCTCTCGAGCTCGAGCAGGAGCTCGAAGGGCTGCTCGGCCAACGCCTGTAGATTCAAGCGTTCGGCCCTCGATCGAGCACTTCCTGAGCCTTGGCGACCAGCACGGCCTCATTCACGGGCTTGACAAGATAATCGACGGCGCCTTGGCGCATGCCCCAGATGCGGTCGGTTTCCTGGTCCTTCGTCGTGATCATGATGATCGGAATCGATTTGGTCTGCGGATCGCGTGTGAGCGTGCGCGTGGCTTGGTAGCCGTTCACCCGCGGCATCACCACATCCATAAAGATGAGATCCGGCCGCACCTCGCGAGCCAGACTCAGGCATTCAGAGCCATCGGCCGCGGACACGGTGTCGAAGCCGTGCTTCTCGAGCGCGGTCTTCAAGACGTGGACCTCGGTGGGCGAGTCGTCGACGATCATGATCAGAGCCATACCGCTATACCTCTGCGACCGGCTACTTGGCCACGTGGCTCACGATTGCGCCGAGTAGCTCGTCCTTCGTGAAGGGCTTAGTCAGGTATTGCTCCGAGCCTACCAACCGGCCCCGAGCCCTATCGAACAGGCCGTCCTTACTCGACAGCATGATGACCGGCGTGTCCTTGAATACCTTGTTGTGCTTGATCAGGGAGCAGGTCTGATACCCGTCGAGCCGCGGCATCATGATGTCGACGAAAATGATGTCCGGACGATGGTCGGCGATCTTCGACAGCGCATCGAACCCATCGACGGCCGTGAACACCTCGCAGCCTTCTTTGGCCAGCAGGGTCTCCGCGGTGCGCCGAATGGTTTTGCTGTCGTCGATGACGAGAATCTTGAGGCCCTGCAAAGAGCTCTTCGGGTTCACTGCATTGGTACCGGACACTTGGTCTCCCTCCCGCGGACCGCTCGGCGAACCCCGCGCTCGTTGCGAGAGCGTAACTCTCGGACTCAACGCGCCTTTTAACATATTGGCGCCATGCCTACCATCGACTGAGTCGCGACTCGTGACGACAACGATCGACAGCAGGGCGACGCGCCACACGGGACGGCCAGGTGGTCATGACGCTCGTGAAAAGCAAGTTATGGTAGCGTTGCGCGCTTTGCTCAAACTGCGAACCACCGCAAGAACCGAGGAACGAGAATGAGTCAGTCACGCCGGGTGCTGGGCGTCGTCATGGACCCGATCGAGTCGATCAAGCCGAAGAAGGATTCGACGCTGGCGATGCTGTTGGCGGCGCAGCGCCAGGGTTGGACCCTCGTCTACTTACGTCAGCAGGATCTGTCGGTACGCGATGGCGTACCGCACGGGTACGGTTCTCTGGTCACGGTTCGCGACGATCCGGAGCGCTGGTTCGAGATCGGCAACCCTTGGATCGGCGGGCTCGAGAAGCTCGACGCATTGCTCATGCGCAAGGATCCTCCGTTCGACATGGAGTACATCTATACGACGTACATCCTCGAGCTCGCGGAAAACCAAGGCGTATTGGTCGTCAACAAGCCGGCCAGCCTGCGCGACATTAACGAAAAGGCCTATACGTCTTGGTTCCCGCAATGCACACCGCCGAGCCTCGTGACCCGGTCACGCTCCGCACTGCAGGAGTTCCTTAAGCAGCACGGCAAGATCGTGCTGAAGCCGCTCGACGGCATGGGCGGTCGGTCGATCTTCGTGGTCGCCGCAGGCGACCTGAATGTCAACGTAATCATCGAGACGCTGACGGACAACGGCGCGAAGTTCACGCTCGCCCAGCGTTACATCCCCGAGATCGTGGACGGCGACAAGCGCGTGCTGCTGATCGATGGCGAGCCGATCGACTATGCACTGGCTCGCATCCCCGCTCCCGGCGAGAGCCGCGGCAATCTGGTCATGGGGGCCAGAGGCGAAGGCCGCCCGCTCACCGAGCGCGACCGTTGGCTGTGCGCACAGGTAGGCCCGACGCTTGCTCGCAAGGGCGTGCTGTTCGCCGGCCTAGACGTGATCGGCGACTATCTGACCGAAATCAACGTCACGAGCCCCACGGGGATCCGTGAACTCGATCGGCAATTCAACATCGACATCGCTGCTAAGCTGATCGCCGCCATCGACCGCAAGCTTTCCGCCAGAACGCGCTGACCGCGTATACTCTTGGTAGTTCGCTCGGAGTGGGACTTCCGTGCCAACGCTCTCGCCATCGCCACCATCGAACGACCGACTCGGCTCGACATTGTTCGTTGCCGCGCTGATTCACGGCATCGTGATCTTAGGTGTCACGTTCGCGGTCACCTCTGTCGACGACCACAAAGTGCCTTCTTTGAACGTCGTGCTCGAAGTGGAAACCGGCAAGGAAGAGCTCGCCGCGGACACCGCCGACTTTCTCTCCAACCGCAACCACCGCGCGGCAGGCCAGGCGGCGAAAGGCACACGACCGACGACGGCGCTGTCCACCGCGCAACCGTTGACGCAGGCGGGCGACCCGCAAGGCGCCGATGCGACGGACGGTACACCGCGCGACTCCACGCGGAGCGCGGAGCAGGTCGTCACCCGCGGCGAAAGCCCGGAGCAGGTTGCGGCGCAACCGCAACCCACCGACGACCCCGCGCCCACGCGGCAAAGAGCCGCGGCTCTGTTCCAGCAAACCGGACCGCAAACGACCGCCATGGAAGTCAGCCTTCGGGCCGAGCTACCGAACGGAGTGGACGCTGAACGAACGCTGCTCGCGACGCCGAGCACGCGGCAGTCCGGGCTCGCCGAGTATCTCGACAGCTGGCGCCGGCGCGTCGAACGCATCGGTACCGCCAACTACCCCGCGGAGCTGCTCGGCGATCCGAACGCCGGACGCCCGACACTCGAGGTCGTGATCGGCAAGGACGGGCAGCTCGTGGACATCATCGTGCGCCAGTCTTCCGGAGACACCGCGCTCGATCAGGCGGCCCTCCGAATTCTCCGACTTGCGTCCCCGTTCGAGCCGTTACCGCAAGTGATCCGCAAGGACTACGACGTGCTGCGGTTCGCTTACGATTGGGACTTCTTCGACCACGCCCGCCGCCAGGCCAACGCCGCACGCAATCGCTGAACGACTTGAGGCTTGCTAGGATAGCCCTACTTCCCGGGAGGCCGAACGCGTGAGCATGCGGTCGTTGCAAGATCACTTCCTGATCGCGATGCCCGCGATGGCCGACCCGAATTTCAGCGAGACGGTCACCTACATCTGCAAGCACGACGACGACGGCGCCTTCGGCGTCATCGTGAACCGCCCGGGTGACCTGTCGATCGCAGAGGTGCTGGCCCAGCTCGCCATCCCGCTGACGAAGGCCAGCCGACTCGACAGCCCGGTACTCGTGGGCGGGCCCGTCGAGCCCGAGAGGGGCTTCGTGCTACACCGCTCGACGCAGAACTACGAAGGCACGATCACGCCCGGCGGAGACATGAAGGTCACGGTGTCGCTCGACATCCTGGCCGCACTCGGTCGTGGCGAAGGCCCTGACCCCTCAGTGGTCGTACTCGGCTACGCCGGCTGGGGCCGCGGCCAGCTCGATGCCGAGATTCAGCAGAACTCCTGGCTCATGGTGCCCGCAGACCCGGCGATCATTTTCGATACCCCACTGGAGCAGCGGTGGGCCGCCGCGCTCGGGCTCCCCGGCGTGGACATTCGCCGCATCACGAACTATGCCGGCCACGCCTGAGGGCCGACGGGGACAACGGCGTGGCGCTCGCTGACGAGCGGCGCATCGTGCTTGCGTTCGACTTCGGCATGCGGCGCATCGGCATCGCCACCGCCAACTTCGAAACGCGCACGGCCTCTCCCCTCACGACGTTGCGGGTGGACGGCGACCCACCCTGGCCCGAGCTCGATCGCATCATCGCCGACTGGCAGCCCGCCCAGTTGGTCGTCGGTGTTCCGGAAGGCGAAGGCGCCGCGGCGGTAGCTCGACGCGCACGCCAGTTCGCGGCAGCGATTGGCAGTCGATATGCGCTGCCGGTGGGAACGGTGGATGAGACGCTGACGTCCGTGGAAGCCGAGACGACGCTCGCAGCGAACCGCCGATCCGGGTATCTTCGCCGCCGCGTGGGCAAAGGCCAGGTAGACCAGGCGGCCGCATGCCTTATCGCCGAACAGTGGATGAACGAGCAGTAGCAACGTGAGTTATCAAGCCAACCGCGGCAGTGTGTTTCTCGAAGACGCGCGCATCCTGGCGCTCGAGGCCCATGCGGGCGAGCAATTCATTCTGCGCGTGCAGGCGCCGCGCGCCGCGCGCCGCGCCGCACCCGGCACTTTCGCTCACATCTCTTGCGACCCCTCGGTGGCCCTGCGCCGGCCGCTGTCGATCATGCGCGCCGACGCCGACGCGGGCTGGCTCGAGTTCCTGTACAAGCCGCGCGGCGCGGGGCTCGCGAAGCTTTCCACCCGTCGCCCCGGCGAATCCTTGAGCGTGCTCGCACCGATCGGCCACGGCTTCACGGTGGACCCTGCACGACCGCGACTGCTCGCGCTCGGCGGCGGTGTCGGAATCCCGCCGATGATTTTCCTGGCGGACCAGGTTCGCGGGCGCAAAGAGCTCAAACCGCTGGTGCTCATGGGCTCCGAGGTGCCGTTCCCCTTCGATCTCGTGCAGTCGGGGCTCGACGTGCCGGGGGTCACCGGCTCGGCAACGCACGCGGTGTCGTTGCTCGAGCAATGGGGCGTGCCGTCGCGACTCGCAAGCAATGCGGGCCTCGCGGGCGCGCACCGCGGCTACATCACGGATCTCGCCCGCGCGTGGCTCGATGCAGCTTCACCGCAAGAGCGGCTTGCGACGCAGATGTTTGCGTGCGGGCCGACGCCGATGCTGAAAGCCGTGGCGAAGCTGGCACGCGAGTTCGACTTGCCGTGTCAGGTGGCTCTCGAGGAGTTCATGGCGTGCGGGATTGGTGGCTGCGCCGGCTGTAACGTACGTGTGACGACGCCCGACGGCCCCGCCATGAAGCGCGTCTGCGTGGACGGGCCCGTCTTCGACGCTCGCGACGTGTATCCCTAGACGACCGGTTCCGCTTGTCGCCAGAGCGGTCCGCGTGCAGCGGGACACGCGGGAAATCGCATCCCTGCGGCTCGGCTGCACACGAACCGCTCGTAATGATGGTCGTCACGTTACGCAGGTGGGCGCGCTCCAAAGCGCGAAATCACTCGCGCTCGCGACGCACCTGTTCTCTTCCTATTCCTTCCAGATCGAACGCCGAATCGCGCGGCCGGCGAGCCAAGGGGTGGGATGAGGAAGAAAAGAGGCGTGTCTTCGACGCGCTGTAGCGGCTGTCAATGTGCGTGCGGCTCCTCGCGGGTATGCACGCACGTCGGCAGCCGTTGCGATGAGCGAAACGCGGCGCTCAGCCGAAGTTGATCTTGGCTTCGAGGTTGGAGCGCGAGTCGGCGTTCGACAACGCCTCCTCCATGCTGATGCCACCGCGGCGATAAAGATCGAACAGCGCCTGGTCGAAGCTCTGCATTCCGGGCTCTTTCGTGTCCTTGAAGGCTTCCTTCACGTTGCTGATGTCGCCCTTCAGAATCAGCTCAGAGATGTGCGGGGTGTTCAGCATGACCTCCACGGCCGCCAGGCGCTTGCCTTCTTTCGAGCGCACGAGGCGCTGCGAGATGATCACGCGCACATACTGCGACAGGTCCATCAGCACCTGTTTGTGCTGATCGTTCGGATACATGTTGATGATGCGGTCGAGCGTCTCTGGCGAGTTGTTCGCATGCAGAGTCGCGATCGCCAGGTGACCCGTGCCCGCCAGATCGATGGCGGCCTGCATCGTCTCGCGATCGCGGATCTCGCCGATCAAAATCACGTCCGGCGCTTCGCGCATCGCGCTGCGCAGCGCACGGTGGTACGACAGCGTGTCGAGCCCCACCTCGCGCTGATTAACGATCGATTTGTGGTTGCTGTGCAGGAACTCGATCGGGTCTTCGATCGTGACGATGTGTGACGCCGAGCTCCTGTTGCGATGATCGATCATCGCGGCAAGCGTCGTGGACTTGCCTGAACCGCTGGCGCCCACCATCAGGATCAAGCCGCGCCGCAGCATGATCATATCTTTGAGCACGTCCGGCATGCCGAGCGCGTCCAGCGTCGGCAGCTCCGGCGTGATGAAGCGCAACACCATGGCAACGTTGCCGCGCTGGTGAAAAACATTGACGCGAAACCGGCCAAGGCCGGCTTCGGAAATTGCAAAGTCGATCTCGAGATCGCGCGTGAACTGCTCGAGCTGCTGCTCGTTCATGAGCTCGAGCGCAGCCTGCCGAACCATTTTCGGCGACAGCTCGACCTGATTCACGGGCATGATCTTGCCATCGATCTTGATCATGACCGGGGAATACGTAGTGAAGAAGAGGTCGGACGCCCTCTTGTCCACCATCAATTTGAACAGCGGCTTGACGTTCATGACAGAGGGGCACCGAGCCGGCCGTTAGAACCGGGACTCTTTCTCCTCTTCGGCCAGCTGCAGGCTCTCCTCGTGTTCGGCCATGGATGCGCCCTCACGCTTGCTCTGGAGCTTGATCCTGAGGCGCAGCTCGTTTTTAGAATCGGCGTTACGAATCGCTTCGTCGTAGGCGATGACGCCGTCTTCATAGAGCTGGAACAGTGCCTGATCGAACGTCTGCATGCCGAGCCGGTTCGACTTCGCCATGACATCTTTGATCATGGCCACTTCGCCCCGGAAGATCAGGTCGCTGATCAGCGGCGAAGCCAGCATGATCTCCATAGCGGCTACCCGGCCCATCTTGTTCTCACGCGGCAGCAACCGCTGCGAGATCATGGCGGTGATGTTGAGCGACAGATCCATCAGCAGCTGATGCCGCCGCTCTTCGGGGAAGAAGTTGATGATGCGGTCCAGCGCCTGGTTCGCGCTGTTCGCGTGCAGCGTGGCCACGCACAAGTGGCCGGTCTCCGCGAACTGAATGCCGTATTGCATCGTCTCGCGGTCGCGGATCTCGCNNATCTCGCCGATCATGATGACGTCCGGCGCTTGCCGCAGCGTGTTCTTCAGCGCCGCGTGCCAGGTGTCCGTATCCACGCCGACTTCGCGGTGTGTGACCACACAGCCGCGGTGCGGGTGCACGTACTCGACGGGGTCTTCGATCGTGATGATGTGGCCACGGCTGTTCTCGTTGCGGTAACCGATCATGGCCGCCAGCGAGGTGGACTTACCGGAACCGGTACCGCCGACGACGAGGCACAGGCCGCGCTTCGTCATCGCGACCTCCTTCAGCTGCGGCGGTAGATCGAGGTCCTCGAAGGACGGAATCTTCGTGACGATTGTGCGGATCACCGCCCCTACGTTCCCTTGCTGCACGAACGCGCTCACCCGGAACCGGCCAATACCCTGCGGTGCGATCGCGAAGTTGCACTCCTTGGTCGCGTCGAATTCCTTGGCCTGTTTGTCGTTCATGATCGAGCGAACGATCAACGAGCTTTGCGCGGGCGTGAGCGGACGATCGGCAAACGGCCGAATCGTGCCATCGATCTTGATGGCCGGCGGAAAGTCCGCCGTGATGAAGAGGTCGGAACCGTTGTTCTCGACCATCTTCTTCAGCAAATTTTGCGTCAGTCGTACTGCTTGATCGCGTTCCATTACGACCCGCTCCTATGAATTCGGCTCGGCGTCAGAAACTTTCTTTATTGACGGCCTTGAAACGGGCTTCTTCCTTCGTGATCAGCCCCTTCATCATCAGCTCCTGCAGATTCTGGTCGAGAGTCTGCATACCCTGCGCTTGGCCGGTCTGAATCGCGGAGTACATCTGCGCGATCTTGCCTTCGCGGATCAGGTTCCGGATGGCGGGCGTGCCGATCATGATCTCGTGCGCCGCGACGCGGCCGCCACCGACGCGCTTCAACAGGGTTTGCGATATGACGGCGCGCAGCGACTCCGAGAGCATGCTTCGCACCATGTCTTTTTCCGTGGCCGGGAACACATCGACTATACGGTCGATGGTCTTTGCGGCGGAGCTCGTATGCAGCGTGCCGAACACGAGGTGGCCAGTCTCCGCGGCAGTGAGCGCGAGACGAATCGTCTCGAGGTCGCGCATTTCACCCACGAGGATAACGTCGGGGTCTTCGCGCAGCGCCGAACGCAGCGCTTCGCTGAAACCAAGCGTGTCGCGGTGCACTTCGCGCTGATTGATCAAGCAGCGTTTGCTTTCGTGCACGAACTCGATCGGGTCTTCAATCGTGATGATGTGATCCGGCCGATTGTCGTTCACATAGTCGACCATGCCCGCGAGCGTCGTCGACTTACCGCTACCCGTGGGGCCCGTAACCAGCACGAGGCCGCGCGGATGCATCGAGATGTCTTTGAAGATGCGTGGCGCGCCGAGATCGTCGAGGCTCAAGATCACCGACGGAATCGTGCGGAACACCGCAGCGCAGCCACGGTTCTGGTTGAACGCGTTGACACGGAAGCGCGCGAGCTTCGGAATTTCGAACGAGAAGTCGGTCTCGAAGAACTCTTCGAAGTCCTTCCGC
This sequence comes from Gammaproteobacteria bacterium, assembly GCA_003155415.1. Taxonomy (GTDB): domain Bacteria; phylum Pseudomonadota; class Gammaproteobacteria; order Steroidobacterales; family Rariloculaceae; genus FEN-1219. The sequence continues at coordinate 5,307 of PMCP01000017.1, read as the reverse complement.
TGCTTGTCGTTCATGATGTCGTACACCATACTGTGCACTTCTTTGTGCTTCAGTGCTGGCATGTTGATTCGCTTGACGTCGCCGTCAACGCGAATGATCGGTGGTACACCAGACGACAAGTGCAGGTCGGAAGCCCCGTTCTTGACTGCAAACGCTAGCAACTGCGCAATATCTACTGCGGCCATGGCGCTCCCTGATGCGGGGCTACATAAGTAATCAACAGTATAGCCAAGGGCTGCCGGCAAAGCGTGACTGAAATCACGGCTCATCTTGCAGATATCGTCGAGCGCGTCGCTCGCTCAACAGAGCGCGCGCGACGCACTCCGGACAGCGTGCGAATCATCGCCGTCAGCAAACAACAACCGGCCTCCGCCATCGCGGCAGCCTACGCCGCAGGCCTGCGTCACTTCGGCGAAAGTTATGTGCAGGAGGCGCTGCCGAAGATGGCGGAGCTCAAAGAGCTCGACATCACCTGGCACTTCGTCGGCAAATTGCAGGCGAACAAGACGCGCGCCGTGGCCGAGCACTTCGACTGGGTGCATACCGTCGATCGTCTACGCATCGCCGAACGGCTGAGCGAACAGCGCCCGCACTCCGCACCGCCACTGAACGTGCTGATTCAGATCAACCAAGGCGGCGAAGAACAAAAGGCCGGCACCCTGGAGCACGACGTCGATGCGCTCGCGCGTGGAATCTCGGCACTGCCGAAGCTCGCTCTACGCGGGCTCATGACGCTGCCGCCGCAGAGCGGTAAAGGAGCTAGCGCGTGGTTCGCGTCGCTCGCGGCGCTGCGGGCTCGACTCGAAGCCGACGGCATTCCGCTCGACACTTTGTCGATGGGGATGTCGGCCGACTTCGAAACGGCCATCGCCGAGGGTGCGAACTTCGTCAGAATCGGTACCGCGATCTTCGGCGCTCGCCACCCGGGCTAGCGACCGCATGCGAGTGACGCCGCGTGATATCGTGCCAGACATCAACGAGTAGTCGCCGATGACGAGTGCACTAATATTTCTCATCAGGACGATTGCGGACCTGTATCTGCTCATGTTCCTGCTGCGGTTCATCTTGCAGTGGGTTCGAGCGAGCTACCGTAATCCGTTGTCCCAACTCGTGCAGAAAGTTACTTCGCCGCTCGTCGCACCCGCGCGCCGGGTGTTGCCCAGCGTCGCCGGGCTCGATCTGCCGACGCTGGTGCTGTTGATCGTGCTCGAAGGCCTCGTGACATTTCTACTTCTCACGATCGTGCACTACCCGTTTTCAGTATCGGGTTTTCTTTTTCTGGTCGCGCTGCGACTCGTCTCGCTGACGCTGTGGTTCTACTCCGTGGCGCTCTTCGCGTACGTGTTGCTCAGCTGGTTCGGCGACCGCGGCGGCGGGCCGATGGGCAGCGTGCTCGCCGAGATCGTCGAGCCGTTGCTTAAGCCCGTGCGTCGTGTTGTTCCGCCAATCGCGGGGCTCGATCTATCGGCCCTGCTCGTGATGCTCGTGTTCCAGGCCGGACTCATCGCGCTCGCGTTGCCGCCTTTCCTTCGCTAGACAGTTTTCCTGCACGCGCGTAATGTCGGTAGCGTAGATAAGGGAGACTGCGGATGCGACGCAGCTTCGAAAATGGGGCTGGCGTGTCGGAGGGGGTAGCATGATCATGCGTGCGCGCGTTCTGGCTTGTGTTGGAACGGCGATTTTGCTTTCGGCATGCGATTCCGGCAGCAAAATCACCACCGCCAGCAAGCAAGACGATCCGTTGCCGGCCACTGTTACGCAGAAGGACTTCGGCGACTACGTCCTGTATTTCAACGCGATCAACACGGACCAGCTGACTCCCGACATCGCCAAGCAATACGGCATTGTCCGTAGCAAGAGTCAGGCGATGCTGAACGTGAGCATCCACAAAAAGGTGCAGGGCGGCGGCACCGAGGCAGTGACCGGCGCCGTGACCGCGTCGGCCGTCAATCTAAATGCCCAAATGAAATCGATGACGTTACGCGAGATACGCGAAGACAAAGCCATCTACTACATCGGGGAGCTTCCCGTCACAGATGGCGAGGTGCTGATCTATACGATCGACGCCAAACCCGGCGACGATCCACGCCGGTTTACGTTGCGTTTCAAGAAGCAGTTCTACGTCGAGCAGTAGGGCTCGATCAGGCGTCGCCACGCACGCTATTGCGGATGCGGATCAGGTCGCCGCGCGACACGTATAGCAACTCCGCGATCCTGCCAACGAGGTGATCCTCGTGCTTGTCGAGCCGGTGATCGGCATACGCCACGCGCCACAACATTTCGACGACCCGGTGCTTCTCGGCGACCGTCAGCTGTGCGTGCAGCCTTCGCGTAAATTGCTGTAACTCCACTGCGTGATCGGCCTCGCGCCGAGCCTCCTCCAGTAACAACTCGGCGTGCGCAGCGTCGAGCGAAAACAATTGTTGCAAGGACCCGAGCATCGCCGCGTCCTCGGCCAAGTCGTCTGCGTAATCGGCACGCGCCACTTCGATCAGCAGAAGTGCGGTCGCGACTCGAAGCGCATGCTCGCGCTCGGTAGCGGACGGCTCCCGCCCACCGCCGAAAGCGCGATCGAACAGAGTATTCAGCTTGCCTAGCATCACGACCCTACGCTTTAAGGCCGAAATCCGGGCCGAAGAACTCGGTCACCGCGTCGCCGAGCACGTTGAGGTGCCCGTGAAAGTAGTGCCCCACGCCGTCGACGAGCGCCACGCGCGGCGGCATGGGAAGGGAGTTCGCCCACTCGATCACGGGCGCGGCCGCGACTACATCGTCTGCCGAACCGTGCACGAGCAACCACGGGCATCTCGGCGGCTCGAAGTCCGCGGGGAGTCGCGTGACCGGCGGCGCGACGGTCACAAGGCCTCGCGGCTCCGCGCGCGCCGCGACACCAAGCGCCATTGCGGCGCCGAACGAGAACCCGCCGAGATAGACGGCCAGCCCCGGCCAACGCGCACGGCTCCAGTGCATGACGGCCAGGACATCGTCGCGCTCGCCTTCACCATCGGCGTAGCCGCCTGCCGACGCGCCCACGCCGCGAAAGTTGAAGCGCACGGCAGTGGCGCCAAGATTTGCAAATGATCTCGCCAGCGTCGTCACGACCTTGTTCTGCATGGTACCGAGCTGCAACGGGTGCGGATGACAGATCACCGCGACTGCCGTGGCGGTTTCGCCCGTGTCGTCGAGCGCTGCTTCGATCCGCCCGGCAGGGCCGGCAATCTCGACGGCCGTCGAGGTGACCGCGCGCTTCACGACGACTTGTCGGCCGCGGACTGAAGATCCGTCAGCAGCTCGTTCATGCGTGCGACGAACGCCGCGGGATCCTCGAGCTGTCGGCCCTCCGCCAGCACGGCTTGCTCGAATACCAGCAAGGCGAGTCGCTCGAATCGTGCCGGATCCTTCTCGCCGTCGAGGCGCCGCACGAGTGAATGCTCGAGATTCAGCTCGAGGCTCGGCACGATGGCCGGCGCCTCGTGACCCGCGGCGGTCAGCATCTCGCGCATTTGATACCCCAAATCGTATTCGCCGAGCACGAGGCACGCGGCCGATTGCCGCAGTCTTTCACCGACGCGGACCTCGTCCACGCGCTCGCCCAACACCTGCTTCACGCGCCTCAACAGCTGCGTCTCCTCGCGCTGTTCCGGCGCCGGTTTGTCGGCGCTCGCCGCGGGCAGNNACCTCGACGCCGCGCTCCTTGAATGCCTCGAGGTGCGGGCTGCTGCGAGCCGCTGTTGGCGATTCAGCGATCAGAAAGTAGATGGCACTCTGTTCGGGCTTCGCATCGGCTAGATAGTCCTTGAGGCTTCGGCTCTGCTCCGCGCCAGTCGAGCGCGTAGTGCTGAATCGCAACAGCTTCACGAGCCGCTCGCGGTTCACGGGATCTTCGACGAGGCCTTCCTTCACGAGTGCGCCAAACTCACGCCAGAACTTCGCGTACTTTTCACCATCCTCGGCCAGGCGATCGAGCAAATCGAGCACGCGGCGCGTGAGCGCGGCGCGCATTGCGCCGATCGTTTCGTCTTGCTGCAACAACTCACGCGAGACGTTCAGCGACAGTTCGCTCGAATCAACGACGCCCCTCACGAACCGCAGATACAGCGGCAGAAACTGGGTGGCTTGATCCGTGATGAATACGCGCTGCACATACAGCTTCACGCCCCTCGGCGCTTCGCGGTTCCAGAGATCGAACGGAGCCGTCGACGGGACGTACAACAAGCTCGTGTACTCGCGCTTCCCCTCGACGCGGTTATGCGCCCAGATCAGCGGCTCATCGGTATCGTGTGTCAGGTGCTTGTAGAACTCGATGTACTCCGAGTCCGCTATTTCTGTCCGCGTACGCGTCCACAGTGCCTTCGCACGGTTGACGGTTTCGTCGGCACCGGCCGCCGTCAAACGCACGGGGAATGCAATGTGATCAGAGTACTTGCGGATCAGTGTGCGCAGACGCTCAGGCCGAAGGAATTCTTCGGCGTCTTCCTTGAGCTTCAGCTGCACGGACGTGCCCCGCTCCGTGCGCGTAATCGCAGAGACGCTGTATTCGCCTTGGCCATCGGAGACCCAACGCACGCCCTGCTCCGCCGGCGCATCGGCCCTACGACTCGACACAGTGACTTCATCCGCAACAATGAACGCCGAGTAGAACCCCACACCAAACTGGCCGATGAGCTGCGCGTCCTTGCGTTGATCGCCGGTCAACCGCGCAAGGAACTGGCCCGTGCCGGAACGCGCGATCGTGCCGAGGTGCTCGATNNATCCCGATGCCGTTGTCGGTGACCGTCACGAGGCGCGTTTCGGGATCGACGCTCACGCGGATCGTGAGCTCAGTGTCCGTGCCGAGCAGGCTAGGTAACGCCAGACTCTCGAAGCGCAGGCGGTCGTTCGCATCGGATGCGTTCGATATCAACTCGCGCAGGAAAATTTCCCTGTCGCTATACAGGGAGTGCACCATGAGACGCAGCAGTTGCTTGATCTCGGCTTGGAANNGCAAACGTGGCCGACCCGCTACTTTCCATCGACGCGGCAACCTCATCCAGCGGAATAGGTGGGCGCTAGGTTAGGCGCGTCGCGAGTTTTTTCAAGCGGCGCGGGCTCTAGGCGGGCAATTCTCGGTAGTAAGCCACGCGCAGGGCTGTGCCGGTGAACCAAGCAGCGACACTCGCGGCGGCAACCACCGACAATGCGGGCGTCAGCTCGGTGGCGACCAGCGATAGCTCGCAGCTGGCCACGGCCAGTGCGGCGAAGAAACCCACCCTGAGCACCGCGCGGCGCAGTTGCTCCCACTTAGAGGCCAGGGTGAACACCATGTCG
>PMCP01000061.1 GCA_003155415.1 Gammaproteobacteria bacterium | reverse complement strand
TCGAAGCTGCAGCTCGATGTGCGCGGCGCGACCGACACGGTGTTCTCGGATACCACGTTCGTGCAGGTCAATGCCGAGGGCAAGTGGATCTGGTCTCTGCCGCGTGGTGCGCGCATCCTCGTACGCGGGCACGTGGGCGCCACCGCCAAGAACTCGTTTGCGGAGCTGCCGCCTTCCGTGCGGTTCTTCGCGGGCGGCGACAGCAGCGTGCGCGGTTACGAATTCAAATCGCTGGGCCCGGTCGATGCGACGGGAAAGGTCATCGGCGGCTCGGCGCTTGCCGAGGGCAGCTTCGAGTTCGAGCAGCCTCTTAGCGGCCGCTGGTCGTTCGCGTGTTTCGTGGATGCCGGCAATGCGTTCGAAGGCTCGCACATCAACGCCAAGTCGTCCGCCGGCGTCGGCGGCCGCTGGCAATCGCCGCTTGGGCCGATTCGGATCGATCTCGCGCATCCGTTCGATGATCCAGGCACGAGCTGGCGTATCCACATCAGCCTGGGGCCCGACCTGTGATCTGGCTACGCCGCAGCGGCGTGCTCCTCCTGCTGGGCTTAGGCGTGCTGGCGGCCGGCGGCATTGGCGCAGGTGGGTGGCTGCTCTACACGGAGTCGGGCGCTGCCTGGGCGCTCAAAGAAGCTTTCGCCCGTGCGCCCGGCGTCACGGTCGGCAGCGTGCGGGGCACGCTGCTCGGAGGAGTCGTGCTGGAGAACCTGCGCGCCCGGCTGCCGCGCGACGAGCTCGATGTCGCGCGTGTCGCGCTCGAGTGGGATGCCGCGCCGGCGCTGCGCGGCACGCTCGCATTTCGCACGGTGGAAGTGACCTCGGCCGCGTATCGCCACAACTCGGCCGCCCTAACGGACTCGGCGCCATTGCCCGAGCTGCCATTCGCTATACGCGTGAGCGCGGCCACGATCGATGCACTGTCGATTGCCGTCGATGGACAGGTTGCCGTCTTCGGCCCCACCGAAGTCGCGGCAACGCTGAACGGCTCGGGGCTCGCGGTGCAGCGCATCGCGAGCTCGAGCAGGGGTTTCACGTTCGCCGGCAGCGGCGACGTAGATCTCTCGGCGGCGCTGGCGCTGAACGCCGCCGTGCAGTGGTCGGGCGCAGTCGGAGAAACACCGGCTTCCGGCAACGCAACGCTGAGTGGCACGTGGCCGATGCTTCTGGTTCGGCACGATCTCACGACGCCGTTCGCGGCACATGCCGAAGGCACCGTGATTGTCGCGCAAGTGCCGAGCGCGGAGCTCGCGATTACCTGGAGCGACGCGGCGTGGCCTGGGGTCGACGGGCTCGCGAGCCCGAACGGCCAAATTGCGCTGGCCGGCACGCTCGCGGACTATCGCTACGAAGGCGCGGGCGCGCTCGCGATCGAAGGCCGCGCAGGCACGTTTGCCGTGCGCGGCACAGGCAGAGGCGCACAGCTCATACTCGAACGCTTCGATCTCGACGCCCGCAGCGGCGCCGCGAGCGCCGGCATGCTGGCGGCGCAGGGCAGCGTGGATCTCGCCGCGATGAAGGCCGACGTGAAGATCACGCTCGCCGACGTCGACCCAAAGTGGTGGCAAGCGGACTGGCCTGGGAAGCTGCGCGGCACCACCGCCGTGCGCGCAGGGCTTACGCCACGCAGCGTGGCGTTCGATGCACTCGATATTTCCGGCACTTTGCGCGGCTATGCGCTCACGCTGCGGGGCGCCGTCGAGTACACGGCGCCCGATCAGTGGCGATTTGCCGGTGTGCGGCTTGCCTCCGGTGCGAATCGCGTCGCCGTAGACGGAGCATTGACGTCCGCAGGTCTCGAGCTCGTCGCCGATGTCGACGTCGCCAACCTCGACCTGCTGTGGCCGGGCTTAAGCGGCGCAGCGGCCGGCAAGGCTACCCTCGGCGGCAGCTTCGACGCGCCGACCGGCGGCGGCCGGCTGTTGGGCCACGGGCTCGCGTTCCGCGACTTCAAGCTCGAGCAGGTCACGATCGAGGGCGAGCTCGGCGGGTCTGCGGCAGCGCCGCTCGCATTGCGGCTCGAAGCGACCGGCGCGACCGCGGGCCCCGTTCGCGTGGAACGACTCGTCGCTGCTGCGAACGGTACGATGGCCGCGAACCGCGTGACGCTCGATCTCGACGCGGCCGAGTGGCATTCGCACGCGGAGGGCAACGGTGCGTTCGCGGCGCGGACGTGGCGTGGCACGCTGTCGCGCGCCGAGTTCGACGAAGAGCTGCTCGGTCGTTGGCAGCTGGTAGAGCCGTCGGCTCTCACGATCGGAACGCGGGAGGTGTCTCTCGCGACGGTGTGTCTCGAGCATCCGTCCGCCGGGCGTTGGTGCGGCGAGCTCGACCTGCAGGGCCAGCCGAGCGATCGGCTCGTGCTGGTTGGGCAGAACTTCGATCTGAAGACGCTGCGCCCCCTGTTGCCGCCTGCGGTGTCGCTCGAGGGCGTGTGTCAGGTTTCGGCTTCCCTGTTCGACCTGACGGGCAACCCGCGTGGCGCGCTCGCGTTGACCGGCGAAAACACGCGCGTGCGCGCGACTACGGGCGACCAGCAGACGTATGCGGCCGATCTCGACGAGATGCGAGCGGCGGCCACCCTCGGGAACGGCCGTGTCGAGCTGCTCGCGGCTTTACGCAGCGGCGATGCCGGCAAGCTCGATATCAAAGCGTCGATTCGCGACGTGCGCCAGGCGAACTCGGCAATCGATGGCACGCTGAGCCTCGCATGGCCGGACGTAGGGTTCCTGACTCTGTTGGCGCCGGAGCTCGGCCAGCTTGGCGGCAGCGTAGCGGGCGAGCTCTCCGTGCGCGGCACGGTGGACGAGCCCGAGGTCGACGGTAACGCGGCGTGGCGGGGCGGACGCGTGGCAGTGACCGCCTGGGGCCTCGTCATCGAGGGTGTCGAAGCCACGGTGTTGAGCCGCGGCGGTCGTGCGCTCGAGTTCGACGCGAAGGGTCACATCGGCGACGGCCTGGTGACACTCACTGGCCAAACCGAGCTTGACCCGAACGCGCACTGGCCGACGCAGCTGGCGCTGCGCGCAGAGTCCGTACGCGCAGTGCAGCTGCCGGAAGCCGAGATTTTCGTGACGCCGGACTTGGCCGCTGTCGTCGCGTGGCCCGACGTTCGCGTGACGGGCACCATCAAGGTGCCGCGCGCGTCGCTAGGGTTGAGTGCGCTGCCCGCGCGGGCTGTTGCGCCCTCAGCCGACGCGGTGGTGCACGGTCGCGACGGCCCGCCTGCCGCGCGTCGATTGCAGCTGCACGCAGCCGTCGACATGGTGCTCGGCGACGAAGTGCATTACGCGGGCCTCGACCTCGACACGAAGGTCACCGGCGCATTGCACGTGGAGGCGCAGCCGAATCGATCGGCCGTCGCCACTGGCGCGCTGACACTCACGGGCACGTACAACGCGTACGGCCAGCACCTCACGCTCGAACGCGGGCAGCTGCTGTTCGCGGGCCCACTCGACGATCCCGGCGTCGACGTGCGCGCCGTGCGTACGGTCGATACGACGCGCGTCGGCGTGGAGCTGGCCGGCACGATCAAATCGCCGCGCACGCGCGTGTTTTCGACGCCCACGATGAGCGAGGCCGACGCGCTGTCGTATCTGCTGCTTGGCCGCCCGATGACCGGCACGGGCACGGAGGAGACCGCGACGCTGCAGACCGCGGCGCTCGCCATGGGCCTGAACCAGGCGTTGCCGGTGGTCCAACGGCTGGGTGCGACGCTCGGGCTCGACGAGCTCTCCGTGCAGTCGACCGCGACGGATGCCGGCGCACTGATGGCAGGCAAATACCTGAGTCCGAAGCTATATATTCGCTACAGCTATGGACTGTTCAATAGAATAGGCGGCTTGTTGTTGCGCTTTAAGTTCAACGAGCGTTTGAGCGTCGAAACGCGCTCGGGCGACCAGAAGTCCATGGATCTCTTGTACACGGTCGAGAAGGAATAGCTGATGTCGAGCCCGAGCACGTTGTTCGCGTTGCAGGTGACCCCGAGCGTTCCGGAGCCCCTGCGGCGCCTCAACGATCTTGCCGGTAACTTCTGGTTCAGTTGGTACCCGGGCACGGGGCAACTGTTCCGCAAGCTCGATCCCGTGCTGTGGCGGGGCGTCGGCAGCAGCCCGCGGTTGTTCTTGCGCAGCGTGGATCAAAGCATCCTCGACAGCGCAGCGGAGAATCCCGAGTTCATGCGCGAGTTCGCAGCCGTGCTCGCGGCATTCGACCGCTATCTCGGCAGTCGCCCTGCGTTGCCGGATGGTTTCGCCGCCGACGACCTGATCGCGTATTTCTGCGCCGAGTACGGCTGGCACGAGAGCTTCCCGATCTATTCCGGCGGCCTGGGTGTGCTCGCTGGCGATCATTGCAAGACGGCCAGCGATCTCGGCTTGCCGTTCGTCGCCGTGGGCTTGCTCTATCGGCAGGGCTATTTCAATCAACGCATCGATCGCAACGGCCAGCAGCTGCCGGAGTATTCCTCCATCGAGTCGCGTAACACGCCGCTCGTGCTTGCAGTAGGTGCGGACGGGAAGGAGATCCGAGTGACCTGCCCCGGGCCGGAGCGCGCGATCAACGTGCGTGTCTGGAAGGCGCCGATCGGCCGCGTGACAGTGCTGCTGCTCGACACCGACGTGCCCGAGAATGCCCCCGAGGATCGCAACATCACGTACCGTTTGTACGGCGGCGACGAAGAGCTGCGCGTGCAGCAGGAAGCCGTGCTCGGTGTGGCCGGCGTTCGCGCGCTGCGCGCGTTGAATCTCGCGCCTACTGTGTGGCACATCAACGAAGGTCATGCGGCGTTCTCGGTGATCGAGCGGCTGCGCGAGCACACGGTGGGCGGCTTGCCGTTCGCCGCTGCGCTCGAGGCCGTCATGGCCAGCACGGTGTTCACGACTCATACGCCGGTCAGCGCGGGCCACGACCGGTTTCCGATCGACCGCGTCGCACGCCAGTTTCGGAGCTTCCTGGACGAGCTCGGCGTTCCTGTAGAGAAGCTGCTCGAGCTTGGCCGTGTGCCCGACCAGGCCGACCGCTTCAACATGACGCGGCTCGCGCTCAGCGGCTCGGGCGCCGTGAACGGCGTCAGCAAGATCCACGGCCAAGTGTCGGCACGGTTGTGCCAGAACGTGTGGCCAGACATACCGCCGGCGGAGAACCCCGTCGGTTACGTGACGAATGGCGTGCACGTCGACACCTTTCTGCGCAACGCGTGGGCGGCTCTGTTCGACAGGCATCTTGGAAGCGACTGGCGTGAGCGGCTAATGGATCGACCGCTGATGAACCGCATCCTCGACATTCCGGACGAGCTGTACTGGCAGACGAGCCAAAAGGTAAAGAGCCAGATGCTGCGGGTGCTGCGCGAGCGGTTGTCGCTGCAGTATCAGCGCAATGGGTTCAGCGAAGCGCACGTGCACCGGCTTCTGAGGCTCGTGGACCCCGAAGATCCAAACGTGCTCACCGTAGGTTTCGGCCGCCGATTCGCGACGTACAAGCGCGCGACGCTGCTCATGGCCGACTTACGCTGGCTCGAGCAGCTCGTGGCGGCGGAGGACAGGCCCGTCTTGTTCGTGTTTTCGGGCAAGGCGCATCCGGCGGACGAGCCAGCGCAATACATGATGCGCGAGATCCAGCGAATCTCGAGTCTGCCGCCGTTCATCGGCAAGATTCTGCTCGTCGAGGGTTACGACATGGGCATCAGCCGCGTGCTGACGTCCGGTGTCGACGTGTGGCTCAACACGCCGGTGCACCCGTACGAAGCGAGCGGCACGTCGGGCATGAAGGCGGCGATCAACGGTACGGTCAACTTGAGCGTGCTCGATGGCTGGTGGGCAGAGGGGTACGACGGACGCAGGGAATTCAAGAACGGCTGGGGCATTCCGCCGTCGGTCGATGAGGGCGGCGGCGCGGATCGCGACCGCCAGGATTCGACGACACTCTACGAGACCCTGCAAGACGAGGTCTTGCCGCTGTATTACGCGCATGACGACAAGCGCGGCTATTCGGCGGGCTGGGTGCAGCTCTGCAAACGCTCGATGGCCAGCGTGTTGCCAGCGTTCAATAGCGAGCGCGTCTTGCGCGACTATGTGCAGGGGTTTTACGCGCCGGCCGCGCGGCAAGGGCGCATCACCGCCGCAGACGGCTTCCGCGTGGCCCGTGATCTCGGCGCCTGGAAAAGCCGTGTGCACGTGGCGTGGCCGGGTGTTGCGCTGAAGCTCATCGGCAGCGCGCCCGGGGAGATCGCGTTCGGGCGCCGCGCCGTGCTCGAGGTGGATGTGACGTTGAACGGATTGCAGCCGGAGGACGTGCGCGTCGAATGCGTCGTGCGTCGCCTGCTTGGCTCGGAGCTCGTGGTGCCGGTGCAGGGTTTCGCCGACAACGGGCGGCCCGACCAGGGGGTGTTCTACTCGGACGGCCGCGCCCACTTGCTCGAGCCGTTCGTGCCGGGTGCTGTGGGCAGCGGGGGGGTGTGTCGCTACCGGCTCGAGATGCAGCCGCCGTGGGCCGGGACGCTGGAATACGAGATTCGCGCGGTGCCGCAGCACCCGAACCTCTCGCATCCCTACGAGCTCGGGTTGTTGCGAAAGCTTTGAGCAGCCGAAAGACCAAACCCACGGCGACGAACCTCGTGCTCCGCACGGGTTCGCGCTTCCCGCTGGGCGCCACTGCTGAGTCGGGCGGCGTGAACTTCGCGATTTACGGCAAGAACGCCACGCGCATGTGGCTCAAGCTCTATCGCGGCGCTAAAGATGCGGAGCCTGCTGCCGAGTTCGAGCTCGATCCGCGCCAGCATCGCACCTACGATTTCTGGCACGCGTTCGTGGCCGGTGCAAAACCTGGCTGGTACTACACGTGGCGCGCGGATGGGCCCCGCGAGCCGGCGGCGGGCATGGTGTTCGAACCGCGACGCGAGCTGCTGGATCCGTGGGCGCGGCTCGTCAGCGACGCCACGTGGCTGCGTAAAGACGCGTTGGAAGGCGATATCGAGCCGCACGTGCGCGCGCGGATCGCAGCGCAAGACGACTACGACTGGCAAGGCGACGCGCCTCTTCGTCGGCCGCTTGCCGAGTCCGTGATCTACGAGCTGCACGTCCGGGGGTTTACGCGCCATCCGTCTTCGGGCGTAGCGCATCCGGGCACGTTCCGCGGGCTCATTGAGAAGATTCCGTACTTGAAGGCGCTCGGCGTCACCGACGTCGAGCTGCTGCCGATATTTGCATTCGATCGTCAGGACCTGCCGCCCGCCGGCGCGGCTCTTGGACTGTCGAACTACTGGGGTTACAGCCCGTTCGCATTCTTCGCGCCGCACTCGCCTTTTGCGGTCGACGAGGACCCGCGCCGCGAGTTTCGTGACCTCGTGAAGGCGCTGCACGCCGCGGGTATCGGCGTGATCCTCGACGTCGTGTTCAACCACACGGCCGAAGGCGACGCTGCGGGGCCCACCTTCGGCTTCAGAGGAATCGCGAACGACGTTTTCTATATCCTCGATCCGGAGAACAAGAGCCGGTACTTGGATTTCACCGGCTGTGGCAATACGGTCAACGGCAACCATCCACTCGTCACGCAGTACTTGCTCGAGTGCCTTACGTTCTGGGCGCGCGACATGCACGTCGACGGCTTCAGGCTCGATCTTGCAAGTGTGCTGTCTCGTGGCGAAGACGGAAAACCTATCGCGCACTCGCCGTCCCTCGCGAGCATCGAGTTTGCGGAGGCGCTCGGTGGCGTGCATCTGATCGCCGAAGCATGGGACGCAGCGGGGCTGTACCAGCTCGGCTCGTTCCCCGGTTTTCGCTGGGCGGAATGGAACGGCCGCTATCGCGACACCGTGCGGCGGTTCCTGCGCGGCGAACCCGGGTTGCTCGGCGAGCTCGCGACGCGGATTGCGGGCAGCAGCGACATGTACGCACCAGCGAACAAAACGCCGCAGAACAGCATCAACTTCGTGACCTGCCACGATGGCTTCACGCTGCATGACCTCGTGAGCTATGACCGCAAGCACAATTCGGCGAATGCCGAGGAGAATCGCGACGGCCGCGACGACAACTACAGCTGGAACTCAGGCGTCGAGGGCGCGACTGACGATCCCGACATTCAGCAGCTGCGCACGCAGCGAGCGCGCAACTTCATGGCGTTGTTGCTGTTGAGTCAGGGCGTACCGATGTTCACCGCCGGTGACGAAGTGCTGCGGAGTCAACGCGGCAACAACAACGCGTATTGCCAGGACAGCGACGTGAGCTGGCTCGATTGGTCGTTTACGCCCGGCGCCCGCGCGATGCACCGCTTCACGCGCGAGCTGATCGCGCTTCGACAACGGCACCCGAGCCTGAAGCGCTCGCGGTTCTTCGATGGCTCGGCCGAGGTGCAGCCACCGGAGATTCAGTGGTTCGGCCGCGATCTCGAGACACCAGACTGGCGTGACGCCGAGGCGCGTGTGTTGTGCTTCACGCTCGCCGGGGTCACGCACGGCGAGCCTGCGCTGCACGTCATGATCAACATGGCCTCCACCGGGCGCTTGCTGGCGTTGCCGCAAGCCGCGACGCACGAGTGGCGGCGCATCGTCGACACTACGCTCGTGGCGCCGGAGGACGTGGTGCCCGCCGGTGTGTTGGCGCTCGAGCGGCACTATTGGCTCGGGCCGCACGGTATTGCGGTGTTCGAGGCGTGAGCACGAATCGCGGTTTCGTCTATCGAGCCCGCGTGGCGGCGCAGGACGCGGGGGAGAGCGTGCTGGCGTTCCACGTGAGCAGGTTTCGGCACTCGGACGAAGCGCAGTGGCGCGCTGCGATTGCCTTCGGGCGCGTGCTCGTGAACGGCCGCCGCGCTGCGGCCGACGAACGCCTCGCGGCGGGCGACGAGCTCGAGTTCCACCGGCCGCCGTGGCAAGAGCCGGAGGCGCCGGAAACGTTTGCGGTGGCGTTCGAGGACGAGCATGTGCTCATCGTCGCGAAGCCCGCCGGGTTGCAGGTGTTGCCGGCAGGGCCGTTCTCAGCGCGCACGCTGCTGATGCTCGTGCGTGCGAGCGACCCGACGCGTGCCACGGCTGCGCCGGCGCACCGACTTGGGCGCGGCACTTCGGGCTTGATGGCATTCGGAAAAACGGAGCTCGCACGCGCGTCGCTCGCTCGCCAATTCCGCGAATTCGTGCCGATCAAGACATATCTCGCGTGGGTTGCGGGCGCCACGCTGCCCGACTCGTTCGTCGCGACGCAGCCGATCGCGCGCGTGGCGCACGGCCCGCTGTCGATTCACGTGGCGGCGGAGCGGGGCCGCGCATCGCGCACGCGCGTGCGCGTATTGCGCCGCGAAGACGCCCGCACACTCGTGGCCGCGCAGCCGATCACAGGCCGCCCCGATCAGATCCGCATTCATCTCGCGGCCGCGGGTGCGCCGATCGTGGGCGATCCGCTGTTCGGCCCCGGCGGCATTCCGAAGAGCGACGTGCCGCCAGGCACAGGCGGCTACCTGCTGCACGCCGCCGCGCTCTCCTTCCCGCATCCCGCCACCGGCGTACGCGTGAGGACTCGCTCGCTACCGTCCTGGCTGTAGCTGAGCAGGCGCGAGCGCCAAGACTCCGCCTCCACAAGCGTGAGCAGATCCGGTTGTTCTCAGGCGGGGACGAGGATCAGGCCCGCGAGCGGGGGCAGCGAGACGACGATCGAGTGCGCGTGGCCCATGCACGGCACCGATTCGGTGTCGACGACGGCGTTGCCCACGTTCGAGCCGCCGTAGTACTGCGAATCCGAGTTCAGCACCTCGCGGTAGCGCCCCGCCACCGGCACGCCCGCGCGATAGCCATGCCGTGGCACCGGCGTGAAGTTCAGCAGCACCACGGCGTGGTCATCGCCGTCGCGTCGTATATAGGAGAGCACCGAGTTCGCATCGTCTTGCCAGCTCAACCACGCGAAGCCGTCGGCGTCGTGATCGCGGCGGTGTAACGCCGGGAGGCCGCGATACACCCGATTCAGGTCGCGCACGAGTGCTCGCACCCCCGCGTTGCGAGGCTCGTCGGCCAGGTGCCACGGCAGCGACCCGTGATGGTTCCACTCGCGCGGCTGACCGAACTCCCCGCCCATGAACAACAGCTTCTTGCCGGGATAGGTCCACTGGTACGTCAGCAGCAAGCGCAGGTTGGCGAACCGCTGCCAATCGTCGCCGGGCATTTTATCGAGCAACGAGCGTTTGCCGTGCACGACCTCGTCNNATCCAGCCCATGTTCCACTTGAACGTGAAGCCGAGCCCGCCCGTATATGTGGGCCGCGATACTTGCGGCCACGCCGTCGATTCCTCGGCGATCATCAACGTGCCGGGGCACGTGGCGTACGTCGTCTCATTCAGGCGCTTGACGAACGCGATGGCCTCGAGGTTTTCGTTGCCGCCGTGCACGTTCGGCGTCCAGTCGCCGTGCTTGCGCGAGTAATCCAAGTACAGCATCGAAGCGACCGCATCGACGCGCAACCCGTCGAAGTGGAAGTCCTCGAGCCAGCACACGGCGCTCGAGAGCAGAAAGCTCTGCACTTCGTTGCGCGAGTAGTTGAACACCAAGGTGTCCCAGTCCGGGTGCTCGCCTTTGTGCTTGTCGCCGTATTCATACAACGCGGTGCCGTCGAAACGCGCAAGCGCGTGATCGTCTTTCGGGAAATGCGCCGGCACCCAGTCGAGGATTACGCCGAGACCCTGTTTGTGCAGCTCCGCTACGAATTCGCGCAGCTCGTCCGGCGTGCCGTGGCGGCGCGTCGGCGCGAAATAGCCTGTGCACTGATAACCCCAAGAGTCATCGAACGGATGTTCCGTGATAGGCAGTAGCTCGACGTGTGTGAAGCCGAGATCGCTCGCGTACGCGCCTAGCTGGCGCGCAAGTTCCGCGTACGAGAGAAACTGGCCGCTCGCGGTGCGCCGCCACGAACCGAGGTGCACCTCGTAGATGGAGATCGGCTCGCGCAACCAATCGCGTGAACGGCGTCTGCTCAGCCACTCGCCATCGTCCCAACGGAACTTGGAGACAGTTGTCACGGCGGCCGTCGCCGGACGATTCTCGAACGCCGCGCCGTACGGATCGGTCTTGAGCTTCAGCTCGCGGCGGTCGCGCGTGAAGATCTCGTATTTATATAGCTCGCCGGCGCCGATTTCGGGCAGAAACAGCTCCCAGACTCCGGAATCGCCGCGCACCGTCATGGGGTGATAGCGCCCGTCCCAATGATTGAACGTGCCGACGACGCTGACGCGCTCCGCGTTTGGCGCCCAGACCGCGAAGCGGATGCCGGGTACGCCGTCGATAGTCAACGCATGGGCGCCGAGAAACCGGTGTGCGTGGACGTGCCCGCCGGAGTTGAAACGCGCGAGATCGTTTGCGTCGATGTGCAGCGGGAAGGAATACGGATCGTAGCCCTCGTGCCAGACGCCGTCGTGCGTCTCGTAGCGCATGCGGTACGGCGATGTCAGGAGGTGCGTCGGCCCAGTCCACTCGAATAGTGCGGTACCCGGCACGCGATCGAGCTCGACCGCGGGCTCCACGAGGCGCACGCGGCGTGCGCTCGGCAGCAGCACTCGGACGCGAACGTTGCTTTTGCCGTGCGCATGGGCGCCGAGCACGCGACGCGGATCATGCAACCGACCGCTGACGAGCAGCTGAATGTCACGATCGCCTGCTACAGCGGTCGCGAGAGGGGTGCCGGCGGGCGGAATCGGACGCTCGCCATTTGTGATCTGTTGGTTAGACACGGGCTACGCGGTCGGAGTAACTTGGATCCCTATGCGGCAAATTCCTCGGCGTCGATTGGTCAGCCAGCTGACGCGCTCGACCCTCGCGGTCGTGATGGCGGGCGGGCGCGGCCAGCGGCTCATGGCACTCACTGACAATCGCGCAAAGCCCGCGATGCCGTTCGGTGGCAAATACCGAATCATCGACTTTTCGTTGTCGAACTGCGTGAATTCCGGCATCCGACAAATTTTCATCCTCACCCAGTATAAGGCCCAGTCCCTTATTCAGCATGTGCAACGCGGTTGGGGCTACCTGCACGGCGAGCTTGGCGAGTTCATCGACATCGTGCCGGCGCAGCAGCAGCTCGGCGAGCTGTGGTACCGCGGCACGGCGGACGCCGTGTTTCAGAACCTCGACATCATCGATCAGCAGCGCCCAGAAACGGTGCTGATCCTGGCCGGNNGACCACGTTTACAAGATGGACTACGGTCCGTTGATCGCGTTCCATAAGGAGAGCGGCGCGGATATCACGATCGGCGGCGTGCAGGTGCCGCTCGCCCAGGCGAGCGAGTTCGGCGTCATGTCGCTGGGCGCCGATTATCGCGTCGTGAGCTTCGACGAGAAGCCGAAAGACCCGCAACCGATGCCGGGCCGCGAAGGGGTGGCGCTGGCATCGATGGGCATCTACGTGATCAACCCCGAGTTCCTGCGTGAGACATTGCAGCGCCACGCGGCGGACCCCGAAACGCGGCACGACTTTGGCCGCAACATCATTCCGGCGGCCGTGGCCAATCGGCGGGTGTTCGCGTACGCGTTCGAGGACGTCGAAACGAAGGCCCAGCGCTACTGGCGTGACGTCGGCACGGTGGACGGCTATTACAACGCGAACATGGAGCTCATTCACGTGAGCCCAGAGCTGAATCTCTACGACGAGGAATGGCCGATCTGGACGTACCAGGAGCAGGTGCCAGGCGCTAAGTTCATTCTCGACGAGGACCGGCGCCGAGGTCTCGCGATCAACTCCATGATCTCGGGCGGTTGCATCATCTCCGGCGCCCTCGTGCGCGAATCATTGTTCCACACGAATGTCGTGGTCGACGAGGGTTCGGAGGTATTTCGCTCCGTCGTGCTGCCGCGCGTCGAGATCGGTCGCAGCTGCTTCATCCAGAATGCGATCATCGACGAAGGCTGCGTCATCCCGCACGGCACCGTGATTGGCCGTAACCGCGAGGCCGATAAACAGCACTTCTACGTCACGGACAACGGCGTCGTTCTCGTGACGCGTGCGATGCTCGCGGCGCTGCGCCGCAGTCCCTCTCGCTGAGCGCACGTGAATCCCGTCCTCACTGCGCGCCGCGCCGGAGTGTTGCTCCATCCCACGTCGCTACCTGGCGGAGACCTCCAGGGCACCCTGGGACGCGAGGCCTGGCGATTCGTCGACTGGCTTGCGGCAGGCGGCTTCAGCGTGTGGCAGACATTGCCGCTGGGCCCGCCGGACGACTACGGTTCGCCGTATGGCTTGCGCTCCGCGTATGCCGGCAACCGCCAGCTGCTCGATCGCGAGCATCTTGCGACGTTGCGAGAGCTGCCGCGCGGTCTCGACCTTACCTCACTCGACGGGCGGCACGACGCGCTGTATCGGTCGTTCGCGACGCTCGCAAC
>PMCP01000135.1 GCA_003155415.1 Gammaproteobacteria bacterium | reverse complement strand
TCGAGCACCTCGAGCAGCGCCGACGATGGATCGCCACGGAAGTCCATCGACATCTTGTCGACTTCGTCGAGCAGGAACAGCGGATTGCGCACCTTCACCTTGCTCAGGTTCTGCACGATCTTGCCCGGCATCGAACCAATGTAGGTACGGCGATGGCCACGGATCTCCGCCTCGTCGCGNNCGAGCGACATGCGGACGAACTTGCGGTTCGTGGCTCTCGCGATGCTCTGCCCGAGCGAGGTCTTACCGACGCCGGGCGGGCCCACGAGGCACAAAATCGGCCCCTTCAGCGCCTTCACGCGTTGCTGTACCGCAAGGTATTCGAGAATGCGTTCTTTGACCTTCTCGAGGCCGAAGTGATCTTCTTCCAGGATGGTTTCCGCGGCGGCGAGGTCCTGGTGCACTTTCGTGCGCTTCTTCCATGGAACCTTCACGAGCCAGTCGATGTAATTGCGCACCACCGTGGCTTCCGCCGACATCGGTGACATCAGCTTCAGTTTGTTGAGCTCGGAGGTGGCCTTCTCCTTCGCGTCCTTCGGCATGCCGGCGGATTTGATCTTCTGCTCGAGCTCAGCCAACTCGTTCGGCGAGTCTTCCATCTCGCCGAGCTCCTTCTGAATGGCCTTCATCTGCTCATTCAAGTAGTACTCGCGCTGGCTCTTCTCCATCTGCTGCTTGACGCGCCCACGGATCCGCTTCTCGATCCGCAACATGTCGATCTCGGCGTCGATGAGCCCGAGCACGTGCTCGAGACGCTGCCGCACCGCGGAAATCTCGAGCACCTTCTGCTTTTCGGATAACTTCAGCGTCATCTGCGCCGCAACGGTGTCCGCCAAACGGCTAGGCGAATCGATACCAGACAGCGACGTCAGAATTTCCGGCGGAATCTTCTTATTCAGCTTCACGTACTGCTCGAACCGCGACATGACGGAACGAGTTAAGACGTCGAGCTCGCGGCGATCGCCTTCGGCACCCTCGGGCAGGTCTTCGACCTCGGCACTGAAGATGTCGGCCACCTGCAGATCGCGCAGGCGCGCACGCTTGATGCCCTCCATGAGCACCTTGACCGTGCCGTCAGGCAGCTTCAGCAGCTGGAGAATNNGGCTGCGTCTGTGCGACGAGCAGGATCTCGCGGTTGCCGGCCATGGCCTGATCGAGCGCGGCCACGGAGCGCTCCCGGCCGACGAACAGCGGAATCACCGTGTGAGGGTAGATCACGACGTCGCGCAGCGGCAGGATAGGCAGGCGCTTGGAGGCCGGTGTATTTGTGTCTGTCATGACTGGGGTCTCTCAGTAGAAAGAAGCCGGCAAGGCCACCGTTCGTGGCAAACCGACAAACAATGGATGGACCGACGCGAGCCGCAAGAAGACATCCCGCGCGTTCGGTTGCGCCGAGGCCGGGAAATGCAACGAGCGAACGCTAGCGACGCTCGTCTCCCACGGCCGCGGGCTCGTCGGCCTCGTAGATGACATACGGCTTGGTCTCGCCGGTGACGACGGAGTCGTCGACCACCACCTTGGTCGCGTTGCTCATGGCCGGCAGGTCATACATGGTATCGAGCAACACGTTCTCGAGGATCGTCCGCAGCCCTCGTGCGCCAGTCTTGCGCTGCATGGCCTTGCGGGCCACGGCACGCAGAGCGTCCTCACGGAACTCGAGCTCCACGCCTTCCATATCGAAGAGCTTCTGATACTGCTTCGTCAGTGCGTTGCGCGGCTCCGTGAGTATTTGGATGAGCGCTTCTTCGTCGAGCTCCTCGAGAGTCGCGACGACCGGTAGGCGGCCGACAAACTCGGGTATCAGGCCGTACTTGATCAGATCCTCGGGCTCCACGTCGCCCAGGAGATCATTAATGTGCTGGCCGCCGTCCGGCGGACGGACCTCGGCGACAAAGCCGATGCCGCTCTTCTTCGAGCGATTCAGGATGATCTTGTCGAGACCGGAAAACGCGCCACCGCAGATGAACAGGATGTTCGACGTNNTCGCGCGTGATCGACGGGTTGTCGGACTTACGCGAGATCTTGTCGATCTCGTCGATGTACACGATACCAGTCTGCGCCTTCTCGACGTCGTACTCGCATTTCTGGAGGAGCTTCTGAATGATGTTCTCGACATCCTCACCGACGTAACCGGCTTCGGTCAGCGTCGTGGCATCGGCTATGGTGAACGGCACATTCAAGAGACGCGCGAGCGTCTCGGCGAGCAGCGTCTTGCCGCAGCCCGTCGGGCCGATCAACAGAATATTGCTCTTGGCGAGCTCGACTTCCGTCTTGCTCTTGTCTCGCGCGCGCGTCTCGAGCCGCTTGTAGTGGTTGTAGACGGCCACCGCGAGCACTTTCTTCGCGACCTGCTGGCCAATCACGTATTCGTCGAGAACTGCCTTGATCTCGGAGGGCTTGGGCAGCTTGTCGCGGCCACGCTCGGCGCGTTCATCGAGCTCTTCACGAATGATGTCGTTGCAGAGTTCGACGCATTCGTCGCAGATGAAAACGGACGGCCCGGCAATGAGCTTGCGCACTTCGTGCTGACTCTTGCCGCAGAACGAGCAATACAAGAGCTTGCCGTCGTCCCCTTTGCTGCGAGAATCATCACTCATGGTCCGTGCACCTCACGCCGGCAATGCCGGTTTCATGGCCTTATAGCACTTGTCAAAAACCTCTGCAAAGCAGGGTTTGGCAGTTTCGGACCTCAGTCACAGAACGCCAAAACCCAAGCCCGCGCGGGGGCGCCCACTACGCTTTAGCGGGGGGATCCGCCCTCTTTTCGAGCACGGTATCTACGAGGCCATACTCTACGGCCTTCGCCGCTTCCATGAAGTTGTCGCGGTCGCTGTCGAGGGCGATGCGCTCGACGCTCTGGCCCGTGTGCTTGGCCAGGATCTCATTCAGCCGCTGCTTCGTCTTCTGGATCTCGCGAGAATGGATGTGGATGTCGGAGGCCTGACCTTCGAAACCACCACTCGGTTGATGAATCATGACTTTCGAATTCGGCAAACAGTAGCGCTTGCCTTTCTTGCCACCGGCCAGCAACACGGAGCCCATGCTCGCCGCCTGACCGACACAGATCGTGCTCACGTCGGGCTTGATGAACTGCATCGTGTCGTAGATCGCGAGACCGGAAGTCACCACGCCGCCCGGCGAGTTGATGTACAGGTGCACATCCTTGTCCGGATTCTCCGATTCGAGGAAGAGCAGCTGTGCGACGACGAGATTCGCGACCTGGTCCTCGATGGGCCCGACGATGAACACAACTCGGTCCTTCAGTAGTCGCGAATAAATGTCGTACGCGCGCTCGCCGCGTGCGGTCTGCTCGACGACCATCGGTACAAGATTCAATGCTCTCTCATTCACGCTTGCTCTCCCTCACGAGGCGCATCGTCACGCACCCATGAAATCCTTGAAGCTCAAAGCCTGCGTCTTGCGAACCGCGTGCTCGACGAGAAAGTCTACGACCTGATCTTCGAGCACGGCTGCTTCGATCTGAAGCATCATGCCACGATTGCCCCGGTAGTACTGTGCGGCCTCGTCGGGTTTCTCATACGGCGCGGCCATCTCCTTCACGCGCTGATCCACCCGCGTCTGATCGAGCTTGATCTTATGTTGTTTCAATAATTCCTGAATCAAGAGCCCGATCGCCACGCGTCGCCGCGCCAGCGATTCGAACCTCTCCCTCGCCGGCGCCTGCTTGGGATCTTCACTACCCATCTGGCGCAGCGCATCGGCCTGCAGGCTATCGATCTCCTGATCGACCAGAGCGCGCGGAGTCGCGACTTCGTTCGCGCCTATCAAGGCATCGAACGCGCGCGTCTTCGTCTGGGCGCGTATGCGCTCCGCGAGCTCGCGCTCCATGTTTTTCCGCACTTCGCTGCGCAGCAACGCTGCGCCGCCGCTCAAACCGAAGCTGGTCGCGAAAGCATCGTCGAGATCGGGAAGCTGTTGCTCTTCCACCCGCTTCACGGTAATGGCAAATGCGGCCGTCTTGCCTGCCAGGTTCGCGGCGGCATAGTCGGCCGGAAAGTTCACGGTAGCGGTCGTCATGCCGCCGGGAGCAACACCCCGTAGCGCCTGATCGAACTCAGCGAGCACCTGCCCGCCTCCCACGACGATCGAGACGTCTTTGCCTTCGCCCCCTTGGAACGGCTCGCCATCGATCGTGCCCGTGAAGTCGACGACGGCACGGTCGCGCTCCGCCGCAGGGCGCTCGACGACGTGCCAGGTCACCCGCTGCGCTCGCAAGCGCTCGATCATTGCGTCGAGGTCGGATTCCTCGATTTCGACCGTCGGCACATCGACCGACAGCTCGCCTAGCGGCTGCAGGGTGATTTCAGGGTAGACCTCGAACGTGGCCTGATAGCTGAAGTGCTCCGCCGTGTCCCCAGCGGCCAGAGGCTCGATACGCGGGCCGCCGGCGGGGTTCAGGTTCTGATCGGCAATGGCGCGCGAATACGTGGAACGAACGACATCGTTCAACACTTCCTCGCGCACCTGGCCGCCGTAGTACTGCCGGACGACTTTTTGCGGCACTTTGCCCGGCCGGAACCCCTTCAGTTTGGCGGTTCGCCCTACTTTGACGAGGCGCGCATCGATCTCGCGCTCGATATCGACGGCGGGAACACGGATGGTCATCCGCCGCTCGAGGCCGTCAGCGGCCTCCACTTTAGCTTCATAACTCTTTGAAGTTGCTACGTTCATCCCACAGCTCTACTTGGTTGGTGCGAAAGGGGAGACTCGAACTCCCACGGGTTGCCCCACTGGATCCTAAGTCCAGCGCGTCTACCAATTCCGCCACTCTCGCCCGGGCGGCTACCCTGCTCCGCATTATAGACACGCGAGGCGGACGAATCTCGAAGTCCTGCGGGGTCGCGTCGCGGATCGGTGAAAAAAGAAGGCCCGGCGCGACGCAGTAGCGCCGGCCAGGCCTTAGGGGGCTGCAAGGAGCTTAAGGAATGGTCTTGCTGGCGGGCGTCGTCAGCGCACTCTCGGCGCCCGACGCATTCACCGCGGATGCCGCGAAGAAATAGGTGCCCGACGCCAGGCTCTCGACGACATAGGTGCTCAAACCCGGGTTGTTCAAGGTCACAGAGTTCGGATAGGTGCCGGCGGCGGGGCCCCAATAAATCTTGAACCCCGCGAGGTCCGTGAGCGCCGACCCGTCCGTGTTCTGCGTCGGCGGCGCCCACGACAGCGTCGCCGAACCGGTCGCGACGGCCTGCACCGTGATGCTGAACGCGGGCAGCGACGCCGTCAGGGTGCCATCGCTGACCGTGACGACGATGCCCGTCGTTGCGCCGACATCGCCGACCGCGGGAGTTCCCGACAAGGCACCCGTGCTCGTGTTGAACGCGGCCCAGCCCGGCTTGTTCGTGATGCTGAAGGTCAACGGGTTGCCGTCGGGATCGCTGGCCGTCGGCGTGAACGCATAGGCGCTCCCCTGCATGACCGCCGTCCCGGGAGTGCCACTGATCGTCGGCGCGCGATTTTGTTGCGCGCTGACGGTGAGCGTGAATGCCGGCAGCGACGCCGACACGGTTCCGTCGCTGACGCTAATCACGATGCCGGTGGTCGCGCCGATGTTGCCCGCTCCCGGCGTGCCGGAAAGCGCGCCGGTGCTCGTGCTGAATGTCGCCCACGCGGGCTTGTTCGCGACACTAAAGGTCAGCGTATTGCCGTCCGGATCGCTGGCCGTCGGTGTGAACGCGTACGCGCTCCCCTGCGTCACGGTCGTCCCCGGAGTGCCGCTGATCGTCGGCGGGCGATTCGGCGCCGCGCTGACGGTGATCGTGAACGCGGGCAGCTGCGCCGTGTCCTGGCCATCCGTGACCTTGATCGTGATGTTTGCCGCAGCGCCGATGTTGGCCGTCGCCGGAGTGCCTTGCAGCCGCCCCGTGGTCGTGCTGAAGGTGGCCCAAGTCGGCTTGTTTGTAATGGTGAATGCGAGCGTCGTCCCGGCATTCGCATCGCTGGCCGTCGGCGTGAACGTGTACTGCGTGCCAACCGTGGCCGTCGTGGGCGGCGTCCCGGAGATCACGGGCGGCGTATTCGATGACGCGACCGTGATCGCAAACGCCGGCAACGG
>PMCP01000144.1:10995-11228 GCA_003155415.1 Gammaproteobacteria bacterium | reverse complement strand
GGCGGCATCATCGGCCTCGAGATGGCTACGGTCTACGACGCGCTCGGCGTCAAAGTCTCGGTCGTGGAGCTCACGAAGACGTTGATACCGGGCTGCGATCGCGATCTCGTGAAGCCGCTCGAGAAGCGCATCTCCGCGCGTTACGAAGCGATCATGCTCGGCACGCGGGTCGTGAAAGTGGAAGCCGGCTCGAACGGCATCACCGTGCACTTCGAGGGCGACCAGGCGCCGGC
>PMCP01000144.1:5792-10913 GCA_003155415.1 Gammaproteobacteria bacterium | reverse complement strand
GCGGGGCAGAAGAGTTTCTTCGACGCGCGCGTCGTGCCGTCCGTTGCGTACACCGATCCCGAAGTGGCGTGGGTCGGGCTCACCGAAGACGACGCGAAGGCACGCGGCGTGCCGTACGAGAGGGGCGCGTTCCCATGGGCCGCGAGCGCGCGCTCACTGACCCTCGGGCGCAGCGAAGGTCTGACCAAGCTGCTGTTCGATCCCGCCACTCACCGGTTACTCGGCGCCGGCATCGTGGGTGTGAACGCGGGCGACCTGATTGCGGAAGCGGCGCTCGCCATCGAGATGGGCGCAGATGCAGCGGATGTCGGGCTCACGATCCATCCGCATCCGACGCTGTCCGAAACGCTGGCTTTCGCCGCGGAAGCAGCCGAGGGCACGATCACCGACCTCTACATCCCGAAGAAGCGCCAGCAGCTCTAATTCAACCGGTCGTCACGCGCGGGTGTGTTCTCAGTCACTCGCCGTGACTTTCCGAACTCATATGAAAGCGGCGTTCCATTCGAGCAGGCGCCACTTACTAATCAGGCCGTTTATCACGAATGGATCGCCCGCGATAAATTCTTCGGCAGCCTCGCGTGAAGCAAAGATGCCCATCGCGCTCTCGGGTGGATTACCGAGTGGCCCTGCCGCCAACAACAGGCCACGCGCATGGAATTCTTCCAGCCTCGCGCGATGCGCGGGATAGTGCTCCATAAGCTTGGCGAGCGCCCCGGGCACTACATCGTAGAAGGAGACGATCTTCATGCAATTGACCTCCTTGAGAGGCGTGTTAACAACAAACCGGGAGCGTGAGGCTTCGAGGAGTTGCGTCTAGCGTTTGAGTTTAGCCGCTCGCGGAGGCCGGCAAGCCAGCCGTAGCGAGCCGGCTGGCGCGAAGGGTTAGACCGCATTGGATGTGACGCTCAACTTTTGTACGGACCCTTGACTTCGCCCCAACCCCAATGGGGCATTGGCGAGTGCGGGTCAACTGTAGCGCCCGGCTGCGAATTGATCACCGCCAGCCGTGAGCCCCACTCAAGATAGCCCACCAGCGCCGACCGGAACTCGGGGTCTTCCGGCATGCTGAGTTCGTCCGCCGTTTCGAGCAGTAGACCTACCCAGCGGCGGCGTTGTTCCTGTGTGAGATGGCGATTGAGATGCTGCTGAATCATATGTGGATGCCCGCCGTGCTGCTCCGAGTAGGCAGTGGGCCCACCAAGTACTTCGGCGAGGAAGGCGGCAACGTGAGCGGGATGACTGTCGCCCATATGCGCGAAGATCGGCGCAAGAAGCGAATCATCTCGGACATGTTCATAGAAGCGCGTGGTCAGGCGGATGAGTGCGTCGCTGCCACCGAGCCATTCGTAGAGCGTGGGAACGTCGTGGTCGGGCATAGGCGTAGGTTCGGTGAATGCGGTCTAACGCTGCGCATCAGCGATGCGCCGATGCGCGTAATCCAGAACACATTTATGGTCGGTGCGCGCTCGCTGCATTTGCTTGTTTTGCGTTCACTTATGACAGAACTTCCGGATTGCTCCCGACGAACTTCTGAACCAAAACGTAGACTGCGCTTGCAGCTAGTATCGCGGCACTTGCGCCTCCGATCAGTGTAGCGTCCTTAAACGAGATCATGACGAACGTCAGAACCCATAGCACTGAAATGGCCCAGTAAATGACCGCTCGCGCCGTCGCCTTGGATAGGCGACACATCCTCCACCCTGCGTACAGGGAGCCGATAGCGAGTGGCGCGAAGATGAGCCACAGAACCACCTCCAGAACCAGACGCCGAGAAAACAGAGCAGAGCAACACCGGCGGCAAGAAGCAGAGCGCCAACGCTTCGGAGCAAGGCTAGCTGCAAGTTGTTACGCATAACGCCCTGCATCAGCGAATCGTCACCGCACTCAACGCGATGATCCGCGACAACGTGCCCTGGAACGCCGCTACCACTTGACGCGGCAACGCAGTCGCTTGTTAGGCGGCTGGCACACGGCTCTTTTCATGCACCTAAGATGGCAACTGCGAACAGGAGCATACCGAGTGCCGCTACGTTCCACACCACCGAGCGGACAAGCGGGACGCCGAGCGCGTAGAGCGGTAAGTAGGCAACCCGCGCGCCGAAGTACAAATACGCCCCCCATTCGGTCAGCTTCGTATGAACGCCCGCCGCCTCCGCCACCAATACTAGCGCGGCGAAAAGAGTAAACGTTTCGAGATAGTTGCCAAGCGCTCGGTCCAAACGACCAGTCACACCGTTGAGCGGTGGCAGCGATTCGTCACGTGCGCTCGCGGTCCACCGGTAGCCGCGCTGCAAGCTCTTGGCGTGCGACGACACGACGATGTGAACGAGCCCAAGGAGCACGCTCCACACCAACACGCGAAGTTCGATGCTCAATGCGCGCTCCGATCGACGGTTGCCGCCTAACGTTCCGGTTCAGCGGCGGCGCGCTGACCTATACGCCCTTGGCGCTTTGTCCATCACCGTCCGCTGCAACCGTTTGTTCGGCGGCAGCGATGGCCTTTCTCTCTTGAGCGCCGGGATCACGTCTGTGGCTTCCTGATGAAACCGAAATAGAGAGTTACCAGGAATAGGATGAAGTGAACAACTGAACGCCCAGCACTAAGCTGCGGCGTCTGGACAAAACCGGTGCCAATGAGCGGCACCGAAAGATTGGTGAGATAGAAGTAGAGCTGTGTTCCACTGCTCACGAAGAACGCGCCGGCCAGGAACTTCCGAAACTCTCTGCTGCGCACCGCGAAGTAAAGTGTTGGTAATCCGAAGACGACGAGTGCAGCGGTCAGGATTGGCACCATTGCTAAATTCCTTCGAAGAGGTAGGTTGCCAGAAACGACCTTCAACGCGCCACGCGACACTGGCTCACGGGTATCGCCGAACTGTATCTAGGCGGCGTCGCGCCGCAAAGAAAATGCGGCGATACGCCGTAGATCGTGATGAAGGGGCGCATAGGTGACTGTTTCCACTAGAGCACCCTGCGCGTTATGCGTCAATTGGCGCCGCAAATATGCGGCGTCCGGGAGCCGGATACAGCTGCGAACCCTAAGCCGTCGTCTTGTCCCGGTACTCGCAGAGATCGGCGATGAGACACGTCGGGCAGGCGGGTTTACGGGCCTTGCAGACATAGCGCCCGTGCAGGAGCAGCCAGTGGTGGGCGTTGTGCTTGAACTCGTCTGGCGTCACGCGCACGAGCTCGTCCTCGACCGCTCGTACGTTCGCGCCCGGTGCAATGCCCGTCCGGTTCGCGACGCGGAAGATATGGGTATCGACGGCGATCGTCGGCTCGCCGAACGCCGAGTTCAGAACCACGTTCGCCGTCTTGCGCCCCACGCCCGGTAGCGCCTCGAGCGCGTCGCGGTCGCGCGGCACTTCGCCCCCGTGCTCCGCGACCAACGTGTGGCACGTCTTCAGAATGTTCTTCGCCTTGGTGTTGAAGAGACCGATCGTCTTGATATAGCTCTTCAGCTCGTCCTCGCCGAGCGCGAGAATCGCGGCCGGAGTATTCGCGACGGGGAACAGCTTCGCTGTGGCCTTGTTGACGCTGACGTCTGTCGCTTGCGCGGAAAGCACGACGGCCACCAGGAGCTCGAACGGCGTGCTGTAAGCAAGCTCCGTGTGCGGAGCCGGATTCGCGGCGGCGAATCGCTCGTAAATCTTGCGCCGGCGCGCCGCGTTCACCGCGGCGCTGCCGCGCGCGGTTGCATGAGGCGGGCGCGCAAGGCCAGCAGCGCTGCCATGCCGAAAAACGCGCCCGGCGGCAGCACGGCGATCAGCATGCCGGAGAAGGGCAGATTCAGCGCAAACCCGTCGGTCCGGTTGCCGAACAGCATCGGCAGGCCGGCGAACAGAGTGCCGTGACCGAGTAGCTCGCGGACACCCCCGAGCAGCACGAGCGCGCCGAGGGCGCCCAGGCCCGTGGCGAGACCAGACAACGCCGCCTCGGCAAGCGGGCGACGGCTCGCGACCGTATCCGCCTGCGCGACCAGAGCGCAGTTTGCAACGATCAGCGCAACGTACAGTCCCAACGCTTCGTGCAGGTCGTTGAAAAGTGCATTGGTTACCAGATCGATGACTGTCACCAGAGCAGAAGCCACTAGCACGAACAGCGGTACGCGCCACGCGGGCACGACGACGTGGCGCACGAGCGAGATTACGGTGTTCGTCACGAGCAGCACGGCCGCGGTCGCGAGACCGAGGGCGAAACCGTTGACCACGGAAGTCGTGACGGCGAATAGCGGCGACAACCCAAGCAGCTGGACGAAGGTCAGGTTGTTGCGCCAAAGGCCGTCGACGACGGCGGTGCGAAGATTGTTAGAGGCTGGGCTCATGCTCGCTTGCTGCGGCCACTTCCGCCGCGCGGTAAATATCGTCGCGATGTTGCTCGAAGTATAACAACGCGTTTTTCACCGCGGCGACGACGGCGCGCGATGTGACCGTGGCCCCCGTGATCGAATCGAACTGGCCTTCGTCCTGTTTGACGAGCCACGCCTCGCGCGGCGGCGCGAGCAGGGTCTTGCCGCGAAACTGCTCGATCCAGCGGCTCTTCTCGTGGTCGATCAGGTCGCCGAGCCCGGGCGTCTCTCGGTAACGCACGGCGCGAACGCCGGTGACGCTCGAGTCCGCGCCCACGGCAACGAGAAGATCGATAGGCGCGTTGTAGCCGTGCGGCGCGACGCTCGAGAGCACGGTCGCGACCGGCTGCCCATGATCGCTGAGCACGTACACGTCGATCGGGGTTGCGCTGCCGAGCAGCGCGGGGTCGGAGAAGCTCAAGCGCGTCGTCGTCAGATCGCGGTTCAGCAGAGCCGGGCCGAGCACGCTGTTCAGCCGCGCGACGAGCCGTGCCCTCTGATTCATTTCGATGCGCTCGTGGCTGAATTCGTATGCCGCGCGTGCGCCCAAGAGTGCCGCCGCCACGAGCAGGCCGGCGACGACTACCGTGAGGACGAGGTTGCCTTCACCCTTGGCCATAGATTCGTGGCCGCGTATAGCGGTCGATCAGAGGGACCGAGGCGTTCATCAGCAACACGGCGAACGCGAGGCCGTCCGGGTAGCTGCCCCAGGTGCGGAGCACGTACGTCATGAGCCCTATGCCGGCGCCGTAGATGAGTCGGCCACGCACCGT
>PMCP01000144.1:0-5715 GCA_003155415.1 Gammaproteobacteria bacterium | reverse complement strand
GTTCGCGACCCATTCCCAGCC
Source organism: Gammaproteobacteria bacterium (assembly GCA_003155415.1). Classification (GTDB taxonomy): domain Bacteria; phylum Pseudomonadota; class Gammaproteobacteria; order Steroidobacterales; family Rariloculaceae; genus FEN-1219. The sequence continues at coordinate 5,694 of PMCP01000144.1, read as the reverse complement.
GCGGCCGCCAAAATCGCCGAACAATGCACCGCCGCGAATTTCGAGGAAGCTGCGGCCCGAGCGCACGCCTTCCTTCACTATGTCGAGAGGGGTGGCGCGTGTCAGAGCGTCGACGTCGACTGCGGCGGGCAAGTGACCGAGGAACGTGTAGCCCGCCTGTTCGAGGAACGAGAGGCCGTGGTAGTCCATGTCGCCCATTTGCGGCGGCACCCACTGCGTCATCTCGACAGGAAACGAGATCAGCAGTACCACGTAGCCGACCATGGCCGGATTGAACAAGTTTTTGCCGAGACCGCCGTAGAGCTGCTTTGCGAGCAGGATGGCGATGCCGCCGCCGAGCAGAGGAATCCACGCGGGCACGAGCGGCGGCAATGCGAAGGACAGAAGCGCTGCGGTCACGAGCGCGCTGTAGTCGCGCAAAGCCCGGCGTGTGGCGCGCCCGCGTAAGTGCAGCACCGCAGCCTCCGTAAGCAACGCGCCGACTGCGACGAGCACAAAGTTAACCAGCAATCCGTAACCGAAGAACCACGTGTAGCACACCGCAGCCGGCACGAGTGCGAACAGCACCCGCCGCATGACGACGGGAACGCTGACGAGCGGTGGTGCGTGCGGTGCGGGTGTCTGCTCGAAGCGCATCTCAGGTCTCGTCGACCATCGCCGGTTCCCTAGAGGCGCGCGAAGCCGGCGAACCCCAGGAACGCGAGGGAAAGAATACCCGCCGTGACGAACGCGATCGCGGTGCCGCGAAACGGCACCGGCACGTCGGCGTGCGCGAGTCGTTCGCGTAGCCCTGCGAACAGCACGAGTGCGAGGCCGAAACCGAGCGCAGCTCCCACGCCGTAGCAGAGCGAGGCGGCGAGGCTGCGGCTTGCCGTGGAATTCAGCAGGGCGACGCCGAGCACGGCGCTGTTCGCCGTGACGAGCGGTATCTGCCCGCCGAGCAGCTGCGCAGTGAGCGGCGAGGTGCGCCGGGCGACGGTATCCATGCACTGGACGGCGAGGACGACGACGGCCATGAAGGCGATCAACCGCAGGTACGGTAGCTCGAACGGCACCAGCACGTAGAGCTCGACGATATACGTCACGACCGCCGCGATGGTCAGCACGAGCCCGGTAGCGAACGCGGTGCCGACCGCCGTTTCGACGCGGCCAGAGGCACCGAATAGCGCGTCCACGCCCAGCGATTGGACGAGCACGAGATTGTTGACGAGCGCCGCCGCAATCACGACCAGCGCGAGATCAGACATGGTCAGCTGACCTTCATGCCGGGTTTGGCGCCGGAATCGGGTGAGAGCAGAAAGATGCCGTCCTCTTCGCCGCTCGCGGCCAGGACCATGCCTTGAGATACGCCGAAACGCATTTTGCGGGGCGCCAGGTTCGCCACGAGAATCACGAGGCGGCCGACCAGCGCCGCCGGGTCGTACGAGCGGCGAATGCCGGAGAATACCGTTCGCTGCTCGGTGCCCACGTCGAGCGTCAAGCGTAGCAATTTGTCGGCGCCGTCAACGTATGCGGCTTCGACGACCTTCGCTACGCGAAGCTCGGTGGTCTGGAACTGTGCGATATCGATCTCCGGCATGCCGGGCTCCTTGGGTTTCGCGGCGGGGGGCGGCGGCGCGCTCGGCTCCGCCGGTGCAGTGCCCACGATGGCCTGAATGCTGGCGGGTTCGACGCGGGTCAGCAGCGGCTCGAACGGCGCGATGGCCTGCCCGAGCAGCGGTGTTTGCGCGTCCTGCCACGTGAGCTCGCCGGCCGCGAGAAGCTTTTCGGCGCGCGCGGCGAGTTTCGGGACGATCGGCTTCAGGTAGATCATCAACACGCGGAACAGATTGAGCCCTAGTGTGGAGATGCCGACGATCTCGGCCTCTTTGCCGGGCGTCTTCGCGAGCAGCCACGGCTTGCGCTCGTCGATGTATTGGTTCGCGCGGTCCGCGAGCGCCATGATTTTGCGAACCGCCCGCGCGTAGTCGCGTTGCTCGAAATCCGATGCGAGATCGTCCGCCGCAGCCGCGAATTCGGCATATAGCGCAGGTGCGGGAAGTGTTTCCGAGAGGCGGCCGCCACCGAGCTTGTGCACGAAACCGGCGCAGCGGCTGGCGATATTCACGAGCTTGCCGACGAGATCGGAATTTACCTTGGCAACGAAGTCCGTGAAGTTCAGATCGAGATCGTCCATTCCTGGACCGAGCTTCGCCGCGTAGTAGTAGCGCAGGTAGTCGGGGTCCAGATGCTCTGCGAACGTAGCCGCCGGGATGAACGTGCGCCGCCGCTTCGACATCTTCTGTCCGTCGACCGTGAGGTGGCCGTGCACGAACACGCTCGTCGGCGTGCGGTAGCCGGCGCCCGACAACATCGCGGGCCAGAACAGCGTATGGAAGTACGGAATGTCCTTGCCGATGAAGTGATAGAGCTCGAACTCGCTCTTCAAGCCCCAGAAATCGTCGAAGTTGATTCCCTCACGGCGACACAGGTTCAGGAAGCTCGCCATGTAGCCGATCGGCGCGTCGAACCACACGTAGAAGTACTTGTCGCGCTCACCGGGGATCTTGAAGCCGAAGTAGGGTGCATCGCGCGAGATGTCCCAGTCCTNNCCCGCCTTGAACCACTCGTCGAGCTTGCGCACGAGGCCCTGGTCCACGTGCTCTTTGACCCAAGTGCGCAACTTCTCTTCGAAGAGACTGAGCTTGAGGAACAGGTGTTCGGATTCGCGAACGGTCGGCGGTGTGCCGGATAGGGTGGATACCGCATCCTTCAAATCGAGCGGCGAGTAGGTGGCGCCGCAGTTTTCGCACGAGTCGCCGTACTGATCGGGCGTGCCGCAATTGGGGCACGTGCCTCGAACGTAGCGGTCCGGCAGGAACATCTGCCGCTCCGCGTCATACGCCTGCTTGATGACCTTGCGGCCGATGAACCCGCCGTCCGCGAGCCGCTGGTACAAGCCGGTCGTGAGCTCTTCGTTCTCCGGCGAGTGCGTCGTCAGGTAGTTGTCGACGCTGATGTCGAACGTGACGAAATCGCGCCGGTGGTCCGCCGTGATGCGCTCGACCAGGACGTCGGGCGCAATGCCTTCTTGCTCCGCGCGCAACATGGTCGGCGTGCCGTGCGCATCGCTCGCGCAGACGTACAGACACCGAACGCCGCGCAGCCGTTGGAAGCGGACCCAGATGTCGGTTTGGACGTAGCCGAGCAGATGCCCCAGATGCAGCGAGTTGTTCGCGTACGGCAGGGCGCTCGTTACGAGGATGGTGCGCTTGACGCTCAACTGCAGGGCTCCCGCTGAGGCAGCGTCCCTTGCTGCCCGCGGTCATTATGCCACGCGCGCCGCGGCCTCAGGCGTCTTTGAACTGTTCGAACTTCGATTTGTCGATGGCGTTCAGATAGGCCTCTTCGCCGGAGATCTGTCCGTCTTCGAAGAGCTTCTTTAGAGAGCTGTCCATCGTGCACATGCCGTTGGCAGCGCCGGACTGCATGACGGTTTCGAGCTGCTCGAGCTTGCCCTGCCTGATCAGATTGGCCGAAGCCGAGGTGTTGATCAGGATCTCGAGCGCTACAAGCCGGCCCGTGCCATCCTTCTTCTTCAGCAGCTGCTGCGACACGATGCCACGCAATGAGGTCGACAGCATGTTGCGGACGTGGTCCTGCTTGTCGGCGGGAAAGATGTTGACCACACGATCGATCGTAGCAGCGGCGCCGTTCGTGTGCAGCGTGCCCATGACGAGCACGCCCATCTCGGCGGCCGTCATCGCAATGCTCATTGTTTCCAGGTCCCGCATTTCGCCGACGAGAATCGCATTGGGATCTTCGCGCAANNGGGTCCTCGATGGTCAGGATGTGACCCTTGAGGCGGCTGTTGATGGCATCGATGACGGCTGCGAGCGTGGTCGATTTGCCCGAACCCGTCTTGCCGGTCACGAGGATCAGGCCGCGGGTTGCTGTCGCGAGCTCGTGCAGCGCTTTCGGCATCTTCAGTTCTTCGAGCGTCAGCGCCTTCGACGGAATGCCCCGGAATACGGCCCCAACGCCGTGCAAATGACGGAACACATTCACGCGGAAGCGCGCCACGTCGGGAATTGCGTGCGCAAAGTCGGCGGAGTCGTGTTGGTTGAACTGCTGGATCGACTGCTCGGACATGATCGAGAAGAGCTCTGCCTTCAGCTCCTCGGGATCGAGCCGTTGGTTGTCCAGCGTGATCAGGTCACCGTGCACGCGCATGCGCGGCGGGTCGCCTGCAATTACGTGCAGGTCCGAGCCTCTGCGCATTTGCATGCTCTTCAGGAAGTCGTTGATCAGCGACACGGTGCTGCCTCAGCCTACGCTCACGCCGCTCGGTAGCACGGTCGTGTCGGTGACGAAGCGTTCGAACTTCTTGCGATCGTTCGCGAAGCGATACGCGTCGTCGGGGTCCACCTGCTTCGCCTGAATCGCGTTCAACAGCGCCTGGTCCATGAGCTGCATGCCAACGTCTTTGCCGGTTTGCAGGTTCGCCGGGATTTGGTGCGTCTGCTCGGTCATGATGAGTTTTGCGATCGCGCGGTTCATTACCAGGACTTCGACGACCGCACGGCGGCCGCGGCCATCGGGCGTCTTGATGAGATTCTGGGTGATGACGGCGTGCAGGCTGTGCGCCAGGAAGCTCTTCGTCTGCTCGCGTTGGTCGGCCGGCAGGGCATCGATGATACGGTCGACGGACTTCACGGCGCTCGTGGTGTGCAACGTACCGAGCACGAGGTGGCCCGTCTCGGCGGCTGTCATGGCCATGCTGATGGTCTCGCCGTCGCGCAGCTCGCCGACTAGGATCACATCGGGGTCTTCGCGCAAGCTCGCGCGCACGCCTTCGGCGAAGCTCGGGATGTGCGTGCCGAGCTCGCGCTGCACGATCTGCGAACGCTTGCTGTTGTGCACGAACTCGATCGGGTCCTCGAGGCTGATGATGTTGCAGTTGCTGGTCGTGTTGATGTGGTCGATCATCGCCGCCAGCGTCGTCGACTTGCCCGTTCCGGTCGAGCCGGTGACGAGCACCATGCCCTGGTGTAAGTCGCAGAATTTCTGGATCACCGGGGGAAGGCCCAGGCTGTCGAGGCTAGGGATCTGGCTTGGAATATTCCGGAATGTGGCGCCGACGCCGGTAGCCTTGTGGTACACATTCACGCGAAACCGACCGCCCTCGCCGCTGACGTAGGAAAAGTCGATGTCCTCGCCGCGCCGGAAGCGGTCCTTCTGCGAATCGGTCAGGATCTCTTCGACGTAGCCTTCGAGCTCCTGGTCGCCGAGATCGCGGAACTTGATCGGCATGAGATCGCCATGCAGTCGCAGCATCGGCGGTACGCCTACCGCCAGGTGGATGTCGGAGCAGCCTTGCGCCATGCCGAGCTTCAGGAATGCGTCAATGCGCGACATCGTTTCTCACTTCAAATTCGCGGAGGCGGCAGCGGCGTCCAGCGCGAGCCGCAGCTCGTCCATCGAAGCATGGCGCTTCATTTTGTCCACGTTCATGGCCTTCGTTATGACGTCGGCCAGCTCACGTGGGACGGCGGGGTTCGCTTCGTGCAGCGGCTGAGCCTTGCCCTGCACGTGCTGATACATGACCGACATGTGGTCGCCGCGGCTATACGGCGGATTACCGGCCAGCATTTCGTAGGCGATGACCCCTAGGCTGTAGATGTCGGCACGTTCGTCGACCTTCTTGCCGAGAAT
>PMCP01000159.1 GCA_003155415.1 Gammaproteobacteria bacterium | reverse complement strand
CGGCCCGGGTGATTGCGCAGGGACGCGCACGGGCTGCGTCGCTTCAGCTCGTCCAGCGCAACGATTGCGTTCGGATCCTGACGGTAGCGAAGTCGCCCGCGTCGCGTGGCGTGCAGTCAGAGCACGGGCGGCGTGGCTAACGTCGGACACGGCAACAATCCATCCGGTGTGCTGCCAGGCAGACTCGATGCGTGCGAGCTACATGCCGTCGCGCGGGCCGCGGTCCAAAGCGCAATGACGGGTTAGCCGCGGGGCCGGGGACGGCCTGATTCACTATGCTGCCGCAAATGGGCCCCGCGCCGCGCAACGAGTGCGTCGTGCACCGGAGCAGCGGATCGCCAACGCTGGGACTGCGATCCGACGTTCTGGGCACGGACGTTGCTCTTACCTGTAGCAGGAGAACAAGCGCATGAACTCTGAATGCAACCTCGAGCACCAGACCGCCCAGCCGACGTTGTCGATACGTTTGCGAGCCCCGCTGGCTGGGCTCGCACCCGAATTTCGCCGCGCCTACGCTGCGCTTGGCAGCTACATCGGCCAAGCGGGGTTCCGAAGCTGCGCACGAAGCTCGTGCTCCCCGTCGAGCTGGCTTGGGTTCGGTGGTTGGCGCTTCGCGGCATGTATGGAGGCTTGATGCCGGTCGTCGAGTCAGCCGTAGCGAAAGGGCGACGAGCCAATGACTCGATGTGGCGTTGGCTTCTGGCCGGAGCCGTCGCGCTATTCGCATACGGTTTAGCTGCGTCCGCCCAAGCGCAGTGTGGAGTCCCGACTTCGAGTTGTCGAGATTGCCACGAGAGCCGTGCGGCGGGCCTATTCGTCGCGGCGGAACGGTGGCACGCCGACCACGCGCTGGGTGACTTCTGCAGCAACTGCCACGGCGGGTCACCGACGACGGCGGACGAGGGCGCCCACGCTGGCCTCGCCGATCCGTTGGCGAACGAGGGCGAGCGTTGTCGCATCTGCCACGCGAACCGACCGCGCATTTTCGACAGCTACCTGGCGTTGGCTCGGCCGCCGCGAGCTCCTGGCTCGGCCGCGGGCTCTCCCGTGCTGGCATACGATCCCCGTCCGACCGCGCGCGCGAGCACGCATCTAGCGGGCACGCAGCCGAACTCGGGGCGGAGCCGGAACGCAATCTGCCTGGCAGCCATTGTCGTGATCGGCTTGCTCGCCGCGGCTTACATTGCGGCGTGTGAACGGGGAGCCGGAGTGCTTCAGAGTCGACTACGGGCCGTCTTCCGTCGCAGCGAGTGGTCCGCGTATGCCTGTGGCGCGTTGCTCGGCGTGGTCGTGACGGTATCGATGACGGTGTTCGGGCGGCGGCTGAGCGGGAGCGGCGCCTATCAAGAGCTGGCCGGACCGCTCGCGCGCGGCCTTTCCCCGAGTTCGACTTACTGGACACAGGTGATTCGACCGAGCGAGCACTGGAACAGCGTCGTGCTGGCAGGCGCGGTCGCCGGCTCCGCGATGGCTGCGATATTGGGCGGACGCTTTCGCATCCGCTGGCTACCCGATTCACAATGGACGGACGTCTTTGGCGCAAGTATCGCTCGGCGCTGGTCACTCGCGGGCCTCGGTGCCGCACTCACCGCCGTCGGTGGGGGCATTGCCGGAGGCTGCACGGCAAGTTTGGCCTTGTCTGGGGGCGCCGCGCTGTCGCCGGGTGCGTTTGCGTTCATGGCGGGCATGTTCGCCGCTGGTATCCCGACCGCCCGCCTGCTCTATGGGAAGTATTCCCGATGAGCATCGTTGCCGCGCTTGGCATCGGGTTTTGTTTCGGATGGCTGCTCGAGAAAGCCGGGCTTGCGCGTTACGACCGGGTCGTCAACGTGTTTCGGTTTCGCGACTTCACCGTGCTGAAACTGTTGCTGAGCGCACTCGTAGTGGGCTCTGTTGGTGTTCAGGCGTCGCTCGCGCTGGGTTTCTCGCGCTCGGTGCCAGTGCCGGCGACCTTTCTGGCCGGTAACTTCGTCGGCGGACTGATCTTTGGCGTCGGCATGGCACTTTCGGGCTTCTGCCCCGGGACGATCGCGGCCGGCATCGGCGAAGGTCGCCTCGACTACTTGATTGCCGGCTCACTCGGGCTCGTCGCGGGCGCTTGGATATTTGGCGCGCTCTATCCACGGCTCTTCCCGCTCCTCGCACGCGGGGCACACACGGCAGCAACCATCTCACAGTGGTGTGGCGTCGACCCATGGCTGATCGTCGTCCTGCTCGCAGAGCTCGCTGGCATCGCGTGCTATGCCGCTGAGCGCGCGCGCCGTGTTGCCAATCGCGGCCCGAACCGCGACGCATGACTTCTTGGGCTGGGCTAGCGCAAGCCGCCCGAACCATTGTCGACGCAGAGTTGCGCGTGGGGCGTGACAGCCGATCCGCGTCCGAAGCACGCTGCCGCAAATGCCCCGCCTGCAGCTGGTCGCGATTTCCAGCTGCCGACTGACCATGACCTAGAAGCATTCAGGCTGAGTCTTACCGTCGTTCTCAGCGGGCGCCGAGCTGAGCTGATTGCGCGCCCCAACGCGGGTTGAGCCTAGTCCTGCAACGGCGTCAGGATCGCTTCGAGCACGGTGAGCAACTCCTCGACCTTCACCGGTTTGGTGATATATCTGTGGAAACCAGCCTGAAGGCCGCGCCGCCGATCGTGTTCAGAGGCCGCCGCGGTCAGGGCAATCACCGGGATGCCTTTCGTGTCCGGCGCAGCGCGCAGCGCTCGAAGGGCTTCGACTCCGCTCATCCCGGGCAGATTGATGTCCATGATGATGACCTCGGGGTGTTGCATGTGAGCAACCTCGACGCCAATCTCTGCCGTCGCTGCGGTTACCAGCTCGAGATTGTCGAATGAACTCAGCAGATCGGCCATGAAAGTGACGTTGGCCGGGTTATCCTCGACGTACAGCACGAGCTTGTGTCCGACTCCGGTGAACCGCGCTGCGGCCAGCTCGCGCACCGGGGGTGGCACGCTGGACTGCCTCGAGACATGCACCGGCATATCGACCCAGAAGTCCGAACCTTCGCCTGGCACGCTGCGAAAGCCGACATCGCCACCCATCAGCTGGGCGAGGCGTTTGGTAATGACTAGCCCGATACCAGTGCCTTGGATCGGTCCGGTTTCCTGTCCCGCCCGTTGGAAGGGGTGAAAGAGTTTGTCTTGTTTTTCGAGCGGGATCCCGACGCCCGTGTCCCGCACGGTGACGCGTAGTCGCTCCGCACCAGGCAAGGAAACGGCGAATACGACCGTGCCCGAGGCTCGATTGTACTTGATCGCATTCGAACCGAAGTTAATCAAGATTTGCTTGAATCGCGTGCGATCAGTCGAGAGCATCGGCAGATCGGGCGACGGAATGGCGCGCTCCAGTCCGAGCCCTTGCGACGTTGCCATTGGTTGCAAGGTGGCAATGACTTCATCGAGTATCTCGACAACGCCCACCGGCTCCGTTGAAATCGAGACCCCACCAGCTTCGATGCGGGACAAATCCAGAATGTCGTCGATCAGGCGCAGGAGGTGTTCGCCGCCTTTGAGGATTTGATCGGCGCGCTGCCGATGTCTAGCCGATAGGGGCTCTTTCTTGTCTCGTTGCAGGAGCTCTGCAAATCCGAGGATGGCGTTGAGTGGAGTCCGAAGCTCATGGCTCATCGAAGAAAGAAATTCGCTCTTCGCAGCACTGCCCGCCTCTGCGGCGGCGCGTGCCACTCGCAGCTCTTCCGCGCGGTGCTCGTCCTCGGTCAGGTCCCAGATGGTCTTGACGATCCCGCCCTCGGCGGTCCGCCGATCGATCACGCGCAGGCTTCGCCCGTCGCGCAATCGCACATCGAACGTCGTCGTCTGGTCATGCCTGCGCCGCGCCAGCCGCTCTTCACGAAAGCGCAGCCGTTCGCCTTCGTCCCGGAATTCGATATCACCGGCCCAAGCCTCGATCAGACTTGCGTATGGCTTTCCGACCAGAGGACCGGTGAAGCGATCTCCAACCAACCGTCGATACACACTGTTGCAGAGCACCAAACGATCGTCGCTGTCGAAAAGCGCGAAGGCATCTTGAATACTCTCGACAGCGCTGGCGAGGCGATCAGCGAGGAGCTTGGTTGCTGCCTCCATGCGCCTGCGCTCGCTGATATCGCGAATCGCTGCGGAGACAGTCATCCCCTGGTCGGTGCGCAGTGGGCTCAGGCTCACTTCAATCGGCAGCTCCGTGCCGTCCTTGCGGCGGGCGAACAGCTCGACCCCTGATCCCATGGGGCGGGCTCCCGGATCGGCGAAAAACCTCTCGAAATGACTAGCGTGTCCTGGTCGGGCGCGCGTTGGAATCAAGAGTTCGAGCTGTTGTCCCAAGAGTTCAGCACGCTGATAGCCGAAGAGCTCTTCCGTCCTCAAGTTGATCAGCAAGATCCGTCCATCGCTTCCGACCACGACCATGGCATCGGGCGCCGTGTCGAGCAGTTGATCGGTGGAGATGGACAGCTCGCGAATCGTTTTGCTCTGTTCGGTATCCCTTACCTTCTGTCGAGTCAGATCCGTTACGTCTTCGACGCGCTGAATGATGCACGCGACTTGACCGGAGTCATCGAAAACCGGGGAGTTCACCAGGCTCCAGTAACGTTCTTCGAAACCTCCGCCCGCGGCCTGCGGACGTCGGATGTCGTACTTCTGGACGGCCATGGTATCCGGTCGACGCAGAGTCAGCACCCGCTCCAGCGAGGTACGGAGGTTCGTGGTGCCGGTCGCGTGAGGATCGTCGGGATTGTCGGGAAAGACCTCGAACACGAAGCATCCGACGATTTCGGCACGCTTCGTCATCGTCGCTTGCAGATAGGCCTCGGTGACCGCGAGGATTGTCAGGTCGGGGGCGAGCACTAGGCAGCAGCCCGCGCCGGACTCGAACAGGCGGCGAAAGTCAGGAGCCAATGCCAGCCTCACAGCGGTTGCCTTTGGAGCGGGCTGGCCCGAGTGTCGTCCACCATGGGGAGTTCTGAGACGGTGTTTGCATCGAGTATCGGTGCCAACGCCATCGAGATCCCCTACCTCGGATGCGGGATCTCCGGTAGTGGACTCTCCGCTCTGCCAAAGATTCCGCGGTCTTGTTCTCGGGAGCGGTACACTCGTGAAGATGGCCCGCAACGTGCATCCTTGCGGTTGAGGTTATCCCACGGTTTTTCGGCGTTGCACGATACGCTGGGCAGGCTGCACGACACCGCGTTGCATCAACGGATCGCCGCAGACCTGCTCGAGCACGGCCCGGGCGACGCTCGCGCGAGTCGACGAGTTGCCTTCGCAATGGGCATGTTGACCCAAGCCGAGAACGCCGAAGTCTATTCGTTGACTGCGCGCTTACCGAAGCTTGCAGCGCATCTCGCCAAGGCGCCGCGCTTTTGGCGTTGAGCTCCGCAATCCGAGCGAAATTTTGCTGGTCGTTTCATGCGGTACGCCGCTTGCTTGCAACCGCACGAGCACCCATGAAACGCCGCTTCTTATTGCCGATATTTTTGCTCGTCCTCCCGGTGGGCGCTCGCGCCGAGCTGGAGGCGGCTTGGAAGCCGCGCGTCATCGATCTCCGAGTCGGGCTTGCCCACGCCATGCTTCGAGACCCGTCCTTGGCTAAAGGAGTCGGGCAAGCGGGCTATGTCGAGTTGCAAAGGGGGGGAGCGATCGGTGTGTTGCTGCCACTTCCCGAGGCTGAGCCCGGTTCCGGACCGAAGAATACCCTCTCGGACTACCTCACACTGCGCAGCGCACTCGATTCATCGCAGCGCTTCGCGATCGGCGATTGTCGCCGAAGAACCGGCCGGATTGCGGTCTGGTTCGAACTCGAAGCGCCAAACGAGCTGGCTCAGGCGCCTTCGGCGGTGCCCCTCTGGATCGAACGCGGAGTGCGCGTGTTTCGGATCGGCGGTGAGCGCGACAACGAACTGGCTACGGTAGCCGCGGGTACCGCGCACGGTCCGGACACCGGCCTCACTCGAGCTGGTCGGGACGTGGTGGATCGCATCCTCGCCGCGGGTGGCCTAGTGGACGTGTCCGGCGCTTCGGAGCGAAGCATCGACGAGGTGCTCGAACTCGCGGCAAAAGTGCATGCGCCCGTAATCGCCACCCACAGCAACGCTCGCGCGCTGGCCGACCGCCCGCGGAACTTGAGCGACGCCTCGATCCGCGGCATCGCGCGCAGTGGCGGGATGATCGCGGTGACTGCCGTTCGTGGTTCTCTCGCGGAGGGCCGCCCAGCGACCCTCCAGCATCTGGTGCAGCAAATTGCGTACTTGGTCCAGGTCGCCGGGTCGGAGCACGTCGCGCTTGGAACGGGTTTCGAAACAGGTGTAGGCCCGGTGCGAGACTTTCTCGGGGCGGGGGACTTCCCGAGGCTCGCCGTGTCTTTGCGTTTGGCGGGATTGAGCGCACCGGACGTGGAGCGCGTGTTCTACCGCAATGCTCAGCGTATTCTTTGCCCGGCGCAGGTGGCTAAGTGAGAGAAGTCGTGTCGATGTTGTGCTCGATCACGCTTTCAAGCTCATCGTGAGTTCGTGTACCCCGCACTCGAAGTGATCGACGATCGGCAAGCCACTTGCTTTGAATAGCTTGAGCATGCGGCCGTTGGTCGCGAGCACCTGTGCAGTGAAGCCTTGGACGCATTGTGCGCGAGCCAAGGCGATCAAGCGCACGAACAATGCGCTGCCGACGCCGCGACCCTGCCATTCGTCGCGGACCACCAACGCGACCTCTGCCAGGCCAGTTGCCGGCTCCATGTCGTAGCGAGCCATTGCCAGCAGCTCTTCGACGTCTTGATTGCTGGTCGCCACCAGAGCCGCGTTCCGCGTATCGTCGAAGTCGGCGAGCATCGCGATCTCTTCGTGCGGGTGGCAGCTCTTGTGACCCAGAAAACGCTCGTAAACGCTGTCTTTGGAGAGTCGATAGAAGAGGTCCTGGAGCAGCCGTTCATCCGTCACACGCAGCGGGCGAATGTGGATCACGTCCCCCTGACGCAAACTCACCGTCTCGGAGCGCGCGCGAGAGAAAAATTTCGGCTCTCGTTGGTCCTGAAATACGTATTTCTTGGCTTTGGCTTGGCTCAAGAGCTGAGCTCGATGATCCGGATGAGCGATGTCGATCAACGACATCGCCCTCTCACGGACGCTCTTGCCCCACAAATCGGCGACTCCGTACTCGGTGACTACGTAGTGAACGTCGCCCCGGCTCGTGACGACGCCTGCACCTGCTTCGAATGTGGTTTGGATGCGGCTCACTTGACCGCCCCGTGCCGTCGAGGGGAGCGCAATCACCGGTTTGCCGCCGACACTTCGGGCGGCGCCCCGAATGAAGTCGACCTGACCCCCGATCCCGGAGAAGAATTGGCCTCCGATCGTATCGGCAGCCACTTGTCCGGTTAGGTCGACGGCCAAAGCCGAATTGATCGCGATCATTCGCTCGTTGCGTGCGATGATCAATGGGTCGTTGGTGAAGTCACTCGGCCTGAGTTCCAGCACCGGGTTATTGTCGACCCAATCGTAAAGCCGACGCGTGCCCATGACGAAGGAGGTCACGATTTTTCCGGGCAGAAGCGTCTTCTTCTTGCCGTTGACGACGCCGCGCTCCACCAAGTCAATCACCGCGTCCGACAGCATCTCGGTGTGGACCCCGAGGTCGTGATGATTGACGAGCGCAGCCAGCACGGCGGATGGGATCTGCCCGATGCCAGTCTGCAGCGTTGCCCCGTTTGGAAC
>PMCP01000048.1 GCA_003155415.1 Gammaproteobacteria bacterium | reverse complement strand
ACGAACATCTCGACAAAGTCGGAACCCGAGATTGTGAAGAACGGCACCTTGGCCTCGCCCGCGATTGCGCGTGCGAGCAATGTCTTACCGGTACCCGGCGAGCCCACCATCAGCACGCCTTTCGGAATCTTGCCGCCCAGGCGCTGGAACTTCGCCGGATCTTTCAGGAAGTCGACAATCTCAACGACCTCTTCCTTCGCTTCCTCGACGCCAGCCACGTCGGCGAACGTGATGCTGACCTGGTCCTCGCCCAGCAACCGCGCACGGCTCTTGCCAAACGACATCGCACCTCGGCCGCCGCCGGCGCCCTGCATCTGGCGCATGAAATACACCCACACGGCGATCAGCAGCAGAATCGGGAACGAAGAGATGAATAGCTGGAGCAGGAACGACTGCTGCTTCGGCGCGTTGGCCGAAATCTGCACGTTGTGCTGTTGGAGCTCACCGATCAGGGCGGTGTTCTGTGTCTCTGGGTTGTAGGTGACGAATGGATCGCCATTGCTACGACCGCCACGAATGGCTTCGCCCTCGAACACGACTTCCTTAACGGAGCCGTCCTTTACCCAGGACAGAAACGTCGAATACGGAACGGGAGCGAGGCGCTGACTATTCGGTCCAAAACTGTTGAAAACGGACAGCAGGACGACCGCGATGATGATCCACAGAATGACGTTCTTTGCCAGATCGTTCAATGCGTTACCTCGCAAACTGCCTGCAAAAATCCCTTTGACTGGAGACCCTACTACATCCCATAGGTTCTGGCCAGCAAATAAATCTCGCGACTCTCAGGCCGCGAAGCCTTGGGCTTGATGGTCTTAACGGTCGCGAAATGCCGACGCAGATCGCGTGTGAACGCGTCGATGCCTTCACCTTGAAATGCCTTGACCAGCAAGTTACCGCCGGGCTTCAGGACCTCGGTCGCGAACAGCAGCGCTTCTTCGAGCAACGCTACGCTACGCGGCTGGTCCATCGCACGATTGCCACTGATGTTGGGCGCCATGTCCGACATTACAAGATCAACGGCGATCCCACTGAGCATCTGCTTCAGCTTCGCTACGGTCTCGGGAGTCGTGAAATCGGCCTGCAGGAACTCGACGCCCGCGATAGCCTCCATCGCCAACAAGTCAACCGCGATTACACGGCCGCGTGCGCCCACGAGTTGCACGGCGAGTTGGCTCCAACTACCCGGCGCGGATCCCAAGTCGACGCATAGGGTGCCTGGCGTAAGCAGCCGTTCCTTAGCCTGAATCTGCTCGAGCTTGAAGACGGCACGCGAACGCCAGCCGGCGCGATTGGCCTGCTCGACGTAGATGTCGCGCTCTTGGCGCGCCTGCCAACGTTTGCTCGACCCTGTTCGGCGCGGCATGCGCTAAGCCTGTCAGAGGTATTCGACGGCGCTGATCTCGTAGGCGCGTTTGCCGCTCGGCGTGACCACCTCGACTTCGTCGCCCTCTTTCTTGCCGATCAGCGCTCGCGCGATCGGGGAACCGATCGAGAGCAGACCACTCTTGATGTCCGCCTCGTCCTCACCGACGATCCGATAACGCGCCTTGCTGCCGTTCAGCGCGTCGACAAGATGCACTGTGGAGCCAAAAACCACCTTGCCACCCGCGTTAACCGCCGTGACGTCGATGATCTGCGCGTTGCCGAGCTTGGCCTCGATGTCGCGAATCCTCGCCTCCATCATGCCTTGCTGTTCTTTCGCAGCGTGGTACTCGGCGTTCTCTTTCAGATCACCGTGCGCGCGCGCCGTCGCGATGGCGGCCGTGACCTTCGGACGCTCCTCGAACTTTAGCCGCTGCAACTCCTCTTTCAGCTGCGCGGCACCGCGTGCTGTCAGTGGCACCTTGCTCAAATTGCGGCCTCCGCGTGCAGATCGTGCAGTCGGTTCACGACGACGTTGTCCACGTAATCGAGCGCATCGCAGGTAGCCTTAGCGGCCGCCAGGGTCGTGTAGTACGTAACGCGGTAATGAACGGCTTCGCCGCGGATCGAGCGCGACTCGCGGATCGCCTGTTTGCCTTCCGTGGTGTTGACGATGAGGCTGATCTCGCGATTCTTGATCATGTCGACCACATGCGGTCGCCCTTCACGAACCTTGTTCACGCGCCTGCACTCGACGCCGCCAGCGGCGAGCGCTTCAGCCGTCCCGCCGGTGGCCACGATCTCGAAGCCACGTCCAATCAGCATCTTGCCGAGCTCGACTGCAGCGGGTTTATCTCTATCACGCACGCTCACGAACGCGACGCCGCGGCGCGGCAAGATCACTCCGGAGGCGAGCTGTGCCTTGGCATACGCTTCGCCAAACGTGCGGCCCGTGCCCATGACCTCGCCTGTCGATTTCATCTCGGGCCCTAAGATCGGATCTGCATCAGGGAACTTGATGAACGGGAAAACCGACTCCTTCACCGAGAAGTACGGACGTTTGCCCGGTGCCGTGAAGCCCTGTTCCTTGAACGTGATGCCGGCCATGGCCTTGGCCGCGATCTTGGCGAGAGGCACGCCGATCGCCTTCGAAACAAACGGAATCGTGCGCGAGGCCCGCGGATTGACCTCTAGCACATAGATCACGCCATTTTGAATGGCGAACTGCGTGTTCATGATGCCATTGACTTGCAACGCCTGCGCCATGAGCTTCACCTGGTCGGCAAGCGCCTGCTGCACCTCGGGCGTAAGGCTGAACGGCGGCAACGAACAACCAGAATCGCCGGAGTGAATGCCGGCCTGCTCCACGTGCTCCATGATGCCGCCGATGATGACTTCCTTACCGTCCGAGATCGCGTCCACGTCGACCTCGACCGCGAGATCCAGGAATCGGTCGAGCAGGATCGGGCTGTCGTTCGATACGCTGACAGCACGATCGACGTAGTCACGCAGCTCGTCTTCGCCGTAAACAATCTCCATGGCGCGCCCGCCGAGCAC
>PMCP01000082.1:31837-31983 GCA_003155415.1 Gammaproteobacteria bacterium | reverse complement strand
ACGGTGACAGCGGGTGAGATCGAGACGAAAAGCTCCACAGCGAGCTCCGTAGCGGGCGGCGTGATGCCGGGGACGGGCCACCGTCTGCCGGCGTCATCCTGCGCAAGTGCCGCGGTTGTCAGCGACAGCCACGCGGCGAAAACGAG
>PMCP01000082.1:0-31702 GCA_003155415.1 Gammaproteobacteria bacterium | reverse complement strand
TTGGCATAGGCGATGTCCGACTCACCGCCCGTCACGATGATCACGGGCCCGTGGATGCCAGCGTAGATCGCGGCATTGCCTTTGTCCTCGAACAGGCCGCTGTTCCAGATGCCTACCGTCGCTACGCGCGGGTCGTTCGAAGCGCCGTACGCCATGAGACCGCCGCACGACATGCCCATGGCGGCGACGTGTTCGACATCGACCTTGCGATAGAAGCGGCTGCTTTTGTCGGCATTCTCGGCCTGAAGCCAGTCCATGGCGGCGACGAGCGCGGTGCCGTTCACCATGGTGGCGGGATTCGCCGGAGGGCCGCCGCCGGGCGGAGGTGCGGCCGCAGCCGGGCCAGCTCCGTTCGCACCGGCGGCCGGACGCGGCACTGGAGGTCCGTCGGCGACAACGACGAAACCGTAGGACGCGATCTCGCTCAAGTACTCGGGGAATATGAGACCGTTCTTGGCGCAGCCGCCTTCACCCCACACGAGCACGGGATGCTTTGCCATCGAAAGCTCGCTCGGCCGGTAGATGGTGTGAGTCGCGAGCTTGGGATCGTGCTCGACGATCACCCGATAAGGACCGGTAGGCGGCTTGCCGATTTGTTGCACGTCGATCGTGGTGAGCTTCGTGATTGCGCCGGCTACCTGCGCCAGTGCTTGCGTCGCGACGCCACTGAGGCATGCCGTTAGCAGCAGAAGATTGATGGACGGTACGACCGTGCCGACACCAATTCGCGTTCGCATCCTGAACCCCCTCTCGTTATCAACCAGCGTTCACAGGGCTCGCGAGCTTGCGTGCCACGAGCCACTCATAAAGTCGGTCCGTCCAGCCATCCACGGGCTGGCCGCGCTTCGTCATCCCGAAGCCCGCGCTCACGCCATCGTAGACATGGAGTTCCGCCGGCTTGCCTGCGGCCTTCCACGCCGCGAACAGCGCCAGGCAACCGTTGGTCACATTGAAATGTGTCGCACCCACCGCGATGAAGAGCGGAGGCGCGTGTTCCGGCACATGCACGTCCTGCAGCGATGGTCCGTAGACGGAGACGAGGAAGTCGGGTGACGCGCCGGGCTTCGCGGCGAGTGCGCTGCCGACGGCGACGCCGCCGCCGGCTGAGAAACCGATGATGCCGACGCGTGCCGGATCGATCCGCCAATCGTTCGCGTGATGGCGGATCAGCTCGAACGCCGCTTGCGTGTCGGCCACGGCGAGACGGAAGACTTCGTCGAGCGATGCGTCGCCGGGCGCCGGATTCGCATTGGCGTTCACGATCGCGAGCTCCTCGCGAGGCGCCGTTCCCGGGGGCGGCATGCCCGGTAGCGGGCGGCGCGGCGCGGAGGGGTCTTGCTGCAGCGTCCGGTACTTCAGAACGAAGCCCGCGATGCCGCGCTCGTTGAGCCACCTCGCGACTTTGACGCCTTCGTCGTCGAAGGCAAGCACGCGTAGCGCGCCGCCGGGCGCGATCACAGCCGCTGCGCCCGTCGCGATTTTCGGGTCCGGCAGGAATACGGTCAGGCTCGGCTCGGTGACATTGGTGATCACGCGATCGCCCGAAGGCGAGCTCGCGACCGACTCCGCTATCGACCAGCGCTCCGAGCCCGGCGCTCCATTCGGCCAGAGCCGGATTTCCGTCTGCGCCCGCGCAGGCGCCACGGCGCACAGCGCGATGCCGGCGCAGAGCACGAGTAGACGAAGCCGCACTCCCATCATTCTTTATGCGTGGCGCGCGCAGAAACGCGGTCGAAGAAATCGAAGATCGCGGGCCAGACCATCGGCACCATGCCGCCGTGATCGCCATCGACCTCGACGTAGTCGAAGTCGTAGCGGCCCGCACGCATGAACTGCGCGAGCGCTCGGCTCCCTGCAAGCGAAGGTGTGGCGCCCGTGCCTTCCGTCACGAACATCGGCAAGGAGCGCAGCCGCTCGAAAGGATAAGTCTCCTTGTCGGCGAAGGGCCCAGACATGGGCGCGATGGCGCGCCAGCGCTCGGGATACCGTGCGGCGAGATGCCAGACGCCGCCGCTGCCCATCGAGTGCCCGGCGAGAAAGGTGCGCGAGCGATCGGCGCGGTACTCTTCGGTCACGATCTCGAGCACCGTGATGACTTCGAGCTCGCTCAAGTCGAGCTCGCGTTGACGCTCGGCGGTCACGGCAGCGCGTTGCGTCGCCGCGGTCGCCGACTCACCGAACACGGCCGGTAGCCGCAGCGGATTGCCATACGCGCCGAGCGGCGTGAATCCGAGCGGCGAGACGACGATGTAGCCGTGCTTTTCGGCGAGCTGCCGGAGCAAACCGCCGGCAATGTCGAGATACGTGCTTTCGTTGGCTCCGGCGCCGTGCAAGAACAGCACGATCGGCAGGGACTTCTTGCCATCCCACGTGGTAGGCACGTAAATCCGGTACGGCATCTCTGCGCCCGTCGGCGTGAACAGATATCGGCGGTGCTGATCGCCGGTCGCCGGCGCTGTTTGCGCCACGACACTGCCGGCCATGCCAAGCAGCGCCAGGGTGAGGATAATGAAGCGTCGTTGCATGGACGTTCCTCCGTCAGTTTGGCCGTCGCGTCATGCGATAGAGCAGCACGATCAGGCCGAGCGTCATGAGGTCCGCCGCGGCCACCATGTAGAAGCCCGCGGTGAACGAGCCCGTCACATCGCGCAGGATGCCGACCATCTGCGGCCCGAAATAGCCGAACAGCCCGGCGCCGAGGCTCACGATGCCCATCGCATTGCCGGCTTCCCGCCGCGGCATCAGGCTGCCGGCGAGGCCATAGAGCTGATTCGCCGCCGAGAAGCCAAAACCGATGACGACGGCGGTGGCTACGCGAAACACCAGCCAGTGCTCGAGCGCGAGTGACGCCGACGCCATGGCGAGAATGGCAACGATGCCGCCAAGCACCACGATCTTGTCGAATCGGTCGGCGAGCACGCCGATGACGAGGTTGAGCACGATCGCCGCGATGTACCCCGTCGCGATGATGACGCCTGCGGCGGAAGCGTCGAGACCATAGACGGTCTTGGCCACGCTTGGCACGAAATACGTGATGGTGAACTGGCCGAAACCGCCGAGCCCCACGACCAATGCGAGCAGCCAGACCACCGGAGAGCGAAAGGCACTGGGCGGCGCCGCAGTTTCCGCCGCGCCCGCCACGGCAGGCGCAGCGTCCGGCTCCACGGCAAGCCGATAGAACAGCCAGAACACGGTGGCGCCGATCATCGCCATCAGCGCGTAGCCTAAGATTGCGTTGCGCCAGCCGAACTCGTCGACGAGCGCGCCGCCGAGCGGCGCGCCAACGACGGAAGCCATCGCAGAAGTCGCGCCGAGCACTCCCATCGTTCGCCCGCGCAGGCTCGGGGGCGCCGTCAACGCCACGGCGATCAGCACGCTCACGAAGGCGAAGCGATAACCGAGAATGGTCACACCGCGGAAGGCGACGGCCGATTCAAAATTCCACGCGCGTCCGAGCAGCACGCTGCCGATCGCAACCCCGACGAGTCCCGCCGCGAGCACGCGCTTCTCGCCGAAACGCTTGGCGCTCAAGCCCGCCGGCACGCTGAGCAGCATCGCGAGCAATCCGTACAGGCCCGTGAAAAATCCAAGCTGCGTAAAAGTCATGCCGACGTCTGCCTGGATCGACGGCAGCAAAGGCGAGAAGCCGAGATTCGACAGTTGCAGCGAGAACATTGCAATCAGGGTCACGCCGAAGGGCAGCAGCCACTCCGTGCGAGAACGGTGGGAGATCTCGGTCGTCACTGTCATCGTGGCACCCGCTCGTCGAGAAATTTACCCACCGCTTTGCGCGCCGCGGCTGGATCCCAGGCTCGTGCATCCACCACGTCGGCCTCTACCGGCAGCACGGGAACGCCGGCTTCCTCCAGCGCGCGCTCGATGAAGAGCCTGCCGGTGGCGGACGGCTTCATGCTCTTCGGGCGCAGCACGAGCGCCGCGTCGATGCGATGCTCGCGCGCCTGCGCGACGATCCACTCGGCGGCCCACGGCGGGTGGTGCAGAAACTCGTTGAAGCTCGCAGTGCGGCTCGCGAGTGCGTCGAGCGGCTCGTCGAGCCCGTAGCGAATGTAGCCATCTGGACCGAACGCGAGATACATGGACCAAACGAAGACGGCGCCATGCGAAGCCTCGAACGCGGTATAGAAGTCCGTATCGTGCCAAAGCCCGGCGCCGACCCACATGAGCCGCAGCTTCTCGTCGGGGCAGGCTGCGACACCGGCGTCGACGCGCTGTCGAAGCTCGTCGTAGAAATGCTGCGCATGCGCGAGCGCCCAGTCGGTTCCGCGCACCCACTGCGTCGCCATGACGTTCGCAATCTGCTCGGTCATGCGCACGGGCGTCGCGGGAGCCTCGGCGATGAGGCGACGCGCTGCGTCGAAGATCTCTTCTTGTCGATTCACGCGCTCGAGGCGCTCGCGAAGAGCGGTTCGGTCCAGGCGTCGTTCGCCGATCGATTCGAGCCGTTCGATGAGGCGTTCGAGCGTGGCCGCCACGAACTTCAGCCGATGCGGCTCGATGAGCTCGCGCCAGCGATGCCGGGTCAACTCCCACCAGCGCGGCGGCAGCTCGCTGGCGCCCGGGTTGTCGATCTCGAAGAGCTCGGCATTGAAGGCTTCGGCCCACAACGAGAACACGCGGTGAATGCAGTCGCAGGTCAGGCGCGCGCAGAGCAGCCGCGGCGCCGGCAATCCGCCCCACGGAGCTTCGCCCGCGCGGGCGTAACGCGTCGTGGCGAGACCGAGACTGCAGTAGCGGCAGAGCTGCTCGGGCAGCCCGTCGCCGCTCATCGCGTCGAGAAAAGCGGGCGCCTGCCGCTTGGCGGCGACGATCGACGACCACCACTGATTGCTCACGGCGGGGATCTCGAGCAGATCGAAGAGCTCGAACGGCACGTCGGCTTGAATGAGCGCGTACGGCCGGCGCTCATCGAACACTCGTCGGCGCAGGTCGCCGAACCACTGCTTTTGAAAAGCCGTCGCCGCCAGCGTCGACTGCAGCTGCTTCTCAGCCACGGCGGGCCTCCCGCTTCGGCGGCGCGGTGCGGAGCAGCGCGCGGACGCGTTCGAGGTCCGCGACTGTCATGTCGAGAGCGGGGTCGCCAGCGAGCGCTGTGTGTGGAATCGAGCGCCGCTCGAGCAGGTCCCGCACCCGCGGGTAGTCCCAGCCAAACGTCGCGTCGTCAGGCGGCAGCGAAAGGATAACGGCGTTGACTCCGCGCAGCGCGTCGTCGACTTCGTGCATGAGCGTCTTGACCGGCATTCTTGCGGCGATCGACGCGCGGCGGTAGTGCTCTGTAAGTGCGATGAATGGGTCACCGGAAGCGTCGATGTCGGCGCCAACGCCGCCGCTTCCAAAAGGGGTCAACTCGGCGACCACGACGGCGCCCTCCGCCTCGATCGCAGCGTGCAGCGCGGTCGAATCCACGGGCGCTCCGGCAAGCAGCACGCGTGGCCCTTCGAGCGGTGAGCGACCGATGATCGAATCTGCGGCCGCTTCAGCGAGCGCCGAATAACGTGCGGGCTCGACCTGCCAGAACGCACCGAGCAGCGGCAACATGTCCGCGCCCGCGATGCGCGGCGCGGTGGCGCGCATCGCGTTCAAGCGCCGGGCCGCGGCGCGCGCGCGATTGGCGCCAGCGACTTCCTTACGCAGGTCCTCGGGCCCGGGTCGCCGGCTCGAAAGGCTTGCCAGGCGTGCCAACAATGCCCGCGCGCGTTCCGCGTTATACGCCTGCGTGTCGGCGCCGTCCGCATGCAGCAGGTCGAACAGCCATACCGGCGGCAGTCCGGCAACGATACCGCGACGCTCGAGCTCGCGTAGATAAAGGAAGCACTTGTAGTCCGGATCGGAGCTGCGCGGGATCACGATGGCGGCAACGTGGGCCAATCGCCCACTGAGCGCGGCCTCGACGAGCTGCCGGAGGCGGTTAGGAAACAGGTCTGGCTCGAGCACTGCGTTCGCGGCCGGCGTCGGCGCTTCGCTGCCGCGAGCAAACATTGGCGCAAAGCCCGCGGCGCGCACGATCTCGACCGGCACCGATGGCCATGAGATCACGACCGTCCCGTGGTCCGCGGGGGCACCGGCGCCGAGAGCAGAAAACGGCACATCGAATCCGGCGCGCAGCTCGTCGATGTCGCTTGCGCCCATCGTCGTCCGCCTCAGATATTCCCGGCCGCACGCAACCGCTCAAGCGTGTCTGCGCTGTAGCCGAGCCAATCCCGGTACACCAACGCATTGTCTTGGCCGAGCGAAGGCGCGGGGCGCGGCGCGTCGGCTCGAGCGCCCGCGAAGCGGATCGGCAGCCCGGGGCCGATCACGTCGGCAACGCGGCCGAACTCCGGATGCTCGATCGGCTGCGTTTCGCCGCGCGCGAGCACGCGCGGATCGCGCACGGCCTCTGCCGGAGAGCGGACCGGCGCCGCCGGCACGCCATGCCGCTCGAACAGCGCCGCAAGCTCAGCCGCGGGCCGGCCGCGCGTGAAGGCTTCGATGTAGCCGTTGATGGCGGCCATATTGGCGACTCGAGCGTCGCGCGTGGCGAAGCGGGGGTCACGTTCGAGATCGGAGCGACCCATCGCCAGGAAGACGCCGCGTGCGAACTGATCCGTCGGCGCGCAGATGGCGAGATGGCCGTCTGCCGCTTCGTAGACGCCGAACGGCGTGAGCCGCGGCACCATGCGCCCCGTGCGCTGCGGTAACCCGCACGCTTCGAGCAGATCAAAGGGTTCCGCTGCGACGAGGGAGGTCAACACACCGAGCATCGACACGTCGACGTGGCGGCCGACGCCCGTGACATCGCGCTGTCGAAGTGCCGCAAGAATGCCGACGACTGCGAAGACCGGCGCGCACAGATCGGCGAACGGAACGCCGACACGGACCGGCGGATCGGACGGTTCGCCCGACGTCATCATCAGACCGCTAAGTGCCTGGACGATGGCGTCCATGGCTTTGCCCGAGCCCGTCGTCCGCTGATCGGCGCCGTATCCCGAGATCGAGCAGTACACGATGCGCGGGTTGTTCGTCTTTGCGAACTCGTAACCGACGCCAAGCCGATCCAGTGTGCCGGGACTAAAGTTCTCGACGACGACGTCGGCCTGGCGCAGGAGATCGGCAAACACCTCGCGCGAGCCGGGCTGTTTCAAATTCAGCGTCACCGCGTACTTGCCGCGCAGGCGGTTCAATGCTGCAACCGAGATATCGTCGGGCGCCGAGCGGCCGAGGGACACACCGTTTCGTCCTATGAAAGGCGCGTTTTCGCGGCAGTGATCGGGTGCCGTGGGGTTCTCGATCTTTATGACGCGTGCGCCAAGGCTGGCCAGCAGGAAGGTGGCGAAAGGCCCTGCAAGGGCGAGCGTCAGATCGAGCACGGTCAAACCGGCCAGTGGGCCCGGTTCGGTACGTTCTTCGGATGTGCTGGTCATGGCTGCGGTGGCCGCAGTCTACTCAGCGGCCGCGGCAGCGGCTAAGACTTTGTCGCTTTGCGCGTGAGACGTGGTGCGTCTTTCGGGGTACTGCAGCAGCGGCGCACCAACTCCACGAACTCCCGCAAGAGCCTCGAGTGATTGCCGCTCTTCCAGGCGACGAGGATCGAAACCGTGGGGACCGGATCGCAGTCGAGCGGCCTGAAGGTCACGCCTGGCGGCAACAACGCGATGATCGAGTCAGGCAGCAACGCGAAGCCGAGACCTTCCTGCACGAGCTGCAAATGACCAAGCACGTTGTCGGCCCTCGAGACGGCATGCATGCGAATTCGCGCCTCGCGGTAGAGACTCGCCGCCGCATCGTGCAGAGCCGGCGACAACCGCCGCTCCATGGTAATGCAGGGCAGATCGTCGAGGCTCGCGACCGGGATCACTTTGCGCCGGGCCAGAGGATGATGCGCCGGTAGCACGATGATGAGCTGCTCACGCAAGAGCTCCGCGCTCTCTAGCCCGTCGGCCTCGAGCGGGCCGCGTACGAAGGCGACGTCGAGCGCACCGGACTCGAGCCCGGCGATCGGGTCGACGGCGTATTTGCTGTGCAGGATCAGCCGCAGGTCAGGCATGCGATCTGCGACGAGGGGCCGCAGCGCGGGGAGTATGCGCACATCCGCCGAAGGAAACGTGCCGACCGATAGGTCGCCGGCGCGTCCTTCGGCAGCCTGTTTCGCGAGCCGCGTGGCATGCTCGATGCGGGTAAGAATATCCTTGGCCTGCTGCAGGAATATGCGCCCGGCATTGGTGAGTGCGACGTGGTGTCGGCTGCGATCGAGCAGCTTCACGCCGACCGATTTTTCGAGCTGACGAATCTGCTGGCTCAGCGACGGCTGGGCTGTGCGAAGGCGGGCGGCGGCCCGCGTGAAGCTGAGCTCTTCGGCGACTGAAACGAAATAGCGTAGATGTCTGAGTTCCACGGCCTGGCATCGATTTAGAACGATCACGCCGCTCGCGAGCGCGAGTCGGATCATAGCCCGAGATGCCGCGCCAGGCGCTGGAGATCCATTTCGGGCGCGTGCTGGAAACGACTGCGGCGGAATGGCGGTGCGACCCCGCGTCCTGGGCGTCGTCGTAAAGACAATTACTAACTTGAGTTATAGATATACAGAAGTAAAATCAAGGAATGAGTGAGAAATATTGTAACTATTGAGAAGTGCCGGATACGATGACCGCCGAACTCGGGGGAAATAACGTGACGAAAAATCTCGGGCTGTGGGGTGCTGCATTGTTTGCGGTGCTCGTTGGCGCCGTACCGGCCGGTGCGCAAGACCCGCCTCGGCGCGGAATCCCGGTTCCGCCCCTACCTGACCAACCGTTCGAGTACATGACGGGCGAGCCCATGAAGGTGCGCGTCGACGTGCTTGCGCGTGGTCTCGAATATCCATGGGGCATGGCTTTCCTGCCTGACGAGTCGATCCTGATTACGGAGCGGCCGGGGCGTCTGCGGTTGTATCGCGACGGCAAGCTGTCGGCCGAGCCGATCGCGGGTGTTCCTGCAGTGCGCTTCACGTTTGTGGGCGGGCTGTTCGATGTGGCGCTGCATCCCGATTTCGCCCGCAACCGCTACGTATACCTCACCTATGACAAGCCGAGCGGTGAAAAAGGCGCCGTGCTCACCGTCGGGCGTGGCGTGTTCGACGGCGGCATGCTCAGAGATTTCAAGGAGATCTTCGTCGTTGACGGTGCGACAAGCGCATCGCGCATGCTCTTTACGCCTGACGGCAAGCTACACGTGAGCGTTTACGGTGAACCCGGTGACATGGCGCAGGACACGATGGGTTTGAGTGGCAAGACGCTTCGGCTCAACGACGACGGCACCGTACCCGCGGACAATCCATTCGTGGGGCGCGAGGGTTACCGCCCCGAGATCTACACGCTCGGCCACCGCAGCCCCGAGGGTCTCGCTTGGCATGCAAGTACCCAGAAGATTTGGGAGGTGGAGATGGGCCCGAACGGCGGCGACGAGGTCAACATCCTCGAGGCGGGAGGTAACTACGGTTGGCCGTACGTGAGCCTCGGCCGTTCGTACCCGGGACCCTATCAACGTGACAAGTTTCACCGCAATGGGATGATCGACCCGGTCGTTGTCTGGGTGCCGTCGATCTCGACGACTGGCATGACGTTTTACACGGGTGACCGCCTCGCGGCGTGGAGGGGCAACTTGTTCGTCGGCGGTGTGCGCTACGGCGAGATCCCGGGCACGGGGTCGTTGTCGCGTGTCGTGTTCAACGAGAACATGGAGGAGGTCCGTCGCGAATCGCTGCTCGGAGATCTGCGGCACCGCATTCGCGACGTGCGCGAGGGACCCGACGAGTTACTCTACTTGCTTACGGACGAGGCCGCAGGGGCCATGATGAGGATCGAGCCCGTAGAGTGACGCCTATTTGACAGAGACTATTTCGTCCCAACCCCCGTCAGGATGATTCGCACTGAAACTGTCGACGATCATGATCCACGAGCGGTCGGCGCAGCGACGATAGACGCGCAAGTACTTGCCTGATCGCGAGATAGTCTGTCCTCCAGATTTCGCGACCAGGCTCACGCTGAATTCTCCCCATTGATACGCGAGTGTCGACGCGACCTCTGTTTTGGTCGCGCGGTGGATCTCCGTGACGCGGAATCGCTCGAGCGCGTCACGCATGATCGCAATGCTCGCGTCCCGTCCGACGACAGGCGCCTGATCGGGTGGCAATGTGACGTGGTCGACGGCGATCAGCTGCTCGAGCGCCGTGAGGTCACCGTTACTGGTCGCTGCCGCCAATCGTCGGTTGTAATCCTCGATGGCTGCGACATCCGCGCGTTCCGCTCTTTCCTGAGTCATTGAAACTCCTGTTCGTCGCAGCAATGAGATGCCGCGCAGTGCCAGATCTGAGCCTGGAGATGGCGTCCGGCACGCTCAGCGCTCTCTGCACGCTGGCCTCCTGTAATGCGGTCGTTTTCGCTATTGCTAACTAACTGCATACCTATGGGCGTGTTCCCATCAACAACGTCGGAAGGTCGTTTGTAAGTAATCCGAGTATTCAAAAGGCTGCATGCTATAGTCCTTCGCAATCCTTTTCAGGTAGAGATATCAGTGGCCAGACGTCGAGAGGTCAGTGACGCCGAGATTATCAAAGCCGCCCGGAAGATATTTCTCGAGAAGGGGATTCAGGAGCCGGTGCACACAGTTGCCAAAGAGCTCGCCGTCTCGACGGCCACATTATTCATTCGCATGGGCACGAAACAACGGCTGATCGCCGCTGCGTTGTGGCCGCCTGATCCACCGGTCCTTAAGACCTTTCAAGAGGGTTACCGCGCGACGGCGCCATTCGACGCACAGCTAAGCGACGTCCTCTGGGAGCTCGCGGTCTACGCGAAGGAAGAAATGCCTCCGACTTTCACGCTCTTTGCCGCAGGGTGTAGAGATAAAGTAGGCAACAATCTCACCGAAGTGCCTCCGCGACATCTTCGCCGCGCGCTAGCCAAATGGCTTACGCAGGCGATACGGTGTGGCGAAGTCGCATGTGATCCAAGGACCGTGGCGGAGTTGGTCATCGGCGCAATTGAGGCGCGAGCCATGCACGCGTTTCTCGCGCGACGGGAATTCACTGATCGTGAGACGCGTGCGTTTATCCGCAAGATGGTCGCCACGATCATGGACGGTTCGCGTCCGGGCAAGTTCAACGCGGAGTCCGTCCGCGCGTCAACGGCGTAATCGCAATAATTTCCGTCGCCTGATCCGCTCGCGACCGATTCCCGTCCCCGGTCGAGACCCCGAGGACCTTCAATGTGAGGGCGCCTCCGTTCGAGGAACGGGCTTACCCCATACTTCAAACTTGGACACGGCCACGAAACCACCGACGCCGTGACCCGAACCCGGCATCAGCTGAGCCCAACCGATCTCGTCTACTCTGGACAGATCCGGTTTCTCCACCCAAGTACCGCGTGTGACGGTCTGCGGAATATCGAGCTTCAGCCACCGTAGCGAGGACAAGACGACCTCGTTCTCGATATGCGCGACGTCGGGTGTGCCGGTGCCGGGGTCGCCAACGAGAAACGTCCCGTCCGCCAGCTTCACCACGAGTCTTGCCACGTGAAAGCCAGAGACATATGTACGCCAGATGACACGACCACGGTTCGATAAATCAACGAAATTGTTCTTGTCACGTAGCGTCACCGTCACCTGCCCACACGAGCCTGCCCAGATCTCGGGCGTCTCAACGCCGTAGATTCGAAGGCAGGTCGGACCCTCCCAGTCGGAAGCCCACGAACCCGGGCGCAAAGTTTTCCGGTACTCCGGAATGTATTTCGCATTTGGATCGTAGACGTTCAACTGCAGATTGGGAGTCGTCACGACCTCCTGCGTCACGCTGGTCAGCGGGAGCACACCCTCCGGGTAGGTCTTGGGATTCCGCCACTGCTCATTGAAGAACAACGGACCCGGATCCGGTGGCTTCGGAACGCCCCGAGGACCAGCAGACGCGGGCTGCTGGGCCCACGTTGAAGTGGCGATGCTGTACGCGACACAGACCGCAATGCCCATACGAAAGAACTTGCGCAGGAACTCAGACATAAATCTCCATTCGCGTTCCGACACCCTGTTGTCATCTAGTTCAGGTTGTCATACGCAGGCTATTCGAACTTGAAGATGTCCTTTTTTTCGGCGGGTGGATGCATGTCTTTTTCCCAGTACTTACGCCAGATCTGCGCCCAGGGACGGTTGTACATGTCCAGAACCTCGAAGTCTTTGATGACCGTGCCGGGCGGAACCGATTGTGGTTTGCCCTCGATGGGAAAGATCTGCGGAATGCATTGCACGTATTGAGGTGGTGAGCCTTCGCCGAAGTCGCTCACTCTCTCGTAATTTCGCACGATACGTACAGGCTCGACGAGTGCCTCCGGGTCGTAGAAGACGGCCTCATGAGTGAGCCCCATGAGCGTGCCGTTACTCGTCCGCTCGGGCGTGTAGATCTCGATTGTTTGCAGTTGGCTGGAAAACTCGTACTCGCCGTGTGAGATCCACCCCTGAATGTTCGACGTCCAGGTGATCAACGCCTCGCCGTCCCAGAATCCTATCGTTTCGCCGTACCACTGCCGCACATCGTCACCGAGACGCGGCACCCGGCCTTCCATGTTGAATTTGCTGCCGACGTGGATGTTGGTGAGGAAGTTGCCGGCCGACGACGAATAAACCTGGACAAGCTTCGGCGTCACAGTGATGTAGCGCGCCCCGGTGCCCGCCCAGTGAAAGATACGCATGAAGCCTTCCGGCCAGCAGTACATACCAGGCCATTGCGGCGCGTTCGATACGCCTTCGTGGTAAAGCTGCTGCACCATGCGGGTTTTATATTCGTCCGTGAGCAAGGACAGAATCGTCGGGATCTGGGTTAGAAAGGTGCTGTACCACGTCGCGAACGCGGTTTGCGGATTCGTGCTGCCGTAGCGGCCTGTCCAGTCGCTTGGGAGAGTCGCGTAGGTGTATTCGGTCGGGCCACCGTGCTCGCGCGCCTCCTTTAGCAATGCCTCGTAGTGTGCCTGTGCCGTCTTGAACGCATACGGACTGACGATCGCTTTGCGCGGATAGTCCCGATCGCAGTAGCCCCAAGCGGCTTGTTTCGCTGGGTTGTCCGTTATTGTCGTCTCGCTAAGCGGGCTGGCACCACGCTGCTGTTCGATTCCAAAACTACTATTGCAACGAAAGTAGCGCGGGTCGCTCCAGTACTGCCTGTCTTGGTAGAAGTCCTTTGTTGAAAATATATCGACAGGAAGTGGCTTGACGCCCGGCGGCACGGCGCCATCGAATGCAGCGCCGAGATCGATGACTTTGTCCGCGGTTTTGCCGTCGCCTTTGACCAGGAATCGCAGCGGGCCCACCACCGGATATTTGAGAAGGTACTGCGTGTAGGTTTGCTGAACCGATTGAGACGGCGAGCCATCTCCGCGACGCGGATAGTCGTACTGCACGCCGACCGGCGCACCTCTAGCGGAGGAAACCGTCGGTGCCCGCTGGGCCGAAACGTTCGGCGCATGGAGCACGAGTGCCGACAGCACGAGAATTCCTGGCAAGAGAGTCGAAGCTGGTTCTTTGACCATTACGACGATCCCGAAAATTGGGCGCTACTCGGCCCGCGGCCCGCTCTTCGGCGCGTTGTCGATGTTGAACATGTCTCGAGTCATCCACCATTCGCCGTTCGGCTGCCGCTGATAGATACGCAGGAACCATCCTTTGACCGCCCGTGACTCACCGCCCGTTTTGGGTGTCATCAAGAGGTCATACGTGCCACGTTGATAAGCCACGTCACCTCCTACCTGCGTTTCTTCCGGTATCCACATTTCTCTGACGTCGAACTGAGCAAATGAACGGCCAGTGACCTCGACGATGGGTGCCTTTCCCACAATAGGGCGCCCACCGGGGGGCGTCAGGATATGGCCTTCGTCCGTAAGCTTGCCGAGCGCATCGATATCCTCTTCGTTGATCGCCTTCAAGTAGCGCTCATTGAAGTTGCTGATGGCAGCAAGGTCTTCCTGTAAGGAGGGTCGCCGCGGTTCATTCGGCGCACACGCGGCGAGTAATGCAGACGCGAGGGCCGCGGCAATGGCTGATCGCAATAGTGGCGCCCGCCTGTGGAAGGCTCGCTTCACCATGGCGCGACAGCACCGTCCCACTGAATGAAATGGCCGGCATCGTCGAGCGTGAATCTCGCGATCTGCTTGATCATGCCGCTCACGCTTTTCTCGGGAGAAATCACGCCCGGGTAGCCATCTCCAAATAGATTCAGCTGCCTATCCGTAAGGACCGCCCCGGGATGCATAACCACAACGATGACGCCTTGCGGCTTTTCCTCGAGTGCTACGAGCTGCATGGCCCGATGTAGCGCCGCCTTGCTGGATCGATATGCAATGCCACCGGAACCCTCGAGCGGTTGCGTCAATGACCCATTCGTCGAACCCATGGCAATGATCTTTTTCTGTTTGCTGGCGCGGACGTTGTCGATGAACGCTTCCGAAACGGCGATCGACCCACGGACGTTTATCGCCATGGTCATGTCGAAGAGATCGTAGTCCATGCTGCCGAGAGCCTGCTTGCCGGCCTTGCCGCCGCAGTTCTCCGTCTGGCATCCCGAGCGATCGCTATAGATGCCGGCATTGTTGATCAGCACGTCTATCGGGACGCCTTTGAGCTTCGTAGCGAGTGCCTTGATGCTTGCCAGGTCGGCGACGTCCATGCGCTCGACCTTAACTTTCGGGTGGTCACGGACGATTGCTGCGAGGGACTCTGGCACATCCGAGCGACGATGCGTTGCGATCACGTCCCAGCCTTTCTCGGCGTATTCCTTTACGAATTCGAGGCCGAGACCAGCGTTAGCGCCGGTGATGAGCACCGTGTCTGCTCGAGTGCTCTGAGCCGTAAATACGGCGGCAGTCAGCGCCACCAGAACAACAGACTGCGATATCCAACGTTGAAACACTTCACTCCCCTCGTTTTGAATTTCGTGCTTTGAAATCTACGCAACGTGGGCGACTTGCGCGCCATGCAGCGCCACCGATAACTCTTAATTACTGTTCACATGATGAGCTAATCATGATTGACAGTGGCGTGGAGCCTCGCATATATTTTTATAGTCAGTCAAGAATTCCAATATCTAAATCAATTTACACAGTTCAATGGGGGGGCCATGGCTGAACTTCCAACGTTTCTTTCTCGCGCTTCGTTCAATGCAGCTCGCAAGGTCAACGCCGGGCGGCCGTCGATCGAGCGGGATCCAGCGCCTCGGCGCGTGAAGTATCTTTGGGCTGCTGTTACGTCGCTCATGGCTGCGCCAGGCGCAGTCGTCGCACAAGACGACGGAGCAAACAAAGCAGCGCTCGAAGAGGTCGTCGTGACCGCGCGCTTTCGCGAGGAAAGCCTCGAAACGACCCCCGTTGCCATCACTGCCATCAAGGGCGAAGAGCTCACGGCGATGGGCCTGACGAACACGAGCGAGATCGGTCGCGCGATCCCGAATACGTTCATTCGCCAAGGCTCTGGCGAGTTTGGGCGATCCAGCCAGATCTACATCCGCGGCGTTGGCCAAGGCGACTATGGCTATTTCCGTGAGCCGCGGACTGCGACGTACATCGATGACGTCTACTACTCGTCGGTATTCGGATCCGTATTCGATTTGCTCGACGTGAGACAAATCGAAGTATTGCGCGGCCCCCAAGGAACGCTGTTCGGGCGTAACGCGATGGGCGGTGCGATGCGTGTCTTGTCGAACAAGCCGGCAGGCGGCGGTAGCGGCTATGTAGACGCCACGTTCGGTGACTTCAATCGCGTCGATCTGCGGGGCTCGTTCGATCAAACGCTGATCGACGACAAGCTGTTCCTCCGGTTCTCCGGAGCATCGAAGCACCGCGAGGGTTACCAGAAGCAGCTCGACTTCACATGCCAGATGATCAAGGAAGGGACTCCGCAATACGCGGGCATCGGCGACGGCGTGGTCGGATGGACTGCTGACCCCGATGGGGCCGGACCCCTCACAGGCAGCCCCATAAGGGGCGTCGTCGGTAGTGCGGCTGACAACGCATTCTCGTTTCCATCGCTACAGCCGGGCGGAGGCAAGCAAGCGTCCAATTGCGTGATTGGCAAGCTCGGCGGCGAGGATGTCACGGCGGCGCGCGCGATGCTGCGCTGGGTTGCAAACGACAAGTTCCAGATGACGTTCACGGCGCACTACGCGGACGACTCTTCGAATGCGCAGACGTCGTGGCTGAGCGACATGGGTAATCCCACGCCCGTGGGTAGTCCCGCGGGCTTGGCGAACACGGTGCCCGGCACGACGACGGGCATCCCGGCAGCGTTCGTGACGTACAACAACGCGGTCATCGGGCCGGCGTGGGGCATCGCGTACGACTCGCGGTTCGTTCGCAAGAACCCGTACGAGACGTTCGCAACGTTCAACAATCTGCTGACTAACGAGCAGTTCCCGCCGATCTCTACTTCGAAGAACAGCGGCTGGTCCGCGGCATTCGATTGGGATCTGGCCGAGCATTTGGCGTTGCGCGTCGTTGTCGCCGACCACAAGGTCGACGGCGAGTTCTCGGCGGACACCGATTACTCCCCTTTGCCTATTAGCAGCTACTGGCAGCCGAGCGGCAGCGATGAGCAAAGCCTGGAGGCCCATCTGTCTGGTCTCTCGTTCAATGGCCGATTCGACTGGACGGTCGGTGTGTTCGACTGGAAGGCCAGTCAGTACAACGCCGGTCGCGTCTCGATCGACTACATCCTGTTGCCTTTCCTGATCTTCAACGTCGATGATCGCAACGAGGCGAAGAACACGGGTGTGTACTTCCACTCGGTTACGAGCCTTACCGATAAGCTCAAGTTGACTGCCGGTCTTCGCAGCTCGAAAGACGACAAGGTGTTCACGTTCAGCCACTTCTTCACTGCCACCGTGAACGGTGGTGGCGACTCGACCGATTGGCAGCTTGGCCTGGACTACCGGATCAACGACAAGTTGATGGTGTACTTCACTAGTGCGTCGGGCTACACCGCAAGCACGTTCAACGGCCGGCCGTTCACGGCTGCTCAGCTGATCGAGCAACCTGCGGAAGAGCTCGTCAACTATGAGATCGGGTTCAAGGCAGCCTTCCCGAAGATGCGGCTCGATACGGCGATCTTCCATAGCGACTACAAGAACCGCGTCGCGGGTACCACGTCCGGGCTCGATGCAAACAACATTCCGATCACGATATCGGTCAATGGTCCGGCCATCATCGATGGTATTGAAGCTGAGCTGACCGCCAACGTCAGCAAGAATTGGGACGTGAACTTCGCTGCGGGGTATTTGAGCTACAGCGCAAATGCCATTGCGGCGGGTGCACCGAACCCGAACACCGCGTGCGGCGCAACTCTTTGCGTTGCCGCCGTGCCCTCGGGCGCTCCGCCGGGTCAGCCGCAGCGAAACCTGTCCTCCGGGTTCTCGTACCACGCGACTTTCAAGAACGGTGCGCGTCTCACGCCACGGGTCGACCTGTTCTGGACGGACAAGGTCGAGCAGCTCCTTCCGGGCGCTACGATCGACTCTTACGTTCTGGCCAACGCACGTCTCACGTATGAGACGCCGCGCGCCGACTGGTCGGTGTCTTTGATCGCGAACAACCTGACGAATGAGTTCTACATCCTGAACAACTTCGACAACCGCCCATTGGGCGGCGGCACGCTCGCGTCACAAGTGGGGCGACCTCGAGAGTTGGGCATTTCGTTTCGTCATGACTTCGGGCGTTAGTGCTGATGCGCTAGTCTGATCTGGATGTTGAGCCGCGGTCGGTCGAGCGACCGACCGCGGTCTCAAACTCCAATCTAGGCCAACGAGTCCGACGAGCGGCGCGCAGACGATGAAGACGAGGAAGTCGAGGGACGCTGCCCTGAAGAGCAGAGCGGTACTCAGCGTCGGCAATGGGCTAAGGGGCAGCGTGGCGGCCGCGGTCGCCGCGGCAGCGCTAATCGCCATGCCCGTCCATGGACACCATTCGTTCGCGATGTACAACCTGCAAATCACTAAAGTGTTCACAGGTGTGGTCACTCGCATCAACCCCGCTCCAAATCACTTGCAGATCTTTTTTGCGCCGATGAATCAGGAGCGCAACAACGTCGAACGCGACGCGAGCGGCGAGCCTGTCATCTGGAACGTCGAGATGGATGGCGCCGCACCAATGTCGCGGCAGGGCATCAGCGTGGATGCGTTCCCGCCGGGCACGATATTCAGCGTGGGGCTGCATCCGCTGCGTAGCGGTATCAGCGCGGGTACGCGCGAGGGTGGTATCTTCAAGTGCCCCGAGCACCAGAGACCGGCAGTCGGCATGCACTGTGATTCGGTAGAAGGGCACACGCTCATTGGCGCCGAGCCGCTACCAGAGCCCAAAGAGTGAGGCGTCCGAGCGAATAGGCATTGGGCCCGTTCGCTGCCAATTTTCTCAGTCTCTTGGAGTTGCATGACTGGTCCGCGGAACAGGGAGGGGTTTGCGGGGCTCGGTCGCGATTGATTTCGGCCTTGCTGCATCCGACCCTTGTGCGAATTCGGTTCCCGGCGTTCCTCATCAACCGCTTCAGCTTTGGAGTCCGACACATGCACCGTTTGACTTGGCTGGCCTGTGCTCTCGCTTTCGTCGGCGCGTTGCCGGCCGCCGGAGCAGGCAACGACGAGTTCGTCCCCGTCACCGACAAGATGCTGCAAAACCCGGCGCCCGGCGACTGGCTGCACTGGCGCCGGACGCAGAACGGGTGGGGCTACAGCCCGCTCGAACAGATCAACAAGCGCAACGTGGCGAAGCTCACGCAGGTCTGGACCGCGCCGATGGGCTCGGGCCCGCAAGAGGCGACACCCCTCGTGTACCGCGGCGTGATGTACCTGCCGAACCGCGGCGACTACATCCAAGCGTTCGACGGCAAGAACGGGAAGCTGCTCTGGGAGTACAAGCGGCAGTTCCCCGAAGGGATTATGGGCGGCACCAATCGCAGCATGGCGATCTGGGGCACCACGCTTATCGATGCGGGCGGCGATAACCAGATCTACGCCGTCGACGCGCGCACGGGGAAGCTAGTGTGGGAAACGCCCGTGCATGCCCCCGCGGTGCGCGCACACGCAACGGCCGGCCCGCTGATCGCTGGCGGCAAGGTCATCACCGGACGCCAATGCCAGCCGGACGCGACGTTCGAAGGTTGCGTGATCACGGCGCACGACGCTGCCACCGGCAAAGAGCTCTGGCGCACGCACACGATTCCGCAGCCGGGCGAGCCCGGCAGTGAAACCTGGGGCGACGTGCCGATGGAGCAGCGCTGGCACGTCGGAACGTGGATGGTGCCGAGCTATGACGCCGCGTTGAACAAGATCTACATCGGCACGTCGGTCACGATTCCGGCGCCGAAGTTCCAGCTCGCTGGCAAGGACATGCAGCATCTTTATCATGCGTCCACGCTCGCGCTCGATCCCGCGACCGGCAAGATCGTCTGGTACTACCAGCATCTCATCGATCATTGGGACCTCGATCATCCGTTCGAGCGGTTGCTGGTTGACACCGCTGTCGCACCGAAAGCGAGCGACGTTCCGTGGATCAACCCGCGCCTAAAGCCCGGCGAGAAGCGCAAGGTCATCACCGGTATTCCGGGCAAGACGGGCATCGTCTACACGCTGGACCGGGAGACGGGCGAATTCCTGTGGGCGCGGCCCACGATCTTTCAAAACGTCGTGAAGACCATCGATGGCGCGACCGGCAAGGTCACCGACGATCCCGAGCGCGTCTACACGCACAAGGATGAGTCGATCTTCGTATGCCCCGGCATGAATGGCGGCAAGAACTGGCCCGCCGGCGCGTACAGCCCGCGCACCAACGCGATGTACATGCCGATGCAGAACCAGTGCATGAACACCCGCGTGCAGGACGATCAACGGGATCCGAAACGCGTGTACGGACTCGAGCAGGAGCAGGTGCTTTCACCTGGCGCCACAGGGCAGGGCACTATCTGGGCCGTCTCGGCCGAGACGGGCGTGGTGCTCTGGAAGCGCGAGTTGCGCGCGGGAGCGATGTCCATGGTCGCCACAGGCGGCGGGCTCATCTTTGGCGGCGATGTCGCGGGCAACTTCACGGCATACGACGAGAAGACGGGCGACGTGCTGTGGAACAAGAATCTCGGCACGCCGATCAGCGGCTACCCGGTGGTGTTCGCTGCCGGCGGTAAGGAGTACGTCGCGGTGACGACGAGCTCATCCGACGTCCATAGGAACGGCCGCAAGTTCGCTCCCGAGGTCGTGCCCGAGAACGCCGAGAGCGCGGTATTCGTGTTCGCGCTTCCTTGAGACCGTCGGGAACATGAGTCGCAATTCGCTGGGAATCTATTCTATGCGCGTGCTAGTGAAAGCGGCTTGCGTGGCGGCTTCCGTATTGGTGTTGCCGCTTGGCGCGCAAACGACCGGGACGCAAAGCGTCGGTCGTGGCGCTCCGGTGCTGCAACCGTTGCCGTACCCGACGCGCGATAAGCCGGTCGACTTCTTCAGCTCACATCCGGTCGTCGGGCCGTATCGCTTCGTGCGCGACGGCAAAGTCGTCGAGATCGGGGCGGCGTTCGACGGCCGCGTGCCGCCCGGCGTAACGCCGTTGCCGGTCGATCTCTTCACGAGCAAGGACTTCTATCAGGACAGCAAGTACTGGACCGACCCGCGCTACTACCGCTGCAACAGCAGCTTTGCCCTGGAGCAGCAACGCGGCGCAACCGCCTCTTTTAGTGAACCGCTCGTCAAGAACGACGATCCGAAAACGGCTGCTTGGGGTTATTGCGATCGGGACTATCCGCGCGCTTCGATCTTGAGCCCGTATCCATTCAAGACAGCTCAAGAGCACTATGAGGCGCTGCTGGCTGAAACGAAGGCTCACGGCGGGCCCACGAAACAAACTCGCGAGACCTTGCCACTCGATTGGGACGGCGTATATCAGCAGGTTTCGCCGATGATCTTTACCTGGTATGGAAATCTCTGGAGCCAGATTTCCACGATCGTCTCTCTACTCACGCCCGAGTATCAAAAGCGGATGGTCCAGCAGGCATACCATGAGGGCAACACCAGCGTTCCGCAGTGGCCTGGTATGTATTGTTGGCCTGAGGGCTTCATGCGCCGGTTTCACTTCGCCGCCACGTTCCGTCACGAATTTCTGGTGTCACAGAAGCTCGTGCGAATCATGACGTCTTCCGCGGACAACTACGTCACGGACATCCACATCGGCAGTGAGTTCAAGATGGACGGCGTCGTGCCGCGCCTCGGCGCGGAGGTACCGCGCTGGTATGGCGAAACCATCGGCTTCTGGGACAACGAAGCGTTGATCACCTGGACGTCGAACATCCAGGGCTGGATGTCGCACGGCAACTTCGAGTTCTCGGGAAAAATGCAAACCATCGAGATCTACACTCCGATCCGCGACGCCAAGAGCAAGGAGCTCAAGGGGATTCGCCACGAAGCGGTGTTTTACGATCCAGAGGCGCTCCTCCAACCGGTCCGGATCACACGGGAGTTCAACAAGCTCGGTGACTTCGACACGGGCGATCCGTTCGTATTCGTGGAGTGCGTGCAAACGATTTTCCCGCAGAACGGGCGTGCGACTCCGATCGCGCCGCCGGCCACGATCTCTTTCGATGTGCCCGACATGTATAACCGGCCGTGGGCGCGGATCTGGGAGAAATACTGGGAAAAGGGAATGAAGCGGCCGCAGGAAGCCGATATCTTCGATTTCGGATCCCAGCCTAAGTGACAGGAAGGACGCCCATCGATCGATGGGCGCCAAGCGCAAGGGACCCGGGCGCGCTCATGTTCGTTACAGCGTCGTCAGAAGGCTCCGCGCCAGAACGCGTCGTCGGGTACCGCCGGGTCGTTTTGGCGGACCATCACATGAATGACCCGCTTTTCAGGGCGGCGAGTATCGACATAGGTGCCGCTCATCCGACCCTGCGATAGATAGAGAGTGAGGAGATTCGCGTAGGGTTCTCCGGTTTGATCCGCGTGCACGATGCTCGCCAAGAACGTGTTGCGGGTGATCGTGGCGGACGAAATGAACGCCGAGTACGAACCGTCTGCGCAATAGGAGTCGCATGCAATGCCCATGATGCGATCACCCACTTGCTTGAAGAGATACGCGGTGGAACCCACCGGCGATCTCCACACCCCGAGCGCGTTCTGCGGCGTGAGCGGCTCCGAAGGCCCAGTCCCCACAAATGACTCGGCCGGCGCGCGCGGACCTCCCGCTTTATCCGCAGCGAAGATCTCGGCGACTCTGGAAGGGGGGCGCTTCAGCGTAATCTCGGCGGGCCGCTTGCCTCCGTCACGCGATACCGTGAGGGCAATTTGGCCTCCGGCGGGCTTACCGCGAAAGTTTTCGCGGTAAGGTTTTCGGTCTGCCGTCTCATGGACGAGCGTAAAGGAAAAGGTATCTCCTTCGACTTTGCCGTCCGCTACGAAAGTGAGGTTGTCGAGGTTGTAGCACTTCGTGCACACAACTCCTGAGAGCTGTTTGTCTTCAACGGCGAATATGTATAGGTAGTGCGCGCCGTCCATGTCGGCGATCCAAGAGCCTCGAATCGTTGCAGCGGCGCTCGGTGCTTGAGCGATCGCATCGCTCGAGAATCCACCGGAACAGGTCAGCGCAAAGGTCAGCGCGACAATCCCCCACACTTTCACAGCCTTCTCCTAGATTAGTAAGCTCAACTCAATGACGCGCCGAGAGGAGTCTCCGTAGCGGGGAGGGCGCGGCAGGCAGAACCCCGTGTGGATTACTCCGCCGGCTCGATCCGCAGCATTGCGCCGTCCGTCTCGTCCGTGAGCACATAGAGGAGCTCGTCGGGCCCTTGGCGGACATCGCGGATGCGCTGGCGTAGATCGGTCAACAACGCTTCACGCCGGATCTCTTCCATGTTCTCGTTGAACACCACGCGCGACAGCGAGCCTGTGCCCGGGATCTCGCCGTAGCGCACGCCACCGACGAAGAGGTTGCCTTTCCACGCCGCGAGCTTGTTGCCCGTGTAGAACGCCATACCCGTGGTCGAGATGGAAGGCACCCAAAAGACGACGGGGTCGATCATGCCTTCGCGCTTGAACTTGTCGCTTTGATACGGCCCCGCATAGGAGCGGCCCATGCTCACGTACGGCCAGCCGTAATTGCCGCCCGGCTCGAGTATGTTCACCTCGTCGCCGCCGTTCGGGCCCATCTCTACTTCCCAAACCTTGCCGTCGTGCCAGACCATGCCCTCGGGGCTGCGGTGGCCAAGCGTGTAGATTTCAGGCCTGTAACCCTTGCGCCCCACGAAGGGATTGTCCGTGGGAACAGTGCCGTCGTCGTTGAGGCGCAGTGTTTTGCCGCTCAACTCCATTGGGTCCTGCGCGATCTCGTGGGATTCGCCGTAGACGCTCACGTGCAGCTTGCCGTCAGGCGCAAACAGCATGCGTGACATGCTCGTCGCGCCTTCGACGGTGAAGATTTCCTTCAAATCCTTGAGTGCGCGGCCGTCGAACACGGCGCGCGCGACCGTGAGCACCTCGCCGTTGTCTCCCATCGGCTTGTCGTACGTGAGATACACGTAGTGGTTGTGCGCGAAGTCCGGATGCAGCTTGATATCGGATAAGCCGCCGAGAAGACTGAAGCGCACCGCGGGGACACCGGGAATCGGGTCCGGCATGAGCCTGCCGTCGCGAAAGTGTCGCACGCGGCCCGGCCGCTCGGTGATGAGCATGGAGCCGTCGGGCAGAAACGCCAGGCTCCATGGCTTCTCGAGCCCGCGCGCGAGCACTTGGACGCGGATCTTCATGGGCTCGCCGGTCATGTACTCGAAGGGCCCGTTCGCGAGCGGTTGCACCGGAAGCCCGCGGCGTTGGCCCTGTGCTTGCGCGGCTGCTGCCGCGGCGAATAGAAGAACCAAAGCACACGCCCTGAGACCGTCGATCTTCTTCATTGCGGATTCCCCCCTCGAATGACCGCTGGCCGCGAGATGCTGCCGAGCAAATTACGACAATACGTTGAGTTCGCCTGTTGCAACGATCTCTGGCCCCATCGGTTGCGTTTTGACGACAGCGCCCTGCTGCCGCTTGAAAATAGGTAGCACGCCGCCATCAACGCGAAGACGAACACGAAGGAAAGGATGGTCCGGGCCTCGTTCGCTTCGATCATCGTTGCGGAGCGCAACATTTTCGGCGATTTGAACGGCAGCACGAAGGCCGCAAGGGTCGCTGCGATGCCGAGCAGCGATGGATGGTCGTGTAGGTCGGTCATGCGGTGTGCTCATCACGGCGTCAGCTGCGATTCTTGGCCGTGGTTGGGTGTGACTGTCGTGTCCAGGGCCGCGACCTCGGATCAGCGGTGGGGGGGGGTACCGTGTCCGGGGCCGCGGCCTTGGGTCAACTTCGCGAGAAGAGCTCACGCTATCCGCAAAGAGGGAGGTCAGATGCGCAAGTTCTCCCCGCGAAACCGCGTTGTCGCAATGAACCGGCGGTTCGGCAATTATTAACTATTAGTAAAAAAACAGTCAATGTTCGAAGCCAATCTCAGATTGAATTTGTAACTACGGGTGAGGTCGCAATGGGTTCTCGGGTGGTCTGGGGGGGCTGCCTCGCCATTCCGCTGTTCGATCAGGCACCGGGTGCGGCAAGCACCGTCTACGCCTTCCCATGCACGAAGGATTACTGCTAGTTTCGCGAAGCAAAACGCGGAAGACACGACATGCCAACGGTGCTCATCACGGGGGCGAGCTCTGGGATTGGACTGGAGTTCGCTAAGCAGTACGCCGCGCTCGGCTGGGACGTGCTTGCCACGCACCGTCATGAAGCTACGCCGTCCGCGCTCGCGGAGGCTGCCGCGCACTCATCCCGTATCCGGCTGGAGCCGCTCGATGTGACTTCCGAATCGCACGTGCGGGCTTTCGTGGGGAAGCTCGAAAGTGCGCCGATCGACGTGCTCATTAACAACGCCGCTGTGGCGTACGACGATAAAATGAGCCTGGACACCCAGAATTTCGGAAGCCTGAGCTTCGCACTTTTTGACCGAATCTTTGCAACGAATGTTCGCGGGCCTTTGTTGGTTACCGAAGCGCTGCACGCGAATCTGAAAGCGGGAAACGAAAAAAAGATCGTCTGTATGAGCTCCACGAATGGATCGCTCACGGAGCCGCTCCCTGGAAGCATTGGCACGTTTTACCGTGCCAGCAAAGCGGCGCTGAATCGCGCGATGATGAACGTGGCGGAAGCCGTAAGGCCCGATGGCATCAGCGTAGTGTTGTTTCACCCGGGCGCCGTGCTTACGGAGAAGAACGTACGGTTCGGCCAACCGTACCCAGGCATGATCTCCACCGAGTTCTCGGTCCGCAACATGATAGAGACAATCACTGGCCTCGGACTCGCGGACACCGGCAGATTTCTTCTTTACGACGGCGAAGCGTTACCGTGGTGATGGGGCGCATCATGGCGTTCGCGGGTTCGGCCGGCGAGAACGAGAGCCCCCGTTTATCCGTACTATCCGTATTTCGGAAACCGAGTCTTTGCTAAACAGGACGGAGCAGGATATGAGTGCACCTTCAGCCCAGGATCGCATGGAGATCTACGAGCTCTACGCACGCTACAGCTGGGCACTCGATACCGGGGACACCGACGCTTACGTCGCGCTTTTTGCGCTGGACGCGGAGGCCACCGAGGAAACGCGCGAGGGCGGGATCGAGGTTCGCAAGGGGCACGACGAAATCCGCAAGCTCGTCCTGAAGTTCCATGAGCGCGCGGATTTTCCGGGTCATCAGCATCAGATGGCGCAGTTTGTGTTTGAACCCGACCCTCACGGTCGCGCGCAGCACTGGGTCGTCCGTTCCTACGCGTGGGCGACGATCAATCGTCCGCCAGCGCCCCCGCACCTTCACTGGTGCGGGCACATTCGTGATGTGTTGGCGAAGGTCGATGGCCAATGGAAGATCCGCTCGAAGGCGATCATGGGGTGGTCGGGGCCTGTTCTGTCGCGCTTCCAGGCGCGTGCTACCGATGCTTCCCGCTAGCACATGAGCACTCCGCTGGCCATCGAGCAACCCGCCGGATCGGTTGCTTACCAATGGCGACTGACGGCACTGCTGAGCATCAGCTTCGGGTTCGTGCTGTTCGATCGCAATGCGTTGAGCTTCCTGATGCCCTTCGTGCAGCCGGAGCTTGGGCTCAGCAACACGCAGGTCGGCATATTGTCGGGCGGGCTGTCGTTGACCTGGGCGATCGCGGCCTTCGGCGTCGGTGTCGTCGCTGATCGGTTCGGGTCGCGCAAGAAGTTGTTGATACTTTCGACGGCTGTCTTTGCCCTCTGTTCGTTCGGATCGGGGCTCGCCAGCGGTTTCGCCTTCATGCTGGCAACGCGGTTACTGATGGGTGCTGCCGAGGGTGGCATCATGCCGCTCAGCCA
This sequence comes from Gammaproteobacteria bacterium, assembly GCA_003155415.1. Classification (GTDB taxonomy): domain Bacteria; phylum Pseudomonadota; class Gammaproteobacteria; order Steroidobacterales; family Rariloculaceae; genus FEN-1219. The sequence continues at coordinate 5,309 of PMCP01000082.1, read as the reverse complement.
ATCGCTGATTGCATCGCAAGTCGATGCGCGGCGTCGCGGCATCGCGATGGGCATCACGCAGGGCTTCGGCTCGAGCTTGATGGGGTCCTTCGTCGCACCGGTGGTGCTCGTCGGATTCGCGACCGCTTACGGTTGGCGCCACGCATTCTTCCTGGCGGGTGCGCCCGGTCTCGTCGCGGCCTTGGTGATGGTCTGGATGATTCGCGAGCAGAAACCCGTCGCCGCGCCGTTGGCCGCTGCCGCTGCGGCGAGCGGCGGTTTGCGATCGGTGCTCCTCGATGGCAACGTCGTTCGCTGCGCGTTGCTGAGCATTGCGTTCGTTGCCTACCTCGTCGTCACGTGGACCTTCATGCCGTTGTATCTCGTCAACGTCCGGCACTACGACGCGTCGACCATGAGCTGGCTCATGGGCATTCTCGGCATTGCGGCCACGCTATATTCGTTCCTCATCCCGGGGCTCTCCGATCGCATCGGCCGTCGACCTGTCATGACGCTGGTCCCGGTTCTGTCGCTGATTCTGCCCATCGGTGCACTGTTCTATTCCGGGCCGACGTGGGGGCTCGCCGCGATATTCTTCGTGGGCTGGTCCTTCACCGGGATCATGCCGCTGTTCATGTCGACGGTGCCGTCCGAGAGCGTCGATCGGGCGCACATCGGCAGCGCGCTCGGGCTCTGCATGGGCGGAAGCGAAATATTGGGCGGCGTCCTGGCGCCGTTGGGAGGCGGCTACGCCGCAGACCACATTGGCCTCGAAGCGCCGTTGTGGGGGCTGCTGGCATTTGCACTCGTGGGCAGCGTTGCCGCGCTGGGTTTGCGTGAGACGGCGCCGCGCATTCGCGCCAGCGCGGCGTATCGCGCTCAATAGCATCGAGGGTTCGCATGTCCGGTATGGACAACCTCGCCGGAAGGGTCGCTGTCGTGACCGGCGGCGCATCGGGTATTGGCAGGGCGATCGCCCGCCGTCTGATCGGGCAGGGCATGACGGTGGTCATCGCCGACATCGAGCAGTCGGCGCTCGAAAGGGCCGCCGCCGAAACCGGCGCCGTCGGCATCTGCACGAACGTGGCCTCATACGAAAGCGTCCAGGCCCTCGCTGACGAAGTGAAGCGCCGCTTCGGCGGCGTTCACCTGGTGTGCAACAACGCGGGTGTCGCATCGACCGCAAGCGTCGCCGACATGTCACTGTCGGATTGGGCCTGGCTGCTCGGCGTCAATCTCTGGGGTGTCATCCACGGCATCAAAGCCTTTCTGCCGCTTCTGAAGGCGAATCCCGATGGAGGCTACCTGGTGAACACGGCATCGGTGGCCGGCTTTCACGCCACGCCCGGTCTCGGCGGTTACACTGTTTCAAAATTCGCCGTGGTAGCGCTGTCGGAATCACTCGCGCTCGAGCTCAAGGCTGACGGGTCCAAGGTCGGGCTGACCATCCTGTGTCCAGGGCCGGTAAGTACGAAGCTCGGCTCGAGCCAACGCAACCGCCCGAATGAGCTGGCGGGCGGCGCCTTCGTGGACCGCGATCTTGAAGCACTGGAGGAGGGTGGCGGGTTGCGGTGGATCGACGCCGACGCCGTTGCCGATGTCCTGTTGACTGCCATCAAGCGCGGGGATCTCTACGCGTTCACGCATCCCGAGTGGGCCTCGATCGTTTGCGCGAGGCACAGGCAAATCGCCGAGGCCTTGGTCGGTGCGACAGCGCTTCGCGAATGCGAGCGTCTCTCGCAAAAGGAGACTGACCATTGAATCCGGTGACACTGGGGCGGCTCAAGGTTCGCAAGTTGTTTGAGATGGAAAGCGGCCCACCCATGCCGCTGATCCTCTCGGGCGTCACTCCTGCCGATCTCGGCCGCCTCTCGGCCTGGTACCAAGACGAGACCCTCGGCGCGACTGCCGCGGAATCGGCCTTCATGATGAGCATGCACAGCTATGTGCTCCAGGTGGATGGTCTCACGGTGCTCGTTGACGCCTGCAACGGTGATCACAAGCATCGCTCGATACCCGATGTCGATCGCGTGCAGACTCCATTCCTCGCCAATCTCGCCGCGCTGGATCTCTCGACCGACGATATCGATCTGGTGTTGTGCACCCACCTTCATTTCGACCATGTCGGATGGAATACGCGGTTGGACAATGGCAAGTGGGTGCCGACCTTCTCCAACGCCCGTTACCTCTTTTCGCGTCGTGATTTCGAGCATTTCGGGAAACAGGAGGTGGAGGACGACCACCTGCGCGCCTTCCGCGATTCGGTGCTGCCCGTATACGAGGCAGGCCGGGCAGAACTGGTCGAGGCGAATATCGCCGTCCATCGCGAAATCGGCAACGGAGTGTGGCTTGAGCCCGCCTTCGGACATTCGCCGGGCAATTTCTCGGTGCTTGCCGAGAGTGCGGGCGAGCGGGCGATCTTCTGGGGAGACGTGGTCCACCATCCGGTGCAGCTGGTTCGCCCTGAACTGACCATGTCCTTCGATACGGATCCCGAGATGGCCCGGGAGACCCGCCTGCGTACCCTCGCACGAGCGGCTGACGAGACGCTGGTCTGCTTCCCGGCCCATTTCCGTGACCCGTCGGCTGGTCGCGTGCTGCGTGACGGAGGCACGTTCCGCTATCGCTTCCTCGGATAATGCAGTCGGGCCCGGGCGAGCAGCTACGATGTGTGGACAGGAATCAAGAGGGGTAGGAAATGAACGCACCTTCAGTCCAGGATCGCCTGGAAATCTACGAACTCTATGCGCGCTACAGCTGGGCACTCGATACGGGTGACACCGAAGGCTACGTTGCGCTGTTCACCGTGGATGCCGAGGCGACCGAGGAAACCCGTGAGGGCGGGCTGGAGGTCCGGCAGGGGCGGGACGAGATCCGCAAGCTCGTGCTGAAGTTTCATGAGCGCGTGGATTTTCCCGGTCATCAGCATCAGATGGCGCAGTTCGTATTCGAGCCGGATCCCCTGGGGCGGCCGGAACATTGGGTGGTGCGCACTTACGCCTGGGCGACGATCAATCGACCGCCCGCGCCACCCCATCTGCACTGGTGTGGTCACGTTCGTGACGTGGTTGTGAAGGATGGCGGCGAATGGAAGATCCGGTCCAAGGCGATCATGGGATGGACGGGGACCGTTCTGTCGCGCTTCGGGGCGCATGTGCCAGTCGCCTGAGGTCAGGGGATGACTACGCCACTCGTGAACAGCCAGCCTGCGGGATCACTTGCCTATCAATGGCGATTGACGGCGTTGCTGAGCCTGAGCTTCGGGTTCGTGCTGTTCGATCGAAACGCGCTGAGTTTCCTGATGCCCTTCGTGCAACCGGAGCTGGGGCTCAGCAACACGCAGGTGGGCATGCTGTCCGGCGGCCTGTCGCTGACCTGGGCGATCGCAGCCTTCGGTGTCGGCGCCATGGCAGACCGGTTCGGTTCGCGCAAGCGGTTGCTGGTGATCTCCACGATTCTCTTCGCCCTGTGCTCGTTCGGCTCCGGACTTGCAGCGAGTTTTGCCTTCATGCTGGGAACCAGACTGCTGATGGGTGTCGCAGAGGGCGGCATCATGCCGCTGAGCCAGTCACTGATTGCGTCCCAGGTAGACGCACGTCGACGCGGCCTGGCNNGTGGTGCTTGTCGCTTTCGCTACCGCCTACGGCTGGCGCCACGCCTTCTTCCTGGCCGGTGCGCCCGGATTGCTGGCTGCCGTGCTGATGATCCTGATGATCCGCGAGGAAGCGCCTGCGAAACGGGTTGAATCGCCTGGCAGTCCGCAGAAGGCCGGACTGCGGTCCGTACTGGCGGACGGCAACGTCATACGCTGCGTCATGATCAGCATCGCGTTCGTTGCCTATCTGGTCGTCACCTGGGCGTTCATGCCGCTCTACCTTGTCCAGGTGCGCCACTTCGATGCGGCGACCATGAGCTGGTTGATGGGCGTTCTGGGGATCGCCGCCACGCTGTACTCCTTTGCCATTCCCGGGCTTTCCGATCGCATCGGCCGGCGGCCCGTGATGATCGCGATTCCGGTGCTCGCGCTGATCCTGCCGCTGGGTGCGCTGTTCTACACAGGTCCGGTATGGGGACTGGCCGCCATTTTCTTCGTGGGCTGGTCGTTCACCGGCATCATGCCGCTGTTCATGGCGACCATACCTGCCGAGAGCGTTGCGGCAGTTCATGTCGGCAGCGCATTGGGTCTGTGCATGGGCGGCAGTGAAGTGCTGGGTGGTGTACTGGCGCCCCTGGCGAGTGGCTACGCTGCCGACCGCATGGGCCTTGAGGCGCCGCTGTGGGGACTTCTGGGACTAGCCCTGGCGGGGAGCCTGACGGCGTTGGGCCTGCGTGAAACGGCGCCTCGCTTCCGCGAACGGAGTCCTGATAGCGTGCACGACGCGATCGACTAGAATTCTGGTGGCGTGTCCTGTAACTGGACGATGCGCGGGCTCGATCCCAGAGCGGCTTCAGTAACACGGCGCAACCGTGGCGTTCCCGGCCGGACGAGTACTTCCGCTTGCGAATGCGCTGGGCGGCTTCAATCACTGCAATGGCGATGGATGCGTTGGCAAACGACTTGAGGCCGGCCCTGGGCGCACAAGGCCTCTTGATCGCGCGGCCATCCCGCATTGCGATTCGATCCCGTCTCGCCACGAGATATCCGGCCATCAGATATGCGACGGCGCGCGCATTGATAAAGAGCCAATGACGCTCGAGTCATCGCAAAAACAGTTTCGAGACGATCGGAAAATCTGAGCGTGGCTCGCGCAGCAGCCTGGCGAGAATCGTCAAGCGGGAAGCGTATTCGAAACGTTCTTGGATAAATTATCTAAGTATATGAAAAATAGAAGAAAAAATGCTGCACAGGAGAGGGCTCGAATTTCGCGCGCAAGGTATTGATGGGAAAGGGCGGCTTGTCGGCGCGTCCAGTGCGTTACCCGCAAAGTTACCCAGCGGAGAAATTGAGGATTCGAACGAGAAACGGCAGCTTGAATTTCCGGGTTTGAGGCTCAGGACGCCAAAGCTTTCAGGACGTTCTTCGGGTCATTGCGGATTGCGCGCAGCAGGGCGCGCGCAGGCCCCTGGGGCTCTCGGCGGCCTTGTTCCCAATTTTGAAGCGTTGAGGGTTCGATGCTAAGAAGCAGGGCGAACTTACGCTGACTCAGTCCCGTCTTCTTCCGGATAGCTTTGACCAGGGTCGCATCGACGACCGTCTCGCGCGCCGGTGCGCGCTCGCCACGCACGATCTCACCGGCCTCGGTCAGACCCTTGAGCAACTTCTCGAAATCCGAGCTCTTCATTTCAATGCCTCCACGGACCTGGCAAGTATCTTCAACTGGGCGGGGGTG